>JAHEKS010000344.1 GCA_024638215.1 Acidobacteriota bacterium | reverse complement strand
ACCGCAGGGAGTCTCGAGTGCGGCAGAAGTTTCAACAGAGCCTTTCGGGCAAGGACGTCACGGTGGTTTATCGTCGCGGTGAGATCCGTGGCCCACGACTTCAATAACCTGGTGACCATCATCATCGGTTACAGCCAATTGTTGCTCGACCGGTTGGGTTCCGATGCCCGGCTGCGAGGCCATATCAATGAGGTCCTGAACGCGGGGAACCGGGCCGCCTCGCTCACTCGGCAACTCCTGGCTTTCAGCCGCCAACAGGTGCTCGAGCTGCGGGTGCTGGATCTAAACACCATCGTCGCCAACATGGACAAGATGCTGCGGCGCTTAATCAGTGAGGATATTGAGCTTGCGACGCATCTGGAGCCTGACTTGGGACGAGTCAAAGCCGACCCGGGACAAGTCGAGCAGGTGATTATGAACCTGGCGGTGAATGCGCGCGATGCCATACCCCAGGGCGGCCACCTGACCCTTGAAACGGCGAACGTGCATCTCGACGAAGGCTACGCGCGCAGCCACGTGGGTGTGTTGCCGGGTCGCTATGTGATGCTGGCGGTGAGTGATTCCGGCATCGGGATGGATGCCGAAACGCAAGCCCACATCTTCGAGCCCTTCTTCAGCACCAAGGAGAAGGGCAAAGGCACCGGTTTGGGACTGGCTACGGTCTATGGGATTGTCAAGCAGAGTGGGGGCCACATCTGGCTTTATAGCGAGCCTGGCCAAGGGACAACGTTCAGGATCTATCTGCCGCGAGTCGAAGAGACCGCCCGGCCTGAAGGAGCCATTTCCCCCGGCGTGCCGCTGTCCGGGGGTTCCGAGACCATCCTGCTGGTGGAGGACGAGGAGGGAGTACGGGACTTGGCAGGAAGGATTCTGGAATTGAAGGGGTACAAGGTGGTCACGGCCTTGAATCCCACAGAAGCCGTGCAAGTCTGCGAGCGGCACGAAGGCCCCATCCACCTCTTACTGACCGACGTGGTCATGCCCACGATGAGCGGACGGAAGTTGGCCGAACATCTGGCGTTTTTGCGTCCGGGGCTGGAGGTTCTTTATATGTCCGGCTATACGGACAACGCAATTGTGTCTCATGGCATTTTGGAGGAAAGTACCCCATTTCTTCAGAAGCCCTTCACGCCGGATGCACTGGCCCGTAAGGTTCGCGAGGTACTGGACGCGCCGCGGCAAGCAGCGTAGCGGGTGTCCCGCCTGGGATTCGGAAAGGGTCATAGGAACGTGGAGGCCGGGCAATGCTGCAGGGGAAGTCGAGTCATGCGAGTTTTTGACCGAGTTGATCCGATGATGTTGGACCGTCGCGAACTGCACCTGTGGCTGCTGGCCATCACGGTCATTTTGATATTGGCCGCGGGCACGGCATTGCTGATGTACCCCACGGTCTTTTCCGACCCAATTATCCTCAGCGGGACAACCATGCGAAGAATGTTCTTCGGCTTCTGCGCATTGTCCATCCTTTTGGCCGGCTACTTCTTGGACCGACAACTGATGATCCGCCAACTCCGGAAGCAGCTTGTCGAGGAGCAGAGCCGAATGATGCAGATTCGTCACGAGGCTAGCGCCGAGTTGTTGGAGTCTCTGCCCGGGGTCAGCCATTTTCAGGATCGGTTGACAATGGAGTTTCGCCGTGCGTCTAGTACGCAACAGTCCCTCTCATTATTGACAGTCCAATTGAAACCTTCACATGAACTTCTCTATGCGAGGGAGATCGCCACATCCTTTGGCGACGCTGCCAAAGCGCTTATCCACACACTGCGCCGGGAAGATTCAATTTATCAGTTTCGGCTCGGTATGTTCGGAATCCTGCTGCCCGGCGTCGCCGCAGCAGACGCCTGCCACGTTTCGGACCGGATCGCGGATCGTTTGCGAGCCGCCTCGGGTGCCAGTGAGCGCTTTTCGTTTGATATCCGGGCCGTCAACTATCCCGAGCATATCGCGACCGCCCGTGAGATGGAAAAGGCTGTCACCTCTTACCTTCCGGAAAGTCAACCGAAGGAACAAGCAGCCTGAGAAAAGTACAAGCATAAGAAGGCTGGTTGTTATTGATTGGGGCCGCGTGGACCTGCGGGCCCGAAGCCTGGCTCCGAACCCTCGGCCATCTTCGTCGCAGTCCTTAGCGGCTTCCTGAATATCCGTGCATGGTGGCAGGAGCGGTGGTCGTCTTGTCTTCCCCGGCGGTGCGCGAATGCTGCTGTGCCTAGCGAGGCAGCAGTGAGTTTGAGCAATGTCGCTTCCGTGTTGATGAACGGCACCCGAATGCGCATGGAACTCGGTGGACGGGACGGCGGCAAAGAGAAGCCAGCGAATCACACGGGCCCCCAAAACCCGCAGCTTTGCCTCATAAAGATCCCCACACCTTTGCAAAAAGGCGAACCGCTGAATCCCTGTAATTTATCGAAAACAAAATGGCAAGAGGGGTGGGACTCGAACCCGCGGCCTGGGGATTAGGAGTCCACGATTTCTGCGGTTGGCATTAGATGGAAAGAGATGATCGCATGAAGATGGCGAGAGTTTGAACGAGATGCATGAATTGGATCAGCTTACTGTGCCGACAGGGGCGTGACGCACTATTCGCACGACGGGCTTACGACAGCGAATCGCGGCTTCCTACAACCGCCTCGAGTTTTGCTCAGGTGCAAGAAATGGACTGCACCCTCGAAATGACACAGCTGGGAACAAGTTGGGAACAATAACGCCCGAATACCTTGTAAAGCCGTGGTGCAAAGCGAGCCAACAAGATAGCGTGTTTTCCCTTGCCTACGAAGCAGGGGGTCGGGTGTTCGAATCTCTCCGGGCGTACCAGCCCTTCAAGATGAAGCGGTTGTTTCCCTGTGCGAACCTCGCCGCATGCCCGGGTTGCGGGTTTTCAATCGCAACCGACCGCTGCAACCCGAGCACACACTCATCTCAAAACACGTACACGGTTCGGGCACGTTTCAACAGTGCGCGGTGACAGAAGGCAACACGAGCGCAGATGAGTCCGTTGTGTGTGGTTCGTCAAACGCCTGCTGGGCATGTATCTACAATAGGATTAACCACACGAAAAACGCATTTGAAACGCAGGCAGGAGGAATCCGATGATGAGAATCGAGGCCGAGCCCCTCCCGGGTTTTACCCGCTATCGCTAGAGGAAGCCGAGCGCGATCGCGCGCACCCCCAGTCCACTCCTGCTTTCGTCGCGCTCGATCCTTGCGTCGGCGAGGGTCTCGCACTTGCCCCCATTAAGGCTGGCTTAGAGGGTCTGCTATCAAGGCCCGCTGTGTGTCACTCTGTAACGATGGAGCGTTCACGGAGACGCGGGATGTGACTTTCCGGTATTGGAGCGGAGGGGTGCGCACAAGCCTGCGAAAAACGGAACCGAAGTAACTCTGGTCACAGAAGCCCACCTCCTGGCTGATTTCCAGAATCGATTTCTCGGTCGTCGCCAACAAATGCTGAGCCTTGGCGATTCGAAAGTGGTTCACGTAAGTGACAAAAGACTGTCCCGTCACCTGCTTGAAGAACCGCCGGAAGTGCGACTGGCTCATTCCCACAACGTCCGCGGCGCTCTCAATGGTCATCGTCTCATTGAAATGTTTTTCGAGGAGGTCGAACAGCGGTCCAAGCCGCTGGATCGCTGCCTGCCGCCGCTCAAACACCTCATGTGTTTTCCCATAATCTGAGTAATGGTTCATGAGAGAAATCAGGATCATTTTCAAGTAGGTTTTCACCGTTAACCGCGAACGATTGGTGATGGCAGGGAGCTCGGCATGAATGAGTTTCATGAGCTCAAGGCTTTGAACTGCGATGCCTGTTCTTGCAGGCACCACGTGTGGAAAGGCGGCGTCCTGGATGCGGAAAGGCATGAGGTACTCCGCAGCCTCTCCGGAGGCGTCGCCATGCTCGATTAACTCGGGCAAGAAATATAGGACAACCGCTTTCTCGTATCGTCCGGGAGATGCCCAGGGGCGATGATAGAGGGTACTGCCAATAACGATAAGGTCTCCTTCCTTCTGCATGACTTGGCGGTCTTGAATCTGCCACACCAATTCGCCCGACAGCAGGCAGAGCAGTTCAGAGTAGTCATGGCGGTTCATGCGGATCCGATTCCGCCCGCCAAACCTGAAAAAGCGCACGTCAATCGGGAACGATAGGTCGAATGGCCACCGATGATTGCCATCTGCAGTAATCTGCGGGGTGATTACCGTGTAACCATCTTCCCAGTTTCGTTTCGACTTCAGCCACATGCCGCGTTCCATTTGCGCCTTCCCGTTGCACGCCGCGCACGGGATGCCCGCGAGTTCTACGACTCACGCCTGTCTAACTTACAGGCCATTCCCGGGAATCGCAAGT
>JAHEKS010000343.1 GCA_024638215.1 Acidobacteriota bacterium | reverse complement strand
CGTGGGCGGACAAATCGCAGAAGCGACTGCCCCTGCCCCACGCGCGGGACCGCCTCGCGTGAATCCGGAAAAGCCAAGGGCACCCAATCCAGCCGAGGCGGTCGCAAGGCCGGTACCTGCTCCAGTTCCAGCCGAGCGACCTGGACAGCTCTTCGTCACCGCAAACGTGACGGGCGCCACGGTCAAACTTGACGGCGAAAGCAATCCTGCTTGGGTGACGCCGCATACGTTTACGAACCTCCGGCCCGGCGCCCACGTTCTTGAGCTCTCCCAACCAGGGTACTCCGAGATCCGGCAGAGCGTGGACGTCGAGTCGGACAGGGTCATGATCGTCAGTGCGACGATGGCCGCTTTGAACGGCGAGCTGATCATTACCACCGAACCGCCCGGCGCGGAAGTTTCAATCGATGGAAAGCCCCACGGCCCCAGCCCTGTCCGCACCAGAATGGTCGTGGGGCGGCACTCGTACACGGTCCAGATGGCAGGACGCGAAACTCAGGAAGGGACAGTCACCATTGCGGACCAGGAAGTGGTGGCGAAAAGTGTCGAACTTCCTCCCGCGGCCCCTTCAGCGCCTGAGATGAACGTGCAGGTCAATACGAATCCTCCTAACGCCACCGTTTTCGCCGACGGCACACCGAAGGGCGATACGCCCACCTCATTCCACATGTCTCCCGGACACCACACGCTGATCCTGTTTGCCTCGGGCTTTCAACCGCTGCGCCGCGAAATCGAGGTCCCCGAGTCCGGGATTGTAACCGTCAATGAGACCCTCGCCAGCCGCTGAGCGTTCTCACCAAACTGATCAGGCGCGGATTCGGCTTCCCGAGGCGGGCAGGAAATTGTTGCTCGCGCAAGCGCGACGGATATACTTGTGTCGCCTCGAGGAGGAAGAATGCACATCACGGTAATCGGCAGCGGGTATGTGGGCTTGGTGACCGGCGCGGGCCTGGCCGATCTCGGACTAACGGTCACTTGCGTAGACAAGGACCCGGAAAAAATCGGCATGCTCCAGCAAGGGTCGGTCCCGATTTATGAGCCGGGGCTGGAGGACCTCGTCCGGCGCAACCAGGTGAGCGGCCGGCTGAAGTTCTCCACCGACCTGACCGCAGCCGTGCAGAGCTCGCTGGTGAATTTCATCGCCGTGGGCACCGACGCGGGCGAGGACGGTCTTCCCGACCTGAGCCAGGTGTTGTCGGTCGCGGATGCCATCGCCGACGGCATGGACGAATACAAAATCATCGTCGTCAAAAGCACCGTCCCCGTTGGGACCTCGGCGCAAGTGCACCAGCGAATTCGCGCCCGGCTGAAACGTCCCCGGGAATTCGAAGTGGCGGCCAATCCGGAATTCCTGCGCGAAGGCGCGGCGGTCGAGGATTTCTTTCATCCCAATCGCATCGTGATTGGAACGCGGTCGGACCGCGCGGCGGCGATCATGAAGGACCTTTACCGGCCGCTTTATTTGATCCAAACGCCCTTCGTCATGACCACCTGGGAGTGCGCCGAACTGATCAAGTACGCGGCGAACTCCTATCTAGCGGTGAAAATCTCCTTCATCAACGAAATCGCCAACCTGTGCGATTCGATCGGCGAAGGGGCGGACGTCCACGCCGTCGCGCACGCGCTGGGGCTCGACCCGCGCGTCGGATCCAAATTTCTTCATCCCGGGCCGGGCTTTGGAGGATATTGCCTGCCGAAAGACACGCGGGCGTTCGTTCATATCGCGAAGAAGCTGGGCGAAGAGGTGAAGATTGTGGAAGCAGCGGTCGCCGTCAACGACCGGCAATACCTGCGCGTGGTTCAGAAGCTTCGCCGGGACCTTGACCCGCTCCAGGGAAAGACGGTCGCGGTGCTGGGGCTTTCGTTCAAGCCCAAGACAGACGATATCCGCGAGTCCCGCCCGATCGCCATCTGCCAGGCGCTGCTCCAGGAACGGTGCGCGCTGCGCGTCTTTGACCCTGCCGCGATGGAGCGCGCCCGGCAAGTGCTGGGCTCGAAGGCTGTCACCTACTGCACCGACGCCTACCAGGCGGCCGAAGCCGCCGACGCCCTGATCGTCTGCACGGAGTGGAACGAATTCCGCAACCTGGACCTGGGCAGGATCAAGGAATCAATGCGCGGGCAAACCCTGGTGGACGCCAAGAACATCCTGGACCCGCGTCAGGTCGCGGGCCTCGGCTTCCGCTATCACGGCATAGGAAGAAGCTGATCAGGGTTGCAGCGAATTTGGTTGCGGTTGAGAGCGGAACTTTGTCCCTCCATTCGTCGCCCTGCCGGATTGTCGTCGCGGTTGTCACCACGGCATTTTCGTGAAGCCGCGTGGGCAGAGTTGGGCCATCGCGTGATTGCCGGCAAGAGATGAAGCGGTAGCGCGGCATATGTCTGTACCCTCTGAAGACAACCGGGCCGCCGTCTCCCCTCAACGTGCCATAATAATTGGCGGTACCACCGTCGTCACTCGGCAAGAATCCGGGCGCGAACCATGAGGCGCTTGCGGGAAAGGTTCTGAATATGGTCATGAATCAAATCAGGTCGTGGGGATTTTATCTCAACGGACAGTGGAGAACGGACGGCGAGAGCAAAGAAGTCCATGCCGCCTCCGATCAACAAGTACTTGCCACGATTACTCAAGCGAGGCGCGAACACGTGGAGGCTGCGATGGTTGCCGCAAGTTCGGCCTTCGAGGCCACTCGCAGATTAGGTTCATACGAACGCCAGCGCGTCTTGCGCGGAGTGGGGGCGGGCCTGGCGGAGCGGCAAGAAGAATTCGCGCGCACCCTGGCGCTCGAAGCCGGAAAGCCCATGAAAGCCGCCCGCGCCGAGGTGAGCCGCGCCATCTTCACCTTTACGATTGCGGCCGAAGAGAGCGCGCGGATTTGCGGCGAGTGGCTGCCGCTCGACTTGCAGCCCTCGGCCGCCGGACGCTGGGCCATCGTGCGGAGATTCCCTATCGGGCCGATTGCCGCCATCACGCCCTTCAACTTTCCTCTGAACCTCGTGGCGCACAAGTGGGCGCCCGCCATTGCCTCGGGCAATCCGGTGATCCATAAGCCGGCGCCACAAACTCCGCTCTGCTCCTTGATGCTCGCCGAGCTGGTCGCACAAGCGGGATGGCCGGCGGGCGGCCTGAATGTTCTGCCTTTGGCGGTCGAAGACGCCGAGCCGCTCATCACCGATGACCGCGTGAAGATGCTCTCCTTCACCGGCAGCGCGGCGGTGGGCTGGGAGCTCAAAAAGAAGGCCGGCAAGAAGCGCGTGACACTGGAGCTCGGGGGGAATGCCGGGGTCATCATTCACCGTGACGCCGATCTGGAAAAAGCGGCCGAGCGCTGCGTAGCAGGCAGCTTCTCCTATGCAGGGCAGACCTGCATCTCGGTCCAGCGCATCCTTGTCGAGCGTGCCGTGCTCGAAAGATTTCTCGACGCCTTCCTGTCGCGAGTGAAGAAACTCAATTTGGGAGACCCGCTGGACGAAGCGACGGACGTGGGCCCGATGATTTCCGAGGCGGCGGCGGCGCGCGCGCTCGAGTGGGTGGAAGAAGCCGTCACCGAAGGTGCGCGACTCCTTTGCGGCGGCAATCGCAAGGGCGCGCTGGTGGAACCGACCGTCTTGACGGGTACCCGGCCCCGACAACGGGTCAATTGTGAAGAAGTGTTCGCCCCGGTCGTGACGGTTGAGCCCTACGACGAATTCGCGGACGCCCTCCGCCAGGTGAACGATTCGCCTTACGGCCTGCAGGCAGGCGTTTTCACCCGCGACGCGAAGCTGCTTTTCCAGGCGTATGAGGATCTCGAAGTGGGCGGGGTGATCGTAGGAGACGTCCCGACATTTCGTATCGATCACATGCCCTATGGCGGCGTAAAAGATTCCGGCCTGGGGAGAGAAGGACTGCGCTACGCCATCGAGGAGATGACGGAGCGAAAGCTCCTGGTAGTGGACATGAGCTGACAAGATTATTCTTCTTTGTTGGTTCTGTATCGAAGAAGATCATCGAGGAGCTGAACTTATGCCTAATCTGTTCGATCCCCTTCCAATTCAAGACGTGACGCTTCCCAATCGCATCGTCGTATCACCGATGTGCCAGTATTCCGGTAAAAACGGCTTCGCGAACGACTGGCACCTGGTTCACTTGGGGAGCCGGGCCGTCGGAGGGGCCGGCCTGGTCATCACCGAAGCCACTGCCGTTGCTCCGGAAGGACGAATCAGTCCGCAGGACCTCGGAATCTGGAGCGACGACCATGTTGAGTTTCTCGCCCGGATTACGGGGTTCATTCATTCTCAGGGCAGCGTTGCCGGCATTCAGTTGGCACACGCCGGGCGCAAGGCCAGCACGTACCGTCCCTGGGACGGGACCGGAGCC
>JAHEKS010000342.1 GCA_024638215.1 Acidobacteriota bacterium | reverse complement strand
GCACGTTGCGCGCAACCACTTTGACGGTGAGCGAGACCGGGACGCTCGCAGGCGGCAGGCAGGCGTGATCGTTGCAGGCCTGGTAAGCGAATTTCCCGCGCAGGGTGTACTCGCCGGGCGGCGTTCCGCGCGCCACATTCAGCAGGATGCCCACCGTGACCTTGCCCTGGTAAACGGAAAGCTGCGTGTCCGAGAAGGCAAAGCTCTTGAGCTCGCCCTTGGGGTAAACCAGTTTGTCAACGGCCAGCTTAGGCGAGGGGTCCAGTTTGACCTCAGTGGGAATCAGATAATCGAGCGAGGGATGGTGGTCGTTGATGTGATAGCCGGGAGTGACTTCAGCCACAACCGCCGCCTGCGCGGGAGCGCCGGCGTGGACGGCGTCGGTCCCGAGCAGCATGCGCGCCGAAACCACCTGCGGCACCTGCGCCGCCGCCGCGACCGCGCACATCGCGGCAAACGCTGCGCAAATCGAAAAACGCCCGGCTGTTTTCTTCATCGTGCTATTTTCCCTTTCACCCAGCAGTGGCAATCCACGCTGTGCAACATTAGATGCTGCGCGCGGCGGCCGGGTTCGCGCCTTGTCATAGCGGCGGCGTCCCGGCCCGTAGAGACGCCCCGGTGGGGGCGTCTCTACGGCAAGTCGCGCCACCAGGGCAGGTTTCGGTTGAGACGTTCCACCGGAACGTCTCTACTTCGTCGCTCCCCCTGCCTCGCCTGCGGGCGGCAGCATGATCACGGGTATCTTCTCTTTCCGGATCAGCTCGTTCAGCGCCGGCAGATCCTTGCTTTCGATTTCCTGCCACTTGGCCATCAAGCCGTCGAGCTGCGCGCTCAACTCCTTGAAGCGCTCATACGCCGCCGCGTTGGGAGCCGAGTCGGCATTCTCGACGCCCGAACCCAGCGAAATGAACTGCTGGTCGAGCTTGTCGGGATAATTCAGGTTGTCCTCGGTGCTCTTCATTTTGGGCTGATAGAGCTCTTCCTCGACCGCGGTCATTTTCTTGTCCAGTTCGTCCGCCGCCTGGACGACGTTTTCGCCCTTCTTCTGCTCTTTCAAACGTTTCTTGAGCGCCGTAAGCTGCTCGCGCAGGCCGTGGATCTGATTGACGGTCGCGTGATCGCGGCTCACCGCTTCATTGATTTTTGTCGCCAGGTCAAGCTGCTTCTCCAGATCGGCCATCGAAGTTTTGACGCGCGGATCGAGCTTGACCTCAACCGGCGCGGTATAGCTCTTGCCCGCCACCGTCAGCTTGAGCGTGTAATTGCCCGGCAAAACCCACGGCCCGCTGGGCATCCAGTCGGAATTGACCGCGCCGGGAATGATGGTCGCCTTTTCGTAATGCAGGTCCCAGGCGAAGCGGTTCACGCCTGCCTTGGCCGGCAGCAGCTTGAGTTCTTCCGCCTGGTCGGGCCATTCTTTCTGCTGCGCCTCTTCCCGCTTCTTCAGGTTCGAGTATTTCCGGATCACCTTGCCCTTGCTGTCGAGCACGTCCAGCGTGATTTCCTCTTTCTCCTTCGGAGCGGTCTTCAGGTAGTAGTAAACAATGGCGCCGTCGGGCGGGTTTTCGCCCACCGCGCCGCGTGGAACCAGGCCGCCCAGACCGTGCAGGCGGATGGTGGTCCGCGGCTTGAAGAGGTAAACGTCCGAGCCGGCCATCTGCGCGTTCAACTGGCGCAGCGGCGTGATGTCATCCAGAATCCAGAACGAGCGGCCGTGCGTTGCCGCCACCAGGTCGTCGTCCTTCACCACCAGGTCACGAACCGGGGCATGGGGCAGGTTCGATTGCAGGGGCTGCCACTCCCCGCCGTCGTTGAAGGAAACATAGACGCCGGTTTCTGTGCCGGCGTAGAGCAGGCCCTTGCGCACCGGGTCTTCGCGCACTACGTGGATGTAAGCGCCATCGGGAATGCCCTTGGTGATCTTCGTCCAGGTCTTGCCGAAATCGTCGGTCTTATAGGCGTAGGGCTTGAAGTCATCCTGCTGGTGATTGTCCACGGCCACGTAAGCCGTTCCCGCGCTGTGGGGCGAAGGGTCAATCAGGCTGATCACCGACCACGCGGGAATGTCCTTGGGCGTGACGTCGGCCCAGTTCTTGCCGCCATCGCGCGTGACGTGAACCAGGCCGTCGTCCGACCCTGCCCAGATCAAATCTTTTTGGACCGGCGATTCGGCCACCGTGAAGATGGTGTCGTAGATCTCCGCGCCGGAACTGTCCTTGGTGATGGGCCCGCCGGAAACCTGCTGCTTGCTTTTGTCGTTGCGCGTGAGGTCGGGGCTGATGATCGTCCACGTCATCCCGCGGTCGGTGGTTTTGAAAAGCACGTTCCCCGCCATGTAAAGAACGTTCGGGTCGTGCGGCGAAAAAACCACCGGCTCGGTCCATTGGAAGCGGTATTTCATGTCCACGGCGCCGATGCCGGCATTGTCATTGGGCCAGGGAGAGATTTCCGTAAACTGTTCGGTGCGGCGGTCGAAGCGGGTGAGATCGCCGGCGTATCCGTCCACGTAAACAATGTTGGCATCGCGCGGGTCGGGAGCAGCGTAACCGCTCTCGGCGTAGCCGACCGTGTACCAGTCGCGCTGCTCGATCACGCCGTGGCTGGTGCGGCTGGCGATGGCGACCGTCGTGTTGTCCTGCTGCGCGCCATAGACATAGTAAGGATAACGGTTGTCAACCGACACGTGATAGAACTGCGCGGTAGGCTGGTTGTCCTGAGTGGACCAGGTTTTCCCGCCATCTTGCGTGATGTTGACGCCGCCGTCGTTGGAATTGATCATTCGCAGCGGATCGTCGGGGTCGATCCAGAGGCCATGGTGGTCGCCGTGCGGCGCGGGCAGAAGCTCGAAGGTCTTGCCGCCGTCGGTCGAGCGGAACAACCCGGTGTTGAGAACGTAGACCGTGTCCGCGCTGACCGGGTCGGCAAAGACGTGCGTGAAATACCAGGCGCGCTGGCGGAAACGGTCGTCCTCATTGACGCGTGTCCAATGGTCGCCGCCGTCGCCGGACCGATAGAGTCCGCCCTCCTTCGCTTCGATCAGCGCGTAAACGCGCTCCGCGTCGCCGCCCGAAACCGAAACGCCGATGCGGCCCAGAATTCCCGCCGGCAGGCCGTTGCCTTCCAGGCGCTTCCAGGTTGTGCCGCCGTCGGTCGATTTGTAGAGGCCGCTGCCCGGCCCGCCGCTCTCCAGGCTATAGGGCGTGCGATGCGCTTCCCACAGAGCCGCGAACAGAATGTGCGAGTTGCTGGGGTCAAAGACGATGTCAACCGCGCCGGTTTTGTCGTCCTTGTAGAGGACCTTTTCCCAGGTCTTGCCGCCGTCGGTGGAGCGAAAGACGCCGCGCTCGGTGTTGGTCCCGTAAGCGTGGCCGAGCGCCGCGACGAGGACCGTGTTGGCGTCGTGCGGGTCCACGATGATGGCGCCGATGTGGCGCGAGTCCTTCAGCCCGACGTTCGTCCACGTCTTGCCGCCGTCCACCGACTTGTACACGCCGTCGCCATAGGAAATGTCGTTGCGGATGCAGGCTTCACCCGTGCCGACATAGATCACGTTGGGATCGGATTCGGCCACGGCAATGGCGCCGATGGAAGAAATGGGCTCCTTGTCAAAGAGCGGCTGCCAGGTGACGCCGCCGTTCACGGTTTTCCAGACGCCGCCCGAAACCGCGCCAAAGTAAAACAGGTTGGGATTGCCGGGAACGCCGGTGACAGCCAGCACGCGCCCGCCGCGGAACGGGCCGATCTGTCTCCACTTCATTCCGTTGATGAGCGTCTCACTGAATTCCTGCGCCCGCGAAGGCCGGGGCGCGCAAAAGACCGCCAGGGCCGCCACGAAGCACAAGGCGAGCGTGGCAGTCCGCTTCAATTGATTCATAAATCCCCCCTCAAACAACTGACGATTAAGGCAGGCCATCTTAGCCGGATTAAGGGAAAATTTGAAGAGGGTTCGTGCCGAGACTCACCGTGGTCAAAAAAGGGAATGAGTTGCGTGGGGAACGAGACTTGACTCAGGCAGATGACTTGAGGAATTTCTCGAGTTCTTCTCGCGCCAGCTTCAGGCTGATAGCACAGGCACGATCCTCGGTGCGGCAGCGATAAAGGTTCAGGTTGCAGCCACAAGTGCACTGTTTCGTCTTGAGCAATTTGATGTAGGCGTCCTTCTGGGCTTGCGTCAGCTTGGTCAGGTTCACTCCCGGCACTTCCGAATTCACTTCCGCCGGGTCGCCCACTTCGATGTCTTGCACCGAACCCGGGACCAGGTCGGCACGGAAACCAGCCGCTTCCCCGTTGCCCGGCGTCGCGAGGAGCTCTCGGATTTCGGCTTCGAAAACCGATATGTCGGTGGCTCCGACGTGCTTGGCATAAA
>JAHEKS010000341.1 GCA_024638215.1 Acidobacteriota bacterium | reverse complement strand
ATCTGATCTTCGGCAGTTACCTTCACCTCAAGGGCGCGTCGCGACATGCCTCAGTATAGGCCTAAAGTCCCCCCAAGAACAATATATTATAGAATCTTTTCATGCGGTCACAGACCTAGCGCGGATCAAGGCGACGACCGGCGCCACAAAGTAGAAAACCACGATGCCCAGACCAATGAGTACGCCGAAGATTTCCATAGCGCGCCTCGAGGGGTTACTTTGGAGGCAAGGCTAGCACTCTTCGCAAAACCTCGCAACGGGCAAGCGGCCTATACATCATCTTGCCTCTCGTCACGGGTCACGATACCAAACTGCATGTGCGCAGGCCACGGGCTGTGTGATGGTTTCGGGAGTGTAATAGTCGGTGAAAAGCGTGGCGGAAGCGGGTGGAAATTTGCTGGCTAGCTCAGGGCGCCGCCGCAACTTGAGCCGCTGCCGGCGGTGCAGCCGAAGCAGTGGGGACCGGTGCGGATTTCCCGGCGGGTCAGAAGGTAGGTGTCAAACTCGCGCAGATGGCGCGGGGAGCCGTGATTGATGGGCATCGCAAGCATCTGGTTGAAGTCGCAATCGTAAAGCGCGCCTTCCCAGCCCACGCTGACCATGGTCCGGCACATCACGCCGTCCACGGTCGAGGGATTGAATTTCTCGACCAGCAGCTCCATGTACTGCTCGTAGTTGCCGTGCCGCACGAGGTCGGCCAGGAAGCGGCTGATAGGCATGTTGGCGATGGTATAAAGGTGATTGAAGACCACGCCGAAGCGCGAGCCAAGCTCGCGCCGGTAGTCCTCCTCCAGTTGCGTCTGGGGTGGGGGAAGCGAAGGCCCGAGCGGATTGTAAACCAGGTTGAGCGTGAGGCCGGCGGAGGGATCGCCGTAGCCCAGCCGATTCAGCCATTGCAGCGCCTCGATGCTCTTGGCGTAGACACCCTTGCCGCGCTGCGTATCAACGTTCTTCTCAAGATAACAAGGCATTGATGCGACGATTTCGACCTGGTGATCGCGCAGGAATTCCGGCAGGTACTGCTTGCCTTCCACAAAAAACACCGTCAGGTTGGAGCGATCCAGCACACGCCGGCCGCGTGCCCGCGCCTCGCGAACCAGATAATCAAAATTCGGGTTGAGCTCCGGCGCCCCGCCGGTAATATCTACGTTAGGTATGTTGTATCGATTGATGACGTCGACCACCAGCTCGGCCGTCTCGCGCGTCATGATCTCGGTTCGGGTCGGCCCGGCGTCCACGTGGCAATGCCGGCAGGTCTGGTTGCAGAGTCTCCCGACGTTGACCTGCAGGGTTTCGACCCCCGAAGCGCGCAGGGGCGAGCAGCCAATCTGAACCAGTTTTTCTTCAAAGCCGATCATGCGGGCTTCTCCCGGCCGATCCTCTAGCGGCAGCCTTCCGGGCCGCAGCAGGACTCTCCATTCGACTGCGTCACGCGGTAATCCAGCCCTTTGGTCTCCCGCGAGTGGCGAAACGCGCGCCCGCGGCAGTCAAGAGGTTTTGCTTGCTCCTTCGCAACTTCCTGGTAAGGAGCCACGAACACGAACTGTTCGCGGTAGGGCGCGCGGGAATAAATCCCGAACGTCTTGTCGCACACTGCCATGCGCCGGCCGCGTTCGAGCACGTGGCCGTCATCATCATAAACCTCTTTCCACGGGCCCTTGTAGATGACCGCCTGGTTGCGTTCCAGGCACGGACCTTCCTTGCCTTTGTACGCGAGCACGGTGACGGAGCGGAATTCGATGCCGTTGATGGTCCGATAGGGCTTGGGCTCGAAGCGGTCGAGCGTGATGCCGTAAAATCCGGCTTCCTCGAGCGCTGCGAGGAACTGGTCCTCGCGAAAGGCGCCGGAGACGCATCCGCTCCAGAGTTCCGGGTCGCGCTTCAATTCTTCCGGGACGTCTTCGTCGCTGACGATGTCGGAAACGGCCACGCGCCCGCCCACCCGCAGGACGCGATAGATTTCGTGGATGAGTTGCTGCTTGTCCTCGTCGCGCACCAGGTTCAGCACGCAGTTGGAAACCACCAGGTCCACTGAAGCGTCGGGAACCATCGCCGACGTGCGGCGGAGCGTGTCCGCGTGGGCTTCCACCTCCAGAAGCGCCATGGAATTCGTGACCGGGTGCTCGCGCAAATGCTGGTCCAGCAGTTCGTAGTCGAGCCGCAAGTCCTGGATTCTGCCTTTGCGGAACTGGACGTTCGAGTAGCCCAGCCGCTGGGCGATCGCCGGTTGGTGGCGGCGCGCCAGCGAGAGCATTTCATCGTTGAAGTCCACCCCGATCACGCGGCCACTCGCTCCTACACGCTGCGCCAGGATGTAGCAGACCTTGCCGCTTCCGCTTCCGAGGTCCAAGACGGTTTCACCGGCTTCCGCGTAGCGCGACGGGTCACCGCAGCCGTAGTCACGCTCGACGATTTCACGCGGGATCGCCTCGAGATATTTCTGGTCGTACTGAACGTCAGGACAGCAGAGGTCTTCTTCGCGCGCGCGAGCCGCCTCCGCGTACCGCGAGCGGACGGCCTCTTCCACTCCGGCGCCTGATTTCGCCGCCGATCCGGTTTGCGCGACGGCAGTTTCGTTTCTCGTTGCCATGTAATACCTCACCTTCAGCCACACACCGAATTCTGTTGGATAAGCCCAATAAGCTTTGGGCGTTTCGGGAAAATCGTTTTCCAGCTGCTGGTCCAGAAGGCCCTATGTTAGCCCAAATAAGGCGCGACAAGAAACTCCAATTCGCAAGGCGAACGCGCAGCTTGCAGGAAAACGTATTCTCGAATCATTGCCAGCCCGCAGCGGGTTAGCTGTCCAGAGATGAAGAGATTGCAATCAGCAGTCGCTTGGCGTTTCGCTTTTACTTTCCGAACCCGTGCAGGGCAAGGACGAGGGCGACGGCGCCCGCAAAACTCGTGCCGGTGAAGTTCACGATCGCGTTGGTGACCAGGCCGCGCCGCTCCACGGTGGCGCCGATAAGACTATCGAGCAGGTTTCCTGCGATGCCCGCCGCAAAGGCGACCGCCGCGCCGCTCCAGCCACACAGGCCGAGCGAGAGCGCGGCGCCGGCCACCAGCGCCGACGCCGCCGCGCCCGCGGCCGTCCCGCCGACGGAGACCCCGCCATCTTCTCCCGCCGGGACCGGCTTGAAAGTGGTGATGAGATAGGCGCGATTCGAAAGCCATTGCCCGATTTCGCTCGAAATCGTGTCGCCCGCGGCCTCGACGAAGGAAGCAACCATCGCGATCAGGAACGCAGTTTGATGGGGCGTGGCCACGACGAGGATGGAAAAGAACGCAGCGGCGAGAAGATTCGCCGAAGCCTCGCGCCAGCTTCGCCGGCCGCCGCGGCGCTCGGCAACGCCGCGCGCGGCTTTGCGCGCGTAGCCCAGGCGCGTGGCTGCCGAACCCAGGGCGAAAAACAGGAGGAGGATGAGAAAGCTCCGCAGGCCGTAGCCCAGGTAAACCGCGACGCCGAGGACGAAGCCCATCGCCGCGCCCGAAACGGTGATCGTCCGCACGGCCAGGGCGGCGAGCGCGAACGCCAGGTTGACGGCAAGCGCCCAGAGAAGCCTTGATTTGAGGTAGGGATAATTGCTCCAGAACGACGACGCTTCGACGAAGGACACGCCAAACAGGAAGGCGCCTGCGACGAGCGGCACGGTCAGGTTATCGTCGAGGCCGATCGGGATGCTTTCCACGGCTGCGCCGACTAGCGCCGTCGCGGCGCACAGCAACCAGACCTGACCGGTGGGCATGGCAGGAGCCACCCAGCGCATGAGAGCAGAAGCGCCGAGCGTTCCGGCCAGCGCGAAGGCGATGAATCCCGGCCACGACTTGGCTCGGTTCCAGGGAAGCGGCGGGCCTTTCATCAGCACCCCTGCGACTCCCGCCGAGCCGTCACCGAGCGCCATGATGGCCCACACCGCGGCTACGATCTCCATGTTGTGCCGATAGAGAAGAATCAACAGCAGCACGGAAAGCGGATAAATCACGATGCCCGTCCAAACGTCGGGACTGATCTGGTCGCGTGTTCGCTTGCGCAGGTCAATTTCCAGGCGTGGAAGAACAAAGAGGTTGAAGAGAAGGGCCAGCAAGGCTGCACCCGCCGCCTGGACCCAAGTCAGAAACGGCAGCAGGAAGGCAAACCCCAGCATCGAGACATGAACCAGCTTGCGGGTGGAAATCACCTGGCTCGAGCCGAGAGCGGTTGAAGGTGTTTCGCTCATGCGTTCGGAAAGTCCCAATCGTCAGTTGACGGAGGTTTTTTGCGGCATACCGCGCAACTCCGCCAGGGTTTTGGCCAGGCCCTCCTCGAGCGGCGTCACACGGTAGCCCAGCTCCTTTTCTGCCTTAACGCTCGAATAGACCCAATCATGTTT
>JAHEKS010000089.1 GCA_024638215.1 Acidobacteriota bacterium | reverse complement strand
CGCGAGCTCCGCCGCCTCGATCGCCACGCCTGCCGGCTCGCTTTTCGGCACGCTGGGCCGTGGTTTGAACTTCTCCTCCACGACCTGCGAGATCAGTCGAAGTATGGAGCGCCGGTTATCGGCAAGCACTCGCAACCATTCACGCCACCGCATCTGAGGAAAATAGATCCCGCGAAAAGCCAGGCGGGCAAACAAATGGATCAGCCGGTCTGCGATGGGCATTGGCCGCAGCCATTCGAGGCATCGAGCGTTGGCCGCCGAGGAATAACTGGCCGCCCAGGCTTTTCGTACCTCCGCCTCCGCATCCTCCGCCGTCAACCCCAGCGGCGTGTGAGCCATCACGAAAGGTTTGAAGTCCAGCCAATGCTGGGGACGGATGAGGCGCCCCGAAGCAGCCAGCCGGTCGTAGAGAGGCGTGGCCGGATAAGGAGTCAGCAGGCCGAATACCGGCAGGCCGGGAGGCCAGGAATGCACCTGTTCGAGCGTCCGCTCGGCAATGCCCGGCCTGTCCCCATCCATCCCGAAAATAAAGGACGTGATGGCATAAAGGCGATGCCTCGCCAGGCGCTCCAAAATCGCCTGATACTCTCCCGGCTTGTTGAAACTCTTGCGCACGCTCTTCAGGCTTTCCGGATCGATGGACTCGAGCCCCATAAAAATCCACTTGCCGCCGCTTTCCGCGATCAAAGAGACTAATTCCTCGTCCCGCAGCAGGTTCATGCTGACCTGCGCCACCCAGGGAACTTGCGCGCCGCGGGCAATGATCTCGCGCAGCAGCGATTTGGTTCGGTGTGGGTTGATGGCGAAATTGTCGTCAATGAAGAAGACGGCGATCTTTCCATGTTGCCTCTTCTCCCTTGCCTTCAGCACCAGCAGTTCGCGGATCACGCTTTCGTTGGACCGGAACCGGATCGAGTCGCCGAAAAAACCGGTCACCGTGCAGAACTCACATCCGTAAGGGCAGCCCCGCCCGGATTCAATGGGAATCAAATGAAAACTCTTCCAAGTTCCTCCCAACGCCGAAATCATGCTCCTCGCCAGCCACGGCATGCGCCGGATCAAATCGAACTGCGCAAGGTCCATGCGGTCCCACGGGATTTCGGGGTACTCGTCGAGAGATGGCTTGACTTCCTTCCCGGCCTCATCCAGCGGCGCGTATACCTCCCGCAAGGCGCCGCGCTCCGCGTCCTCCACGATGCGCGGCCAGGTCTGGTCCGCCTCGCCCAGCGCCACCGCGTCGGCGTGCCGAGGCTCGCCGCTGCGTCCCAGCGGTTCATCGGGCACTTCGGTGACGTGCGGCCCCCCCATCACCACCGGAATCCCCGCGGCCCGGATGCCATCCGCCATCCGATAAGCCTTGGCCGCCATGCGCGTCATGGCGCCGATTCCCACCAGCCCGATGCGATTCTCACGGACGTATTCAACCAGCTCCCGCTCATTCAGGTGGCGCGCGTTGCCGTCCAGCAGAAAAACCTGATGGCGCGGCGGCGTGAGCGACTTCAAAAGGAACATCCAGAGGTGGGGCATGAAGTTGTTGGTCACCCCGTTGTCAGGGTTGTAGAGAAGTATGTTCATGTAAACCTTGCCTCCCTCCGGATCAGTTCAGAAGACAATTGGGTCTAGTGACAGTACGCCTGAAAATGCAGGATTCGACGACAGCCTTCCGCAACCGCCCTGGGCAATCGTTCCGTTAACCCGGGGTGCTCGCTCTGTATCGGACCCGGAGCGACTTCGGCCAAACGGGGGGGGATCCCCCGCCCACAATCGGATGGAGAAGAGAAACCTCTTCGGAACCAGCCCCACAAACTTCGATAATCGACCCTTCACCCGCTCACCAGCATACACACGGATGTTCCGAAGTCTGGTCAATATTGCTCACAATCCGGATATCACCTGAAGGTGCAGCCATAGGCAGGCAACCTCACGAATTTAGAAAAAGCGACCGCTAATCATGAAAGACGACGTTCAACAGAGAGCTGTGAACGCTCAAGCCGCCATTGTAGTCCAGAAAGCCCAGCTTGCGGAATTTATTCATGAAGTGGCTGACTCGAGATCGTGTGGTGCCGACCATTTCCGCCAAAGTCTCCTGGCTGATCTTCGGGATCACTTCCTCGGGCTTGCCGTCCTTTCCGAACTGTGCCAGGAGCAGAAGGATTCGCGCCAGCCGCTTCTCGCTGGAATTGAACAGTCGATCCACCAGGTCCTCTTCGAATCGAATATTGCGAGAAAGCAGGTGGGCGGTAAAGCACTCGGCAAAAGCCGGTTGGGTCCGAAGCAGCCGCACCATCGCTTTTTTGGTGAGGTGGAGAACCTCAGCATCCTCAATCGCCGTGGCGGTGGACATCCGAACCGACTGGCCCGCCAGGCAGCCTTCACCAAAAAAGTCCTCCGGTCCCAGCAGCGCCACCACCGCTTCCTTCCCTTGCTTGGAGACCACCGTCAATTTCACCTTGCCTTTTTGAATGTAAAAGACCGCTTCGGCCGGGTCGCCCTGCGAAAAGATCACATCCTTCCGCTGGTGATGGGCGAGGGACCGTCCGCCGTTGAATTGCGTGAGGAAAGGATCGAATGACACGCGCCGCTTTCGAGACGATGCCCTTCTCTTTTTCGGCGACCGTTTTCCCATAACCGGCATTGAATACTCCAAACGGCCAGCCTTCGTCAAGGCCTGACGGGCGCTCTCAGGCGCCGCTGCTCCAACAATGAATTGAGACCCCCCACTTTGACTGGAGAGCTTCAAAACTGCGGGACAGGACCGCAGATATAGTTCACGGATTGCGGGCGCCCGTAAATAATCTTCCGATCGCGACCAGGACGAGGGCTCCGACGGTCGCTGCTGCCAGGCTTCCAACAAAACCGTAAAACTCCACTCCAAGCTTCCCGAATATCCAACCTCCCACCACCGCCCCGACCAGCCCCAGAAATATGTCGGCGATGAGCCCGAAACCCTTGCCGCGCGTGATCTTGCCGCCCAGCCAACCGGCAATCAATCCGATAAAAACCCAGCCCCAGAAACCGTGGTGCATGACCGCAAGTCTCCCTCATCTACCGGCGCCATTATCTTATCACGCCGATTTCAGCAGGAGCGCCACCCAACGCAAAGACGGCAGGCGAAGATCAACGCACTCAGGGCGACGGCGTGAACTTGACCGAGTCAATGTAGAAGTATCGCGTCGTGCCCACGGTGGCCGTGCCGCCCCAATTACCGCTGTCAGTTCCCCAGTGGTTAATCATAAAATAAGCCGGCGCGCTGGGCACGTTCTTGGTGTGAGAAAACTGGAAATCGTTGTCCACGTAAAAATCAATCTCGCCCGGCTGCCAGATGAACTTGTAATCGTGGAACGTCGTCGAAACCGTGAACGGATAGAGAGTATCGAAGGTTTCATCGGCGTCTGTTGGGTCGGATTGCGGGTTGGGATTCAGCCAGTTCACCATATAGAGCGTGTCGGGGTCGAGACCGGAAAACTCGAAGTCAATTTCGGTCTGTGAATTATTGACGTAAACGAACCCCGCCGAAACGCTGCCCGAAACCGAGTCGCCCGCGCCGGTGGGCGTGGAGGAGGTTGAGGACATGCGCATCCTCCACTCGTAGGTGCCGTAACCGTATTTGCTTTTGGAGTAGACGAGCGCCCCGTGCGAGACTGTTCCCCCAGGGTTCGTATCCACTGTGCCGGTCTGCTGGGTCAGCTGAAGCCGCAAGTACGAACCGGTGCTGTCCGAAACCAGCTTGACGTTGCTGGGATCGTAGTAGCCGATGTGGTCGCCAGCCCTATACCCCGGTGCCTGCCCGCTGGCCACCACCCACATCTTCTTGCTGAGGCTGGAACCGGAGAAGTCTTCCTGCCAGCCGCCCCTGGAAGGCTTCGCGTTGGGGCTATGACCTTTTGAGCCTGCCGCCAGCACCGATGGGGACAAAAGGCTCCAAGCCGCCAGAAACGCCAGAATAGCTGTTGCTTTCGCGGAGAGACGGAGAGGGAACCTGTTCAACATTTCACTTCCTCCTCGAATTCAACGTTGCCGTCGGAAACAGGTCTTCTGGCGAAAGACTCATTCGCTGAGCGATAGGCCGGGGCCGGAAGCGCCACTTGGTCCTCCGCCCGCTGCCCCGAGGATACGACCGCCGCGAGGGCATGTCAAGCCAGCCCGCGGGCCAGCCCGCGGGCCGGGCCCGGGGCATTCAACTGCTCCGGCCGGCAACCGCACGCCTTGATAAACACCGCTAATCATAGTGGGGCGAAATCTGTTGTGCAGGCTCAGCCGCGTATCGGTACGCGCGCCGGGGAAAAGACCGTGGCGATCACTTGACGCGGAGGGCTTGGCGGGTGTAAATGCCTTCAAGTTCATGGGAGGCTTATGACAACGAACCGAAATCCGATTTCCATCCTGGCCGTCATTCTCTTCTTTGTCTCCTTTCCTGGCTTGGTTTTGGCGCAGAAGCCGCCGCTCGCGCTCGACGAGTTCTTCAACTCCGTGGACATTCGAACCGTCAAGCTTTCTCCCGACGGCTCCGCCGTGGTCATCGCGACCGAGCGCGCCGACTGGAAGAACAATCGCTGGCGCGACGACTTGTGGCTCTACCGGCTGGCCGGCGCGGAGGGCGGCACGCTCATCCAGCTCACGCAGTCAGGCCACGACACCAAACCCGAATGGTCGCCGGACGGCCGATGGATCGCTTTCCTCTCCGACCGCGGAAGCCCCAAGCCCGAAGGCGACGACGAAACAGGCGGCAAGAAACCTGGGAGCGTCAAGCAGGTTTATGTGATTTCCTCAGGCGGCGGCGAGGCCTTTCCGGCCACCTTCGGCGAGGAGGAAGTTCACGCCTTCGACTGGTGGCGGGACTCGCGGCACATATTCTACGCAACGCGGATTCCGTGGACCAAGGAACAACAGGAAGCCTACAAGAAAGAGTGGAAGGACGTCGTGCAGTACCGGGAATCCGAGCGCGGCGATGCCGTCCGGGGCGTTGACGTAACTTACCTCGCGGACCAAAAAGCGGCCGCCAGCGGCGCAGAAACCGCCGCCCAGCCCGCCCTCGCCACTCTGCCTTATCGCGTGGACGTGCTGCGATCCTCGCCGGACGGCCAGCGACTGGCCCTTGAGACCATCCCGCCTTCCGAACGGCAGGATTCGATGGAGGCCTACAACATCTACCTGGTGGATTTGCCGGGAGGAAAGCTTAGCTTGCTCAGCCACACGCAGGCCGTCTATGAAAGACTAAGCTGGTCGCCCGACAGCCGGCACCTGTTCTTTTTAGTGCAAAATGGTTCCGTGGAAGGGCCTTATCAAGATGTGCAGCCGCGGGTCTATTCGATTGATACACAGACGGGAGCCATCGAGCGCTGGAGCTCGCACTTCGATGGCGCTATCACAGGTTATGCCGTTCTGCCGGACGGGTCGCTTTTTGCCGCCGGCAGATTGGGCACCGAGGTCGCTGCTTATACCGAGCGCAATGTAGGCGCTGAGTTCTCCCGGCTGAAGGGTTGGACAGGAACTTATGAGCGCCTCGCAACAGCGGAACATTCAGACCGCGTGGCCTTCGTTTATTCGACGCTGCTAAAACCCGCCGAGGTGTACGTCGCCGACAGCCCGGCCACGCTCAGCGAGGCGCGAGCCATCACCTCGTTCAATCACCTTTTCACCGAGCGGGCCCTGCCCGAAGGGAAACCCTATCGCTGGACGGCCGACGACGGCACTCAAGTTGAAGGCATGCTCATCTATCCGCCCGGCCAGTTCGAGGCTAAGAACTTGCCCATGTTCACTTTCATTCACGGTGGCCCCGCGGACGCCGATGGCAATCACTTCGAGGCCGATTGGTACCAGTGGGCGGCTCTTGCCGCCATTCAGGGCTGGCTGGTGTTCGAGCCCAATTATCGCGGCTCGGTGGGTTATGGCGACAAGTTCACCCTGGGCATCATTCCTCACCTCGTCTCCCGTCCCGGCAAGGACATCCTGGAGGGCGTGGACGCCCTGGTGAAGGACGGCATTGCCGACCCCGCGCGCCTGACCATTGGGGGCTACAGCTACGGCGGCTACATGACCAACTGGCTGATTACGCAAACCACGCGCTTTAAGGCGGCGGTCACGGGCGCCGGAGCCGTTGAGCACGTGGCCAACTGGGGCAACGACGACGTGAGCTTCGACGATGCCTACTTCCTCGGTGGCCTGCCCTGGAACGCGGAGAAGAATATCAACGACGAAACGGCCATCTGGCAAATGAACAAAGTCCGCACACCCACCCATATCGTAGCGGGCGGAGACGACATCCGGGTCTACGTCGGCGAGGATTATCTCTTGGAGCGCGCTCTCCATGTCTTGGGTATCCCCTCGACTTTGCTGATCCTTCCCGGCGAGGGTCATTCCCTGGACAAGAATCCCTGGCATGGCAAGATCAAGGTCCGGGAAGAGCTGAAATGGCTCGGGAAGTACGGCGGGAAATGATCCTCTCGGTGGGAGCGCTCGTGGAAGAGCCGATTTCTGGATGGCCTGGATGACGCGGCAGCCAGGTTTTTCAGGCGCTAGCTAGAATCTACATGCAGGGGTGTAATTGTTCCGCGCTCAGAGCAATTCCTGTCGCAATTAAGCTTCCTATTATCAACATATTACAAAGATCATTGTTTGGCCCTCCCGTTGCTCGCCAGCCATCCCGAATAGAAGACGCTTCCGGAATAGCTTGAGGGCGGTTGCGAAGACCTCGCGGTTCCGGAACCAAGAGTTTCTCCGAGTTCCCACCCAAGCCACCAAGGGGGGCCGGTAAGAATGGCCCCCCTCCCTCCTTTTCAAATCGCAGAGCTTGAGCAAGCGCGAGTGGAGCGCCAAGGTCATGACATGGACGGAGAAGGGGCCTTCAGTCTTCAGCTCTCAGTGCTTCTTGCCGACAATGGGGAGCTCATGCGTTGTTACCCGCGCCGCCGCAGTCCTCTCATTCCCGCGCCGCGCGGCGTGCCAAGGCCCGGGAAGCGCCGACGCGCCGGACCGATACCGGCACCAGCGCGGTTTCAGTGACGGTTTCCTCGCCGCTGCCTACCAACGCGCCCTGGTCTTCTTTGACGAAAACGAGCTTGGTCATCACGTCATCGTAATCCACGGTGATCAAGTCGCCGAGCTGGATCTGCCCTGTGGCCAGGAGATTGGAAAGGGGAAAGACCAGGTGCCGCTCGATGGCGCGTTTCAAGTGGCGCGCGCCGAATTTCATGTCCGTGCCTTCCGCAATCAGGAAGCCGCGCGCGGCGGGCGTGCATTTGAAGACGAACTGGTTGCCGCCGGTGGTGGATGAAATAATCCGCTCCTGGACGCGGCCCAGTTCGATGTCGAGGATCTTATCGAGGTGTTCGCGCTGCAAGGCGCGGAAGACGATGACCTTGTCAATGCGATTCATGAACTCGGGCGAGAATTTCCGCCGCGCCGCTTCCGTCGCGGTGCGGTAAATCTTCTGGTCAAGCTCTTCTTCGTCGTCATTCGAGCCGGAGGAAAATCCCATTCCGCCCGACATCAGCTTGGTCATCTCGTGCGAGCCGAGGTTGGAGGTCAGGAAGATCATGCTGCGCGAGAAATCCACGCGCCGGTTATCGCCGAGCGTCAGCGTGGCCTTGTCGAGGATGCCGAGCAGAAGTTGCCATAACGCGTCGGAGGCCTTCTCAATTTCGTCGAACAGTACCAGCGAGAGCTTCAGCCGCTCCGTGTAACGCTCTTCGAGGACTTCCTGGGTGATGAGCGGCTGGGTTTCGCGATGGCCCAAGTAGCCGGGCGGCGAGCCGATGAGCTTGGCGATCTCGTGGCTGTGCTGGAACTCCGCGCAGTCCACCTTGATGACCGCGCGCGGGTCGCCGAACAACACCTCGGCGGCCGCTTCCACCAGGCGCGTCTTGCCCGAGCCGGTCGGCCCCAGGAACAGCAGGTTCACCAGCGGCCGCCCGGGCAGCGCCAAGCCGGCCAGGTAAACCTGATAAACGCGCGCCAGGCCGCGCACCGCACGGTCCTGGCCCACCACGCGCTGGCGAAGCGCCGTTTCAAAGTCCCGCACCTCCGGGCTCTTTTGTGTAGGATCGAGCACGGTTCGATTTCCGCCCATGGTATTCCTCTCCCGAGTCTAGTTTCGCAAACCCATCGGCTTGCCCTTTCGAATCTGGTTCAATTTCACGTCCAGCGTCGAACGAAGCAGTTTGAGACCGGATATCATTTGCGCTACGAGTTCGGGATCGCGGGTCATCTCCAGCGCCGGCAGGGGAAGGTCAGCGAGGTCCAGGTGGAGATTACGCACGGCGCCCAGCAAGTTGCGAATGTACTGCGCATCATTGGCCACCGGCTCCACGAGGTTGTGCGAAGCTCTCTCCTTCAATCCATGCCAGTCAACCCGCACGAAGGGGTGCTTGGACTTGACATCCTCCATGATCTCTTCTGAAATCCGCGGGCGCTCGCCGAGGGACGCCAGGTGCACCTGTCGCACCCGCCCCTTCTGGCGCACGTTGTGCACCAGGTAGTACGAGTTTCCGCGCTTGCGAATAAACGCCATCGTCGCTGACTCCGGGCCTCTCGGCCCTGTAGTGGCAGATTATCCACTACGCCTTAAGAGAGATGCAAGAAGGAAATTTTTCTTGCCTCCATAACATTTTTAAATGGGCAAAGCCTGGAGAAAGCGCGAGGCGCACGCCGCAATCCAAAGAGAGCATGAGGAGGAGAAAGAATCGCCGGAGTAGCCGCGAAGGTGGGAGCTGTTCATGGGTCGCCTCGATCGGCTTAGGGAGCCGCGTTCACACACCCCATGTGCCGGCGCCGGGGAGTAGGCTCTGCCGCTGCGCCCTGCGTGACTGGCGCCTGAGCCCTGCCTTGCAATTCGCACCCTAGTCCAGGACAGACTTTTTGACAATGGCACGGAAGCACTGCCGCGTATCGCGAACACATGGATTGCAGGCAGAGCGCAAAGCCGGGAATTCGTGCTTTTCGTCTGCCGTCCAATTTGCGTTGCGAAATGAGAGCCAAATCGCGAGCTGAAATTGAATTCAACTCTTGCCGAAAACCTTCGTGTTATAATTTCGATGGATAGCGCGGAAAGTGGCCGCGCAAAACTTGCGTCAATCGAAACTCAAGCGGAGGCGAAATCATGCCTATTGACTACTACGAAAAGGTCTGGCACAACGGAAAGTTCATTCCTTGGAACGAGGCAACCGTCCATGTCGGCTCGCACGCCATGAGCTACGCGTCGTGCCTCTTCGAGGGGATTCGCGCCTATGAGACGCCGCAAGGCGCCGCCATTTTCCGCCTGAAAGAGCACACCGAACGGCTGATCAACTCGGCAAAAATCTACCGCATGGAGCTGGCCTATTCGTTCGATCAGTTGCAGCAGGCCATGATGGAACTCGTGCGCGTGAACCAGGCGCGGCACTGCTACATCCGCCCGCTGGTCTTCCGCGGCTACGGCGAACTCGCCGTCAACCCGCTGAAGAATCCCATCGAGGTCTACCTGCTGGCGTGGAGGTGGGGCAAGTACCTGGGCGATGAAGCGCTCAAGAACGGTGTGGACGTCTGCATCAGCTCGTGGCAGCGTATTGCGCCCAATACCTTGCCGGCCATGGCGAAGGCCGCTTCCAATTACATGAACGCCCAGCTCATCAAGATGGAAGCGCTGACCAACGGTTATGCGGAGGGCATCGCGCTGGATGCGAGCGGATTCCTAAGCGAGGGCAGCGGCGAAAACCTCTTCGTGGTGCGGGAAGGCAAACTCTTCACGCCGCCCCTGGCTTCTTCCGTTCTTCCCGGCATCACGCGTGACACGGTTGTGACGCTGGCGGGCGAAATGGGATTCCCCGTCGTCGAACAGCCCCTGGCGCGCGAATTGCTTTACATCGCCGACGAGGCCTTCATGTGCGGCACCGCCGCGGAGATTACGCCCATCCGGTCGGTGGACCGCATCCCGGTCGGCAAAGGCAAGCCCGGACCGCTGACGCTCAAGCTTCAGGAGCTTTACCTCTCGATCGCGCAAGGCCGCACCGAAGACACGCACGGCTGGCTGACCGTTTGCAGCCAACCGGTGGCGGCAGGACGGTGATTTGTAGTGACCCGGTGCTGCCCTTCAGGGCAGCAAGTTTCAAGATGCCGAACTAGAGGGCGGCGCTGCACCTTTACGTCGCGGGGACCGGTCATTGCTAACAAACTCCCCGAGTAACCGACGTGCCCCAGGCACTCACCCATGAACGAAACCGAACGCGCGACGATTCTACGCTTGCTCAGCGAGAGCTCGGCGGCGCTCGAAAGCGCGGTCAATGGCGTTTGCGCCGCCGACGCGGCGCGCAAGCCGCCGGAAGGCGGGTGGAGCGTCGCCGAGATCGTGGAGCACGTCGCCGTCGGTGAAGAGCAGATGTTCTTTGCTCTCACGGAGCGATTCCGCCCCATCCCCGAAGCCCCACCCGACGAAGAGAAGGAAATGAGACTCCGGGACGCGACGCTTAACCGAAAAGAAAAGATGATCTCACCCGAGCCGACCCGTCCTTCCGGCCGATTCGGTTCGCTCGCCGAAGCGCTGTCACATTTCCGCGCCTGCCGCGCGCGAACCGTCCATTACGTCGAGCTGGGCCACGACAACCTGCGCAACCGCTCCGTCAAGCATCCCCTCGCCGGCATCGTCACCGGCTACGAATACCTGCTGATTCTCGCCAACCACCCCGCCCGCCACGCGGCGCAGATCCGCGAAGTGCGCGCCGCGCTGGGCTTCTAAGCTGCGAACACTCCCAGGCTGAATTGTCATCCAATCAACCGCCAACGGGGCACACACTGCATTGAGGTTTTCATGAGCCGCCTTCTTCAGCAGGATTGCACCACGGCCGAGCCGTGCCGGCGAATTGCCCTCCCAATACGGCTGGGGGCAGGTGTTGCAATCTGGTAATCCTGCCCCCCAAGAGCCGTTTGCTTTCCTTTGACAGGCGGGCGGGCTTGTGCTAGCTTGGGCCGAAATGCCGGGCTTCGGCCAATGAGGATGCAATGAATATTGACGAGCTCTTGCGAGTTGCCTGCGAGAACAAGGCGTCCGACCTGCACTGCAAGGTCGGCAACTACCCTTACATCCGCGTGGACGGCGAGTTGCACCCCCTTACGCAGTTCCCGCGCATCTCCAGTGAAGACATGCTGAATATGGCGTTCAGCATGATGACCAACCGGCAGAAGCAGAAGTTCAAGGAAGAGACCGAGCTGGATATGGCTTACGGGGTGGCCGGCCTGGGCCGCTTCCGCGTCAACGTCTTCCAGCAGCGCGGCAACGTGGGCATGGTGCTGCGCGTCATTCCCACCAAGATCCGCACGCTCGACGAGCTTTATCTTCCCAAGGTCATGGACAAGATCTGCGAGGAGCGCCGCGGCATGGTGCTGGTGACCGGAACCACCGGCAGCGGCAAATCCACCACGCTGGCCGCCATGGTGGACCGCATCAATTCCTCGCGCACCGATCACATCATCACCATCGAGGACCCCATCGAGTTCCTGCACCGCGACAAGAAGGGCTTCGTCAACCAGCGCGAGGTCGGCGTGGATACGTCCCGTTTCAGCTCCGCCCTGCGCGCTTCCCTTCGTGAGGATCCTGACGTGATTCTGGTGGGCGAAATGCGCGACCATGAGACCATCGGCACCGCCTTGCTGGCCGCCGAAACCGGCCACATGGTCTTTTCCACCTTGCACACCCTGGACGCCACGGAAACCATTCAGCGTATCATCGCCGTGTTTCCGCCCCCGGAGCAGAAACAGATTCGACTGCAATTGGCTTCGACCCTGAAAGCGATCGTTTCGCAACGCTTGGTGCGCAAATCCGACGGCATTGGCCGCGTGCCGGCAGTCGAAGTTCTGATCGCCACCGAATACATCCGCGATTGCATCATCAATCCTGAGAAGACGCGGTTGATTCATGACGCCATCGCTTCCGGCGTTTCGCAATACGGCATGCAAACGTTCGACCAGTCGCTTTACGACCTGTACAGCCAGGGCCTGATCACGCTGGACGAGGCGCTGGTCCGCGCGTCCAACCCCGACGAATTCAAGCTGCGCATCGCCGGCATCCGCTCGACGGCGGACGCGGCGCGCGAGGAAATGGAGCGGGTGTCGCAGGTGGACCGCTTCGCCAAGCGCTAGCGCGCTTAACAAGGTGTCGAAAACTCCTTTGACAGTTGTCATTCTGAGCGAAGCGAAGAATCTCGTTATTGTCAGCGCGACAATACAGATGCTTCGCTGCGCTCAGCATGACACCCAGTGTTTCTTAACAACCAGAGATGAATTTGGCGCGCTCCGCTGATGGCAGCGCGAAGTAAGATCTCGAATTTGAAATCCCGAACCAAGCCTCCGCGCGAGCCGTTTGCCGCGGCTCTCGCCATGCTCGCCCGCCGCCCCTACTCGGTCGCCGAATTGCGCCGGGCGCTCCAGCGGAAATTCCCTTCGCACCCTGGCACTGCCGAGGCCATCGCGCGACTGCGCTCGCTCGGCTACCTCGACGACAGGAAATTCGCGGAGCAGGTGGCATCCTCGCTCGCCCGCAACCGCGCTTTCGGCCGGCATCGCATCCGCCGCGAGCTCAAGGGCCGCTTGGTGGATTACCGGCACATCGAGCCCGCGCTCGACCGCGCCTTCGAGGAATCCGACGAGCGCCAGTTGCTCGAGCGCACCATTGACCGCAAACTCCGCGCACTCAAATTGCCGCTCACCCCGCGCAAGCTCCAGTCGCTCTGCCAGAGCTTGCTCCGCCGCGGATTCGCAAGCAGTGATATTATCAAAGCGGTGCGCCAACGTCCCGAACTCAAGCCTGTTGCTGAGGATCTGGACCTCTCGGGAGTCGGAGACGATGCGATCAGGGAGTAAAGTTATGAAGTGTGAAGTCTGAAGCATGAAACCTGAAAGTGCCGGTGCTTCCTTCAAACTTCAGACTCTTTCCGCGATGAATTCAAACGATATTCGAAAGCGATTTCTTAGTTTCTTCAGCGACCGCGACCACAGAATTGTGCGGTCCTCCTCTCTCGTGCCGGCCAACGATCCGACGCTGCTGTTCGCGAACGCCGGGATGAACCAGTTCAAGGACGTTTTCCTCGGGCGCGAGAAGCGGGACTACTCGCGCGCCTGCTCGTCGCAGAAGTGCGTGCGCGCGGGTGGCAAACACAACGACCTGGAACAGGTCGGCCGCACCACGCGCCACCACACTTTCTTTGAAATGCTCGGCAATTTCAGTTTTGGCGATTACTTCAAGGCCAAAGCCATCCCCTGGGCGTGGGAACTGGTCACCAATGATTTCGGCATCCCGAAGGACAAGCTCTACGCCACGGTCTTTCGCGAGGACGACGAGGCGGAAGAACTCTGGGCGAAGATCGTTCCGCGCGAACGCATCTTCCGCCGCGATGAGAAGGACAACTTCTGGCAGATGGGCGAAACCGGCCCCTGCGGCCCGTGCTCGGAGATCCATTACGACATGGGCCCCGCGGCGAGCGACCTCGGCCACAAAGATTGCCAATTTCCCTGCCCCGAAGATTGCGGCCGCTATGTCGAGCTGTGGAATCTGGTCTTCATGCAGTTCAATCGCTACTGCGCCACGGAAAGAGCCGCAGGGCCACACACCCAAGAGGAATTGAGGGCCGCAAAGGAGGAGTCGGAGCGAGCACAGAGATACATCTCGGTCCATGAGCATCTGAAGTGCACGCTGCGCGACGAGCCGCTGCCGAAGCCATCGGTGGATACTGGCGCGGGGCTGGAGCGCCTGGCTGCAGTCTTGCAAGGTAAGATTTCCAATTTCGATACCGACTTGTTCCGCCCGCTCATTGAAGAGGCGGCGGAGCTTGCCAACAAGGAGTACGGCGCGAATCACGACACTGACGTTTCCTTGCGCATCATCGCCGACCACGCGCGCGCCGCAACGTTGTTGATTTCCGACGGCGTCCTGCCTTCCAACGAAGGCCGCGGATATGTGCTGCGGCTCATCATGCGCCGCGCGCTCTACCACGGCCAGACGCTCGGCCTGAATGAACCTTTCCTTTTCAAGATGTCCGGCCACGTCGTGGACATGATGAAAGGCGCGTACCCCGAGCTAGTTGAAACCGTGCACCACGTCGCCAAGGCCATCAAGATTGAAGAGGAGCGGTACGAGTCGACAACGCGACAGGGATTGGAAGAGCTAGGTTCGAGTCAGGTCTTCCTTAAGAATGGTGTGGGGGTGAACTTCCACGACATCGAACGGTTGCCGGCGAACGAACGGGAGGCCGCCCTACGCATGGTTTCGGGCAGTCGCTTTAGGGACCTTCTGTCTAGCCCTAAATTGTCCGACGAGTTGGAGGAAGAGTTTGGACAGGATGTAAGTGTGGCGAGTAGAAGGCAGTTATTTGCACACCTCGCTTTGCTCACTGCGCCCCAGATGGCCGCATTGAATCCGGAGATGATTTCGAATGCGGGTGCCTTAGGCATTATAGGTGGGGCCGAACTTTTCAAACTCCACGACACATTCGGCCTGCGTCCCGATTTTGTGGAGGACGTGGTCAAGAACTACGGCCTCACCATCGATCGCGCTGGCTACGAGGCCGAAATGCAGAAGCAACGCGAGCGCGCGCGGGCGTCGTGGAAGGGCGCGGAGAAGAAAATCGTTGCGCCGGCGTATCAGAAGCTGGCGGAGAAGCACAAAACAGCTTTCGATGGCTACACGGCGGCCATCTCGAACGACTGCCGGATTGTGGCGCTGATACAGGGCGCGGAATCGGTCAACGAGGTGAAGCCGGGGGCGGGCGTCGAAATCGTTCTCGACCACACGCCGTTTTATGCCGAGGCGGGCGGGCAAGTCGGAGACGTCGGGCATCTGCTTGCGCCCGGCTCGACCAACGAAGTTGCGCACGTTCAGGACACCTACCGGCCGGTCACGGGTGTCATTGCGCACAAAGCCGTGGCGCGCGAGACGCTGCGCGTGGGCGACGTGGTCACCGCGGTGGTTGATGCCGAGCGGCGCGACAGTATTCGCCGCAATCACACCGCGACGCATTTGCTGCACGCCGCGCTGCGCAACGAGCTGGGGACGCACGTCAAGCAGGCGGGGTCGCTGGTGGCTCCGGACCGGCTGCGGTTTGATTTCTCGCACTACGCGGGCCTGGCGGAGCAGGACGTGCTCGACATCGAGGATTTGGTGAACGAGCATATCCTCAAGAACGAAGATGTCAGGACCGAGGTCATGGAACTCGACACGGCGGTGAATTCCGGCGCGATGGCGCTGTTTGGCGAGAAATACGCCGACCAAGTGCGCGTGCTGACCATTAACGACTTTTCGAAAGAGCTTTGTGGCGGCACGCACGTGCGCCGCACCGGGGACATTGGCCTTTTCAAAATCATCTCAGAGTCGGGCGTCGCCGCAGGCACGCGCCGCATCGAAGCGGTGACGGGTACGGGCGTAATTGACCAATTGAGAAAGGCCGGAGCTACGCTCGGGCAGATATCCGGAGTTGTCCGAGCCCAGCCGGTCGGCCGATCGGTCACGATGGCATGGAACATCGAGGGTTCCAAGCCCAACGAGCTTTTGGAGGCTGTCACGAAGCTCACGGAATCGGAAAAGAAGCTGCGCAAGCAAATCGAGGCGCAGCAGATGAAACGCGCCGCGTCCGAGGCGGGCGATTTGGCCGGGCAGGCGCGCGAGGTGAAGGGCGTGCGCGTGATTGCGGCGCGCGTGGACGTGACCGACCGCGCCGCCATGCGCCAGATGGTTGACAGCCTGCGTCCCAAGCTCGGCTCGGGCGTCATCGCGCTCGCGAGCGTGGCGGACGGAAAGGTGGCGCTGATCGTCGGCGTAACGCAGGATATGACCACCAAGCTCGACGCGGGCAAAATCGTGCGCGAGGCGGCCAAACTGATCGAAGGTTCGGGCGGCGGGCGCAAGGATTTGGCGGAAGCGGGCGGGAAGAATCCCGAAAAGCTCGATGCGGCGCTCGCAGCCGTGCCGGGGATTGTGGAGAGAATGCTTTAGCGATAGAAGGCGTCTAGGTCAAATCCTTTACGCCAGAGGGAGCGCATCGGATGCACAAACTGGTTTTACTTCGTCACGGGGAAAGTGTTTGGAACAAGGAAAATCTCTTTACCGGCTGGACGGACGTCGGGCTGAGCGAGAAAGGAATGGAGGAAGCCCACCAGGCGGGCAAGACCTTGCTGGCCGAGGGCTACACGTTCGACATTGCCTACACCTCGGTGCTGAAGCGCGCCATCCAGACGCTCTGGATCGTGATGGAAGAGATGGACCTGATGTGGATTCCGGTCTTCCGCAGTTGGCGGCTGAACGAGCGGCACTACGGCGCGCTGCAAGGGCTGAACAAGGCGCAGACGGCGGAAAAGTACGGCGCGGACCAGGTGAAGATCTGGCGGCGCAGCTACGACACTCGCCCGCCGGAGCTTACGCCGGAGGACGAGCGTTATCCCGGCCACGACCGCCGTTACGAGAACCTGCGGCGCAAGGACATCCCGCTGGCCGAGTGTTTGAAAAACACGGTGGAGCGGACTCTTCCCTACTGGCACGACACCATTGCGCCGGCCGTCCGCGCCGAGGAACGCGTCCTGATCGCCGCCCACGGCAACAGTCTGCGCGGCCTGGTGAAATACCTGGATAACGTTTCCGACCAGGAAATCGTCGGGCTCAATATTCCCACCGGCATCCCCCTGGTTTACGAGTTGGACGACAACCTGAAGCCGATCCAGCACTACTATCTCGGCGATCCCGAAGCCGTTCAAAAGGCCGCCCAGGCGGTGGCCGACCAGGCGAAGGCAAAGCACTGACAGGCTGCTG
>JAHEKS010000088.1 GCA_024638215.1 Acidobacteriota bacterium | reverse complement strand
GGTCCCCTCATAAAAGCTCCGAGGGGCGTCGACGTGTCGGTCGGCGGGCCCCGTCTCGAACGGGCTTCTCGCAGCACTTCGTGCCACACCCCTCAGATTGGGCGTTGATTTCGATCCGGGAATAGCCGTACCTACCAGGGACTACCGGCCCTTAATCTTGTACTCCTCCATGAGCATTCCTCTTTGTAACTCGGCAATCTCTAGCTGGCTCTTCAGCTCGTTGATGACCCCATCCAGTTCGCGAACGCGGATCTGGGCGATCTTGGATTTATCCAGCAAAACGTCGATGGCTGGATCGGCTGCGTACCCTATCCTCCAAAAGCGCGCTAGGTTAAGTTCTGCTCCCATGTTTCCTCCTTAGCAAGGGCAGGCCGAAATGACCTGCCTGATTTTTGGTACCAAATTCCGGGTTGCTGTCACCCCGACTGCCTCTCAACCCCTTCCAGAAGGAGCAACTGTTCGACAACTCAGCCCCGATACGTGGCCCCCGGAGGCCTTGCCTAAGCGACCAGGGCTTACAGCTAGCTTCGTCTTGGCACGCGCCAACTTGCGATCGAGGTGGGCTACGATCTTCCGTGTTACTATCGCTACTTTTTGAGAGCAGGGACCTCGATCAGTTCTGGCGGATGATCTATGTCATGCAGTTTCACCGCGATAAAGGCGAACTGATACACAGGAATAAGTTCGTCCTCTCCTTCCTTAATAGACTCGTGCCTGTAGCCGATCTTCCAGGATTGGAGCTTATAACTGCCCGGGGCTGCGAGCTTCGTCATAGCTTCGCCATGTGCCTGTTCAAAGCTCTTTGCTGGCGCCGGGGAACCAATAGGCTCCAACACGCGCCAAAGCTTCGAGACCCTGAGCACGGCGCCGCCATTATCTAGTTCCACGCGGATGATTCCAGGCGCGCCGAGCACCTCAACTGGCACTCCTTTAACATGGATGACACGCCTGTAAACAACGCTCACACCGGCCTGAGCATGACGCACCTCCGCGAACTGACCTTTCACCGGAATGCTGGCCGTCATATAGCGACTGACCAACGGTTCTTCCGTCTCTTGCTCGACCAAACCTTGCTCGGTCAGGAAGTTCGCGGCCCTCCGGACGTAGTCTTTGTCCGACAACACCTTCAGGCCAGGTTCCGCAATCTTGCCCGAATCTATGTGCAGGGCACCTGTCTGCGGGATACGCTCCAGCTTCGCTTTACCTCCTGCAAGGAGTTTCGAAGTGACCTGCGGAGGCGGGACACGTTTCTCCAGCGCCTCGCTGAACCTCGGCGGAACTGGCGCCGGAATGAGCCTAAATTTCTGTAGCTGTTCGGGAACGTTTGCTGGCGACAGACTCACGTTCGCCTGTTGCGTCCCGGAAGGGTACATCAGGTAATAGTGGGTGTTCCCAGACGTGTTGGGGGCGTTAGTGAAGTCGTCATCGTAAAGAGGAGTCTTGGTAATGTCATCCCCGCCCAGCGTCATACATACGGGGACAACACCGTATGCGCCCCCCTCACCGAATCCATCCAAAAACATGTGGGCCACCGAGCCATTACCGTAGTCGCTCCAGGCACGGTCTACCTCCTGAGTGTGGCAATACATCTCAGTGGAACCGCCACAGGCCATGCGCAGGTCAGAGGTCAGTGCAGGTCCCCAGCGCTGAAAAACGTTTCGCATCGAAACCGAGTCGGCCGCGCCGTTGAACTGATCTGGGCAGGCATAGCTAAAGGTCGTCGGGGGGTTGCACGTTTCGGGACCGTGAGCGAAAACTTCACATGAGCACTGCCAATAGTATCGCAGGCTTCCGCCACCAGTGATGTTCGCCAAGCGCACATCGCCTTGGCTGGCCGAATCACCCAATGTGTTCCAGCTCGTGGGATTGCCGTGGCCTGCGTAGAAGAACAGCATGGTCCGGTCAATGCCGTTCGGGATGTCGACATCAGCTCCGCTACTTACTAGGGCTTTGTCGTAATAGTATTTCGAGGTGTTCGTCAGCCCCACATGAATGTGCGTCCTACTCCATGTGTCGGGTGCGTGGTGTCCAGCCGTCACGGTACCCGCCATGTTCTCACCGAAAAGAAATTCATTGGCTGTGTTAATGTGCCAGTCGACGTTTCCGTGTGCGGCAAGAGCGCTGTTGGCCGGTGGATTGCATTGTAGGTGGAAATTCGCCTGATTTGACACAACCACACTAGGATTGGTGATCTTGATTGCTTCCCAACCAGCATAGTACGGCAAAGCGTCGCCCCCTAGTGTCCAAGTGGTGCTGACCGCCTTGCTTCCTGGACCAGCAAAGGTAAGCGTCTTGGGCTGGGTGTCGATAGCGCCCCCGCTGCGGGTGAAAATGTAGGTAACGATTTGTGCCCTGTCGGAGGTGATCGTGCCATTAAACGTGACGACCCCGGGACAGCTGCCTCGATAAATTGTGGGGCTTGAGCTCAGTTTGCCTGTAACGTGTGCCGGCGGACAAGCGCACCACAGTAAACAACCCCCAATTGTTAGTGCCGAGAGGATATGTTTGCACCATGTTTCTTGGTTCATGACAATGAACCTCCTCGGGACAGTTTTCCCCCACCTCAAGCTTCCGATCATTACCTCAAGGTCGCCCGGCAGTTAGTGGTCCGTCGCCCTCACTTCGACGGAGTGGCCCTCTATTGTGGTCGTTATCGCTCGGACCACAATGAGAAACCCTCCTTCCACCTCGCGTGCCTCGATTCTGGACCATGAGCTGGTTTCTGAGCTCCGGAACCTCGATGCTTCGCGACAGCCCATGTGCGCACCCTTGAGACACGGCTTGGCCCCGCCATGATCGTTCGCCCTTTGGAGCGAATTGTCCCGATCCCCAAGTTGCGTCGGTCTGACCTTCCGCTGTTTAGCGACGGACAAACCCTCCTTCCGGTTCGCATGGACCTATATAGCCACTGAGGCCTGAACAACGCAATTGGCCCGTCAGCTTAACCCAATGTTAGTTAACTCTGGATTCACCCCGCGTTGACACAGGCTTGTGATTACGAGAGAATTGACGAGATGATTATTCGATAAGGGGGACGATATGAAAGTGCTGTCGATTCTCCTGGCGGACACCTCCCCGCTCTTTCGGTCAGCTCTTGTCACGGTCCTCAAGAAAATCGGCGCGTCGGTCACTGTCTGCGGATTAACTCAACCCATTGAAAAGAACTTCAAGAGAGTAGATGTCGTATTGGTCGACACTGCTACATTTTCCGGTGACGATGAACTACTCGCCGTTTTGGTTCAGGGGTTCCTTAAGATTGCACCTGTTTTGCTGCTTGCGCGGGAGGACCGCATGGACCAAGTCATCATCTGCCTCAAGGTAGGTGCCACTGGCCTTGTGAGCCAAACGGCCTCGCAGCAGAACCTCCGCGACGCCATTCGTGCTGTCGCGAGCGGATTTGTTTGGTGTGAATGCAAATTGTTCCGGAGCTTAACTCGATACCTCCTTCCTGTAAGTCAACGGCAACAACCAAGACTGACACGACGCGAAGAGGAGGTTCTCCGGTGTATCACCCAAGGTCAGGGAAACAAGGAAATTGCCGCCTGCCTAGGAATATCCGAGCAGTCTGTAAAAGTATATGTCTCAAATCTTTTGCGTAAGGTTGGGGTGTCAAGTCGTGGCCTGCTAGTCTTGCATGCAATGGCAAGAGGACCCGGGGTTGCATGAAGGATGAATTAACTTTACGCTGCGTGGGACTGGCAATAACGCCGGATGGGTGCTGATTTAGGTACAAATACAAAGGCCCGCTTGGCGGCGGGCCGCTCCCGAAACTGTTGGGAAGACACGATCACAGCAGCATGGGAGTTCGCCTGATTCAAAGGCATTCTGATGAAGGCCAGCGTTCGGTCAGACGTGTTGCCTTCGGCGACTCCGATGCTGTGTACTCACGGACGGTGGTTGTCTGAGCGCAGGACGCCGGTCCCTGTGGCCGGAGATGCAGGTTCAACCGGGGGCCAGTTTCACGGCGCTCTATCTCCTACCAGTTTTCGGCCAAAATGCCGCTAGCAGGGGGGGGCCGGTTTCAGGTCGCCCTGTCTCCTATCCCTCCACCACGTTGTCGGGGAAACCTATCAGAAAACAGACACCTCCCGGGCCGTTTGGGTTTTGGCGAACCTGATGAAATCTAACGGTCCTCTTTGAACTCACGCATGTGGCACTGGAGGCACAAGATTCAAATTAGTGCAGATTCGCCTCACCAGTTTCGCCGTCTCCTCATCCAGAGATGAAAACTCCATGCCCACCTCTTCCCCGCTTTTCCAGACCACTTCGCCACCAACTACCAACTGCCTGCCCTCCCATTCGGCATGTAGTTGACACGTCTGACCGGCATCCGGAAGCCCCTTACCTTCCAGGCGGGCGCCTGCAATAGAGAGGTCAACTAAGGAGACCTCAGTGGTCGCACCGGTAGCAAGGTTTAAGATGTGACCTCGCAACTCACAAACGTATCGCGGAAGCTTGCGGTGCCTCCGCTCCGGCACCGTTCTCGGAGCCGGTTCCGTCGCAGCCCGTGGCGGGACCATGGAATGGGCCGCGCCCTGGCCTTCCATTGAGTCCGGCAACGAGCCTGCGGCATCCGCCTCGCCCATCCGACCGGCAGCCCGCACCTGCAAGCGAAGTGAGGCGCAAAGCTCTCGCAAACACCTCTGGCTGTGGTCGTCGACCTTGACAAACTTCAGCCCGGCTTGCCCTTTCGCATCTTTCCAAACGACCTGCGCCTCGAGTCCCACATACGTCCCTTGCCAGTCAAAATAAAGCTCGCAGGTCTTCCCGACACTCGCTGCATCCGCATGTTCCAGTCGGCAGCCGGCCGTGCCGATATCCCGAATCGTCACGTTCGTGCCGACCCTCTTTCTCGGCTTGTGCAAAGTGGCGGTCAGGCCAAACTTGAGTCTGGGAACTCCACGGGCATGACTCATTAACTACTACCATAGGATGGTAGGACTGCAAAAGCAAGGTAGAACGTAGAAATTAGATTCAGGACCTTGCGCGTGCTCCGCTCAGGCACTAAGTTGCCGTGAAGGCCGTCTGAAATGGCGAGTCCCGCCGGGAGTATGGCAATCCGCCAGAAACGGCGCGTCAATCAGCAAGGTCGGCCCAGCTATCGTGAGGCATCTAGTTGACGGGCTGCCAGGAAGTTGCTCTGGACGTTCTCAATGGACGACTTCTTTAAAGGTACCCATTTCACCTTATCAATGGCGTTGTGCTTACCGAACGAATCCGCTGCCGATCTATGGCGAGCTGCCATCCTACGAGTGAATTACAGGTGCGTTACAGACCGCTGGGGAATTCCGCCTGAAAACTCTGAATGTATAGGTCGAAGGAGGAGCGCCTGGTGTAGAAAAGCTGAACTCAGCGAGCTTGCTGATTCAGAGACTCTAGCTGTCCGCCAAATGCCACGCAATGCAAAACGCGCCATTCTATATGCAAGATGCGCCAGAATTGACCAGTAGCGCCAGCCCTTTGAAGTCCGGACGTACTTGTAAATCGGAAACTTGGCGAGTCCCATAATTTCCCTCTTCTCCTAAGTACTGGAAAGTTGGGAAATCTACGGGATGTCTTAGGATCATTTTAGGAAGGCACCTAACCCACTCATTCTAAAGGACTGGCGGAGAGGGTGGGATTCGAACCCACGTCACGATTGCTCGTGAACACGCTTTCCAAGCGTGCTCCTTCAGCCACTCGGACACCTCTCCTGGCTGCGTGCGTCTTCGTTTTCGCGCCAGGCTGGCCGCTCAGGGAGCGTCCGCGATCCGGCGCCAATCTGCCAGTATAGCATCCCCGTCGGCGTTCGGGAACACACGTGGCGGAAGAGAGAAGTCAGAAGTCAGAAGTCAGTAGAAGGAATCCAGAAGGCTGAAGGCTGAAGGCTGAAGGCGCTTCCCTTAATGGGTCGCCCGGCGGGAAACGGAGCGGCGTCGCTGAACAGCCGGAAATTTCCCGCAGTTGAGCCCGTCAGGACGTGTGGGGATGGCGTGGAAAAGTCTGGCTACTTGAACCTTCGGCGGAAGCGCAGCTCTAAGCCGAAGATTCCGTTGCGGTCACGGACTCCGAACAAGGAGAGGCTGTTGTCCATCTGCCACTCAAACTGCACGACGCGCCGCTGTGAGCTGCCCGTATCGGTGATGTAAGTGATGGTGAGGTCGCGCGTGACCTGTTGTTCAACAGTGACGCGGGCACCGGCGACGTTTTCAGGCCCGCCGACGTTGGGATCAATCTTGATGCGGCTGACCCCGAAGAGCTTCTGGATTCGCCCGGTCATCTGGCTGGAAAGGGCTTCGGAGAGCAGGGCGCTGGCGCCGACCGACGAAAGGTGTTCCTGTCCGGTGGTCGCCAACTGTTCCTGCTGGCGAGAATAGCCCAGCGCCAGCAGCGAGAGGATATCCGCCGTGGGCAGCGGCGGGTCGGAGCGATAAGCGATTTTGATCCGACTGAGCGGGCCCGAAACGTCCAGGGTGAGGTCGTAGCGCTGTACACGCGTCGTCGCTTCGAGGTCCAACGTCGGCTGAGTTCGGAACGGGTTGGTCATACTGATGTCGGCGCGATTGACCGTGTAACGGTTGCCTCGCAACACGGCTTCGCCGTTCAGGATGTGAATCGCCCCGACGACCACGGGATTGGCAAGCGTCCCTTGCAGGCGAAGATCCACATCCGCCACCAGGCGCAGGTCCTGCGCGTCCAGATGTACCGTGGGTGCGGAAGACAATTGCACGTTCAGCCGCACCTTGGAAGCGACAGGCGAGGCCGCGCCGATGGCCGGCGTCCCTCCCGAAGTGCCGACCTCCGAAAGCAAATTCAGCACGCTGAAATCGGGGGTCGTGTACAGTTGCCGGACGGCCAACTCGCCGTCCATACGGCTGTTTTCCGGCGTGCCGCTCAGGCGCAGCGTCCCTGACAATTGGGAGAGAAAGTCGGTGGGGTATTGCAGGCGAACTTGGTCCACCTTGGCGCTGAGCTGGAAGACCGGACTGGCGCCGAAGCTCATGTATCCCTGAACGGTGACCGTTCCTCCGCCGCTGGTTCCGCGCAACGATTGCACGGTGGCTCGCTCGCCTTCTAGGCGAATTTCGCCGTTCATTCCGAACAGGTGAATCGGGAAATCGCCATAGGTGAGGTTCAGGTCCTGCACTTCTAGTTTCCCAAACAAGAGAGGGTGGGCGGGAGTGCCATTAATCACGAGATCGACTTTCGAAGTACCAGTTGCTTTCATCGCCGGGTCCAGCAAGCTCAGGAGTTTTGCATCGGATTCGCCTCGTGCGCTGAGCGAGAGCGCCGCCTGCTCGCCAAAGCGTGCCGAGCCCTCTGCCTCCAGATTGGTGGAGGGGCCCTGGATGCGGAAGGGGCTGATCTTCAGCGTCCTATCCGCATATCGAAGACTGATGGGCTGGGCATTGGCCCAGGATAGGTCAGAAGCGTTCACCCTGAGCGTACGGACCTGGCTTTCAACTACCAGACTGTCCAGCCGGCGTAACGGGCCCGACACTCTGAAAGTTCCGCTGCTCGTCACCGGAGAGTCGAATTTCTTGTTGAGCAAAAGGCGAATCCACGGACCCAAACGGAAATCGGAGTAACCGCCGGAAAACTGCAAGGGCCAATCGGCTTCGGTCCGTGCTTCTCCAGAGAAACGGAGCACGCCGCCCGCGCCAGTGCTTTCGCCCGTGGCGTGCAGCTCCCGGTTCTGCCAATTAATTTGGCCTTGCAGGTTTCCGGCGGGCATGCCCATGACGGTGAGGTTTTGAATGTCCCAACGCGCCCGGAGCGCCACGTTTTCGAGCGTGCCGCTGCCCTGGAGTTCAAACGCCGCCTGTCCGTCGAAAGGGGGAGCGGCTGCATTTCCTGTTCCAGAAGCCGGCATGAAATCGGCCAAGGGAATTGCTTCTCCGTGCAAGGCAGCGGAAAAGGCGCGCGTGGCAGGATCGAAGCTTCCCTGGCCCGTCACCCTCGCTGCGCCGCGAATGAGTTGAATTTTCTGTACGTTCCAGATCGAGCCGACGACCTGGATACCGGTCGTGAGCTTGTCAAACGGGCGGTTCGCGAACGTCCCGTGATCGACTTGCGCCTCCGCACTGCCGGCAAGGTTGGAGGGCGTTCCTTGTAGCTCGACCTGGCCGGTGGCGAGTCCGGTGAGGGGATAATCAGCGCCCAAAGCAGCTTTCAGACCTTCGAGAGGGGTTTTGTCGGCGTGGGCGATAAGCTGGACGCTGCCGTCGGGATCAAGTTGCCAGTCCTGCAGCCCCGCCTGGGCGTCCACGGTCAGCATGCTGTTTCCGGTGCGCAAGCGCCCGGTCGAAACCTGAAGCGAACTCGGTGAGATGGTCACATTCGAGACCAACTCATTCCAACGCCAGCCACGAAAGTCGAACATCCCCACCGCAAGCTTGCCACTGACGACTGGACCGTTTCCTGTTTCGGCAAGTGCGCCCGAGAAGGTCATCGGACTCCTGAGCTTGAGCGGGATCGGCTGGTGAGTTTGAGCGAGATATTCCACGGCAGGGCGCCACTCCTCGAAATCCGAGGTCGTCAATTGCACGGCCAGTTGGCTTTGCGACGACTGGATCGTCCCGTGAACGTGGAAAGTGGAGCCGGGTGTCTGAGCGTCCAATGCTTCCAAGTTGAGCGCGAAGGTGTGACGGTTGGTTAAGCGTGCGCGGAAAGAGCCGTTCACCGGCACCGCGGCTCCCGGCGCGTTCGCAAGAAGCTGGTATTGAAGATCCGTGCGCGAGTCCAGATCCTTCCAGCTTCCTATCCAGGAGGCGTCGACGGTCCCCTGAATCGCCGACGACCAATGCAGGGTACGGAGGAGAGGATGGCCGGGGGAAAGGGCGCTGAGAAGGTTTCTCAGCCGTACGCCTTTCACATCGGCGCGAAAGGAAAAATGCGGCGCCGGCGCGTGCAGCAAAACCTCAGCGCGCGCGCTTAAAACTCCCCCGAGGGCGTCAATCTGGATCTTGGGAAGTCGCAACACATCGGAGGCGACTGAATAATCCGTGCTGAAATCTATTCGTCCGAAATTGAACGACCGTGAACGGAAGAGAATCTGGCGGCCTTCCACGCGGCCTTGGGCTTGCCAGGCGCCTTCCTGATAAGCGGCTCGGCCGGTCACGAAAACCTCCCCTGCCTGCGCCGGCCCAACGCCGAACATCTTCGCCACCTGCGCCGCTGAACCGGTGGCATGAAAAGCAGCCTGGGCTTCCATCGCCGGAGCCGCCTTGACTTGCAGCGTGGCGCCCCCTGTGAGGCCAGCGGCGCGCCAATTGAATTCGGTCACGTTCAAGCCCGCCGGGGTAATCTCAAACCTCGAGGACACGGTCGTGGGTGGAACCTCATGCCCCGGCATTCGGAAGCGGACTTCGGCGGACGACAGGCTGCCCTGATAAACATGTAGCGAGGTCCGGCGCATCTGGACGGCGACGTTTTTCGCTTCCAGGTTGACGGCCACCCGTGCGTCGTTCCAATAAACGTCGGTGTGGTCGACCGTCATTCGCCCGATGGCTAAATCCACGAAGTTTTCAATCGGCTGCACTTGTCCTGCGGCGGATGCAAGAACAGGGCCGGGGAAATTACTGGAGCCATCCGGCTGGGTCAGCAAATGCACTTCCGCCGCGTTCACATCCAAGGCAGCCAGCATGATCTTGCGGCGGAGAATCGAAATCGGTCGGAGGCGGAAGGCGAGCGTCCGGGCCGAGAAAAGGGGCGGACTGGCCGGCTGTTCCGTTCCGTGAAGAACCAGCCACCCCAGGGTGATTTGCAGGGTGAAGGGGCTGAAATCCAGCTGGCCAATTTCGACGCGCGCACCGGTAAGGCTTTCCAGTTCCGCCGCGACCTGCCGCTGAAGGACACCGTGAAACCAGCCGGTCGTCGAGATGGCCAAGACCGCCAGCGCCAGGAGCGCCAGCGCCAGCACCGAATATAGAATTCTGCGAAGGTACTTGTGCATTTCTTGCCGCTCAGGCCGTCGGCTCTTATTGCGGCCTAATCCGAAAACAGCTCAACGCGGTGCGTGGTCTTCAAATCGAAAATCCATTGATCCAGGAGCTTGTTGATTTTCTCCTGCGTCAGGATCTGGCGGATCTTATCTTGAACATCGGCCAGGTCCGGCGCCGGCCCCTGGTTGTGCTGTTTGAACGCCGGGATAAAAGTGTCGTGATAATAATTTTCAATTTCCGAGTTATCCACCCACGCTTGGGGGCGCAGGCGCTTGTCTATGAGCTCCAGAATGGTCTCCCGCAGCCGCAGCCGGTCGAGCACCTGATGGGTGTCAAGGCCCAGGGCTTTGAGCGCCGCCTGATAAGCTTCGGGGCTGCCAAATTTCTTTTGAATATCCGCCAAATCGGCCGCCGCGGTTTCTTCCGGCGCCGGGGAGGCCGATAGGTTCTGAGCTTCCCGGGCCAGGAGGGCCTGCTGGACAAGCCGATTGCGGACCTCCTCACGCGCTTTCTCATCGGGATTTCCAGCCGGCTGTTCCCCGTTCAGAAACTGCTCGAGGTGGAACTCGATTTCAACATCCCGCTCCGTGATCGCCCGATAGTCAACTGCGGCGACCACGCGATCCAGCGTCTCGCCGCGCCAAGACACACTTGCGGCCAGACACGCTCCGAGCCATACGGCGGCGAGCGTTCCCGTCAGAAGCTTTGACCGATCCCCAAAAAGAATTGATAGTGCGATAACTGAAACACCTCGGTTTTTCCGGTACTGCTCACCACCTGGTAATGAGGGGGATTCATAGCGTAACCGATGTCAAACCGCAGAGGGCCGACCGGCGTTTTGTAGCGAAAGCCGAAACCGGCCGCGTGAACCGTGTAATTGAAGTCGGTCGGCGAACTCTGGTGCACCTTCAGCAGGCGCATCAAACGGATGCTGGAATAGACGTTTCCCGCGTCCTCAAAGAGCACGAAGCCCAGGCGGTTCTCCGCGAAAGGCATGCGGAGTTCCAGCGAATTCAGGAACAGGGCGTTGCCGCCGACGGGGTAGCCTTTCTCAAGATCGCGCGGGCCGGCCTGATTGATGGAAAAACCACGATGCGACTCGCTGCCCCCCATGAAGAAGCGCTCCGGCAGCGGAATGTCGTGCGTGAAAGCAATCACCGTGTTGCCGTTGGCGTCCTTGGTGACCACCTTGCGCAATCCGCCGTATGGGGACTCCACGGCAAGGCGCGTGTCGCGCGCAAAAATCAGGTGCCGTGCCAGGCGATAGTATGTGGAATTCTCGCCCGAGATGCGAAGGAAATTCGCTTCCGACCCGAATTTGCTCCAGGAAACTCCGGCATCGGCCACGGAGAAGGACCCTTTCGTCGCATCAACGGGGTTATCACGGTGGTCGTTGATGTAGCTCGCCCCGACCATGGCAATGCGGGCCGCACGGCTGACCAGCGGGATCTGTTCCACGGAGATCGTATTGGCCAGGTTCAAGGCTTTCACGTTCCGGAAGTTAAAGCGGCCGACCACGAGCGTTGTCGGGCTGTAACGCTTTTCGACGGCGACCGAAGCCTCCGCGCGCTCGGAGGTGAAAGTCAGCACGTCGCTGCTCCGGTCATACAGGGCGTTCAGGCGCAAGTGCAGGTCAGGCCGGGTGGGGAAGCGCGGAATGTAATACCCGAGCGAAGCGCCGGTGTCCAGCGTCGAGAGGCGCCCCTCGAAGGATGCGATCTGCCCGCGCCCGCCGACGTTCAATCGCGAGACATCGAGAGAGAATCGCGGACTGGCTTTCAGACTTCCTTGCGGCTGATTGCTGCCCAGCCGTTGGACCTCGCCTCCCACACCGTAGCCGATAGTCCAGCGCTTTGCCTCATTCACGCTGACCAGAACGTTCTTGGGGCCCGGCGGGCCCTGCGGATCCTGCGGGCCAATCTGCACCTGATTGAAAATCCCCACGTCGTAGAGGCGGCGCTGCGAATCCAGCAGGCTGCTCTGGCTGAGGGGGTCCCCGGAACTAAATTGCAGCTCCCTCCAAATCGTCCCGGGACGCGTGTGACGATTGCCCATGAGGAAAATGTTGGCGACCTGCTCCTGGGGCCCCAGATCCGCTTGAAAGGCCACACTCATCTCGTGCGGCCCGGGACCGGGGGAAGTCTTTGATTCCACATCGGCGCGGACATAACCGTGGTTGGAATAGTAGGTGCGTATATTGTCGCGGTCGCGTTCCACGCGGCCCGGGGCATACGCCTGGCCCGGTTTGGAAAGAAGGTGAGGCCACAACTGCTTCTGCGCCTGTTCGTCTACCCCTTGAAAAGTCAGCCGCCCGACATTCGTTCGGGAGCCTTCTTCCACCACGAAAGTCACAAAAAGGTGGTTCGGCTCTCCGTTGTAGTCATTCTCAACTCGAGGAGTGATTTTCGCTTCCAGAAAACCTCCCGACTTGTAGAAGTCGCGCAGGGAATTGGCGTCATTGGCCATCATCTGCTCACTAAAGACTCCCCGGTCGTGAAAAAAACCGGCGGGCTGAAGGGAAAGCAAACCCTGCAGGTCGTCCGAAGAAAAACTCCGATTGCCTTCGAACTTGTAGCCCTGGAAAACGCCCCGCGGCCCAAGGCTGACCTGGTAAGTTATGTCCACTTCCGGAGTGTTGGGGCGCACGCTCCTCTCCCCCTTGACCTCGACGGAGAAGTACCCCTGGCGCGCAAAATAATCCTTCAGGTTGGCTTCCCCTTGCGAAACGGCGAAGGTATCGGACACGCCTTCGCTGTACATCGGAAGGAGTTCTTTCTTCTTGGAGGAAGAAACACGAGCTCCGCGCACCCGGATCTTGACCACCGGTCCGGCGTCCGCTTCGACCACGAGTTGCTCGGTGTTGTGCGCGGCGTCGTATTTCCTCTCCCGTACGGTGGTGGAAGCTTGCAGGCGGTTCTTTTTGACAAAAAACTGATGGAGCTTGGTCAGTCCGCGCTCCATTCTGGCGGAGGTCAATTGCCGTTTGCGCTTCCAGCCTGCGACGGACTCAAGTTTCTTGGCCGGAAAGCCCGGCTGGCCCTGCCAAACCACCCCGGAAAGAACGGCCGGCTTGCCGGGATGAATCGTGAAAATGACGTCGGCCTCTTGCGTCTGGCTGTTGGGCACGTCCCGATGCGTCACTTTCGCGTTGTGGTAGCCGTTCTCGATCAGCACGTCGGACAAGTGACGCTCAGCTTCGGAAAGGTCCCTGGCCGTCAGCGGTTGCCCTAACCTAAGATGCGCTGCCGTGGCTAACCCCTGCGGTTCGAGGCCGTCGAGAGTCCCTTCCACGCGCACGATGCCGACGAAATACTGCGCGCGCCCTACAAAAACCAATTCCACCCCGCCTGGCGCGGGCTCGGCATCCGCCCGCAAGTCTTCAAAGCGCCCCGTGGCATAAAGGTTCTTGAGGCTTTGATCCACCTTGACGGGGTCGAGGGGCTCGCCCTCTTTTTGGATAACCTGGGTGGGAAAGCTCTTCAGGCTCAGGGCGGCGTCCGATTGAAGGCGGATTCGAACGACCTTCTGCCCCCATGCTCCCGGCTCCTGGGCTGCTCCCTTCGCGCTCGCAAATGCCCAAAGTGCCAGGCAGATGCCTATGGGGATAACAGAAATTGCGCTCCGGACCCCAGGAAGGAAATGCGAGACACGTTTGGCATGACGCGGTATCGAGACGAAATGAGATCTGCGAGTCCGGTTCAAATAGCTGGGTCCCATCTAACGACATCCAGAATCTATCAAATCACCCATTCTGATTACAGTTTAACCCAGACTGGGAGGCTCCAACGAACTGATGAGGCGCCTTGAGCGGCGAGCGAGTCTTCAGGACGGAACGACGCGAACACAATCACCCAAATATTCGCCCAATAAACTGGTTTGGGGAAAGCCCTGTCCCAGGTGCTGCCGGAAGCCCTCCGCCCCCTCGAAGCCGGATTCTCGGCCGGCCAGGACGGCCATCTGCCGCATCAGGACAATAGGGTCGGGAATATCCTGCTGCGCGCGCAGGAAGGCGCGCTGGCTTTCGTGGCACGCGAGCATCTCTTGCTTCCGCGCCAGCACGGCGCTGATGTTCACGAACACGCTCGAGCGCATTTTTCCTCCCAGAATATCTTTGCCGCCGAAGGGCTGGGCGTAATAAAGGTGCGGCACCGTGCGGAGCGGCTTGGCCGGACGCCGGGCCGCGGTGCGGTAGTTAGGAGCCATGGCTCCGAAACACGCCGTCTGGCACAGGCGACTGGTGATTTCGTGGTCCTGCATATAGTCAACGGGCGAGTGAGTGAATACCAACGACGGATCGGCGCGCCGGACCAGATCCATGACCTTGCGCAGCGCCCGCTGGGCGTAGAAGACCTCAAGATCTTTCTCGCCCAGGCATGTGTAGTCCGCGCCGATCAGCCGGGCGGAGTTTGCGGCCTCGCGCCGGCGGAGGTGCGCGATTTTCCCGGCGGGAAGGATGCTGCTGCCGCAATCGCCGGCGCTCATCGTGGCGATCGTGATTTTGCCTCCGTGGCTGGCAAGCAGCGCGAGCGTTCCCGCGGCCAGGAACTCCGCATCGTCCGGATGAGCAAAGAGAGCGAGAACATTAAACGCGAAAGTCATAGGGGTCGTGTCTGGAAATGACGCGCTGGAGTTCTGTCGCCGCTATTTCGCCACAGAGAAAGTAGCTCTCAGGTGAGCCGTTGCCCAGGCGATTTCGATCACGCCTCGCCCGCCGTCGTCCGAAAGTTTGATGGTGAGCTCTTCCACCGGGTCGCTTTCCTCGCGTAGCTCCATCGGGACCTCGGCGATTTTGGCGCTGGGCTCGTAATGCATGGCGCTCTGGGAAGAGACGATAAGGATCCATTTTCCTGGCTCGACCAGCCGGGCCAGCAGGATGTGTTTGCCTTTCGGCACCCGAGTGCCGCCAAAATCGAGATCCGCGTTCGATTCCATCGTGGTGGCCGCGTCCGAACCGAGGCGCCATACCTGGCCCGGCTGGATCCTTTTCAGCATGTCCCGGCCCTTCAGGGTCGGCCGGCCGTAGTCAATGGTCACCTGGGCTTTTCCGATGGCGGCTTTGGACTGCCCACGTTCGTTGCCGTGCGCCAGGCCCGTTGCCGTGAACGCAAGTGCCAGAACAAGGGCCAGCGCGCCGGTGCTCAACGACTTTGAATTCTTCATGCTGTTTTTTCCTCCAAGGAAGTTTCAGTCTCGCGCGGCGTTCCCTGTGAAACTCCCCTTTGCGGACATTCCCTGACTGATGGCGCCGCGCAATTGTTCAGGTGCCGTGTATCCCACCCAATGATGAGTGATTATACCTTCAGGACTGATAAGAAACAGCGTGGGGAAAATCGTGATGTGCCCGTAAGACGAATCGCTCTCGCGCGTCCAGTGAACAACCGGGAAGGTGATGTGTTTTTCTTCCACGTAACGGCGCCGCACCGCGTCGTCATAGGTAAGTCCCAAAACGCGGTCGGCGTTCGCGCCCACCACGACCAGGCCTTTCCCGCGAAACTCCGTGTCCAGATTGGCCAACTCCGGTGATTCCTTCATGCAGGGCGGGCATCCGGTGAACCATACGTAAAGCAGCACCCACTTCCCCCGCAGTGACTCGAGATCAACCTCGCCTTCATTGAGCCCGGGCAGCTTGAATCCCGGCGCTGCTTTGCCTTCCCAGCCGCCCAAGTGCCGCTCGATCGCCTGGCCGAAGCGCGCGTCGGCCCTAATGGCTTCAACATCCACTTTGGTGATCGCTCCGGTCGTCGGGTCGCGAGTGATGAAGCGCGGCACGCGCGGGTCATCCTCCATCACCAGCAACAGCACCGCTGCGTCCTGCGGCGAAGCCAGATCGAACTGCTGCGCGATGGCCTTGAGCGAAGGAGGAGCGCCGAACTGTTGCTGATATTGCACGATGAACAGCGGAATGCGGAAGAAGGCGTTGTAGAGCTTGGTGAGCGCCTGGCGCTCGTCCGGTTGGGTGAAGACTTTGCTGTAGAGTTCGCTCACCATCAGGGGCTGGCCCGGCTTCACGTGCGCGCGAACGTAATCCAGAACACGCTCTTCGGCCTGTGAATTCGCCGCGCGGGACGGAGCCGCGGTCGATACCAACAGCACGACGGATGCGCTGAGGAGCAGAATCTGCCTTTTCATCGCGCCCCCTTGCCGCCGGCTCGCGCGGAAGCTTTCTCTGCCGCCGCAAAGATTCGCCAGTGAAACATCAGTGGATACTGCATGTATTGCGTCAGATAGCTCCAGCCGTGGCCGCCCTCGCGCAAATGAAATTCGTGCGCGAATCCTTTCGACGTGAGAATTCTGTCCAGCAAGATCGCTCCTTCATTGAAGCCGTAACGGTCATCAGTGCCGCAATCAAAATAAAGTTTCAAGTTCGCAAAGCGCGAAGGATTTTCCGCCAGGGTGAGCGGGTTGTCCTCATCCCAGTACTTGACGTTCAGCGGCGAGCCAAACGATTGCTCCAGGATGCGGCCGTAGAATCCCCAGCGGCCTTCGGTGGGAAGCGGATCGGGAATCTTGGCGATGAGCGCCGCGCTTTGCGCGCTGGCCGAGCCGAAGATATCCGAGTGCCGCATGGCCAGGTGAAGGGAGCCGTAGCCGCCCATGGAATCGCCTTCGATGCCGCGCGTTTCGCGCCTCGCGAGGGTGCGATAGGTGCGGTCCACCCAGGGAACCAGTTCCTGAATGAAAAAATCCTCGTAGCGGTCGCGGCCGTCGTAAGAGTTGACATAAAAACTCTTGCCCGCCTCGGGCAGGACGACAATGAACTCCCCGACTTTGCCGCTGCTCAAAAGGCCTTCCAGAATCTCCTGGCCGCCGCGATCAATCCAACTGTGTTCATTTTCAAAAAGGCCGTGCAGGTAATAAAGCACGGGATAGCGCCGCGGTGCGGAGGAGTTATAGCCGGCAG
>JAHEKS010000087.1 GCA_024638215.1 Acidobacteriota bacterium | reverse complement strand
GTGCGGGCTCGAGCGTCACACGACTCCGGTAATGGGCGAGGGCTAGTTTCTCCGGGCGGCCGAGGGCTTTTACTCCGGGGAGGCCACTCGCAGGCTGCCGATGAGGTCCGCGAGATGAAGTCGTTTCCGACGGCAATAATCACGAATACCTTCCGCCACTCGCAGCGCGGTTTCCGGAGCGTAGAAGTTCGCCGTTCCCACCTGCACGGCGCTTGCCCCGGCGATGATGAATTCCAGCGCGTCCTCGGCCGAAGCGATGCCGCCGATGCCGATCAGCGGAATCTTCACCGCCTTCGCCACTTGATAGACCATCCGGACGGCCACCGGCTTGATGGCGGGTCCGGAAAGCCCGGCCGTCACGTTCGAAATCCGCGGCCGGCGCGTTTCAACGTCAATCGCCATGCCGACAAAGGTATTCACCAGCGACAGCGCGTCGGCTCCCGCTCCCTCCGCGGCGCGCGCCAGCTCCGTAATGTCCGTGACGTTCGGCGAAAGCTTGACGATCAGCGGATGGTGCGCCGCCCTTTTCGACGCCGCAACAACCTCCTCGGTCAGGCGTGGGTCGTTGCCGTAAACCATCCCGCCGCACCGGGTATTCGGGCAGGAGATATTCAACTCGTAACCGTCTATGCCCTCGCCCTCGTTCAGCGTCTCGATGCAGCGGACATAGTCCTCCGTCGAGTACCCAAAGACATTGACGATGCAGCGGCAGCGCAGGTTGCGGAGGAAAGGCAGCTTTTCTTCCAGGAATTTCCTGGCGCCGACGTTTTGCAGGCCAATGGCGTTCAGCATTCCCGAGTCGGTTTCGTAAATACGCGGCGCGGCGTTGCCCGCCATCGGCTCGGCCGAAATCCCTTTCACGCAAATCCCGCCCAGCTTGTTCAGGTCAATCAGGTGCGCGAATTCCTGGCCGTAGCCGAATGTCCCGCTCGCCGTCAGAACGGGATTTTCAAAATGGATGCCGGCAATCGTGATGTCAATTTTGGGGACAAAGTCGGTTGCCGGTAGCCGGTTGCCGGTAGCCGGTTGCCGGTAGCCGGGCGTCCTTCGTCCTTTGTCCTTGGTCATTCGTCCCATCGTCCGTTGCCAGTTGTTCGTTGTCAGCGGTTCGTCGCCTTTCCTCGCCCTTCTGACTTCTGACTCCTGGCTCCTGACTTCTTGTTTTTGGCTTCTTCTTTCTCGCTTCCGTCCTCTGACTTCCCGCCCCACGTTTCATACTTCATACTTCATACTTCATAACTCGTAATTCATTCTTGCTGCCAGACGATTTTCTCTGCCCAAAACACCGGCCCTTCCGTGCACACGCGCTGATAAGCACTATGGCCCGTGCCTTCAACCCGGATCGAGCAGCCCAGACACACGCCCAGCCCGCAGCCCATGCGGTTTTCCATAGAGACCAGGCAGGGATGGCCGAATTGTTTCCCGAGCTTGACCGCGGCTTCCAGCATCGCCCACGGGCCGCAGACCATCATCAGGAATTTCTTTTTCCGGTTCCGTTCGAGAAAGCTCGCAAGCGGCTGCGTCACAAACCCCCGGTGCCCGCGCGAACCGTTTTCTGTGGCAAGAATGGTTTGTTCGACCAGCGGCTGGAATTTCTCCAGGCCGACCAAGTCGTCTTTGGTGCGCCCGCCGAAAAACAAGCGCTGGCGCAGACCGGCGCGGGCCAGGTCGCGCGCCGGAAGCAGCAGCGCCGCAATGCCGATGCCTCCCGCGACGTGCAGCACTTCATCGGCGGCTTGCGCGCGCGCCAGGTATTCTTCCTCGAGAAATCCGTGCCCGAGCGGCGCGAGCAATCCCACCCGGTCGCCCGGCTTCAGCTCCGCCATCAGATGCGTGCCGCGCCCCACGATTTTATAAAGAAGCTGGATAATCTCCGGCTGCGGGTGCTGTAGCGGCGACCGGAGCTTACGCCTACGGAGGGCGGGACCGCCGGCCTTCTTCGCGCCTCGCGGCATCACGTCATAGATGCTCATCGGCCTTCGCAGCAGCACGTCCGAGCGCCCGAGCAATCGCACCATGGCGAACTGCCCGGGTCGCGTCGCCCGCGCCTGCCGCGGAGCATCCAGGCTCAAGAGAAAGTGGCCGCCGGTAAGGGGTCGGTTCTCGACCACGGCCACGGTGTCGTCGTACATCGTGTTCATCTTATCAGATTCTGCCCGGAGCCGCTTGCGGCGCCCGCCGCCCTGCGCTACAGGTGCTTCTCAATCCATATCCGGATGTGCGGAATCGAGGTGCGAGGAAACCGATGGGTCGAATTGTAGAGGCGGAAATCGAGCGACGCGGCGCGCTCGGCCAGCTCGCGGCGGAACTGCAGGTTCTTCTCGCGCGTGTACCATTCGTCCTCGGTCGCCGCGATGTGGAGCACGTGCGTTCGCGCCGGCCGGTAGCGCGGGTTATCGTTCCAATCGGCGGGCACGCCGCCGCAGACCGCAATGGCGCCGCGCACTTCGCGCGGATGCGTGAAGATGAACCGGTAGTTGTACGAGCACCCCTGCGAAAAGGCGAGCAGAAAGACCCGGCGCGGGTCGGCGTGCCAGTGCCGTGCCGCGAGCGAAATCAATGCGCGCAGGTTGCGGTGGTGAAGCTCGACGGATTCTTCCATTTTGTAAGTCGTTCCCCAGCCGAATCCGACGCGATAGTTCTTGGGGTCGTCGCCGTCGCGCCGGAAAAACTGGTACGGCCCCTGCAGCGATATCACCACCATGCGCCCGTCCGCGATGCGCCGCGCCAGGCGCATCATCGAGTCCTTGTTGCCTTCATAGCCGTGCAGGGCAATCAGCAGCGGCCAGCGCCCGTGCCCGCGCGCGTGCGGCAGTTCGAGCTCGTAGTAACAGCGAATCGGACTGACGATGTATCTTTCCATTCGGGCGTCCCAAGCTCAGCCGACGATTCTAGCATGACGCAGGAACGGCCGGCGGCTTGCCGCGCGGTGGCCGCTTTGAACTTGGCCGGCTTCTCAAGCTACAATGAAGGCTCATAACCGCCATGACCACCGTCTTCAAGGCGCTTCTGATCGCCGGCCTGGTCGCGCTCAACGCTTTTTTCGTGGCCTCCGAGTACGCCCTGCTGAGCGTGCGCCGCACCCGCTTGGAGCAATTGGCCAAGGAAGGCAAGAGGCGAGCCCGCCTGGTCCTGTCTCTGCTCGCCGACGTGGGGTTGCTCTTTTCCGGAATTCAGTTGGGTGTTACGGTGTCCAGCCTTCTGATGGGCTGGCTGGGCGAATCCATCATGGCCGCCGCCATCGAGCACCTCCTGGAAGGATATCTGAACACGTTCGTGGCGGCCGCGGTGGCGCATTCCATTTCGGTCGGAACGGCTTTCCTTCTGATTACCGTCATTCTGATGGTGTTGGGCGAACTGGTGCCCAAAGCCATCGCCTACGACCGCGCCGAGCAGGCGTCGCTCATGGTCGCCGGCCCCATGCTCTTCTTCCTGCGGGCGAGCCAAATCGTGGTGCGCGCCCTGGACGGCATGGCGACTTTCGTTCTGCGCGGCTTGGGCTATAGTTCTGCCCGCGCCCACGGCGCCGGGCATTCGCCGGAAGAGGTCAAGCTGATCGTCTCCGCCATCCGCAAGGGCGGCCTGCTGGGCGAAGAGCAGGAGGAGATGATCCACAGCGTCTTCGACCTGCACCGCGTGCTGGTGCGGGAAATCATGGTGCCGCGCCCGCACATCACCTGCCTGCCGGTCTCGACGGATCTGAACACGATTCTTGCCCAGGTGGTGGAGGATCAGCACTCGCGCATTCCCATCTATGAAGGGAACCAGGACCACATCCTGGGAATTCTCTACACCAAGGACTTGCTGGGCGTGACGCTGGAGCGGCGCCAGCAAGGCCTTCCCTCGGATGCGCCGCTGAACCTGCGGGGGATGCTTCACCCGCCGATGATCGTGCCGGAAACAATGTCGTTGATGCAGATGCTGCGCGAGTCGCGCCGCCGCAAAAACCAGATGGCCTTGGTGGTGGATGAGTTCGGCACGTTCGTGGGATTGGTTACCATCGAAGACGTGCTGGAACAGATTGTGGGCGAAATCCAGGACGAGTACGACCAGGAGGAGAAGGCCATCCGCAAGATCGGCGAGAACGTGATGGTGGTGGACGCCTCGCTGGGCGTGCGCGAACTGGCCGATGATTACGACGTGGTGCTGCCGCGCGGCGCCGGCTACGAAACCCTGGCGGGATTCGTCCTGGCGCGCCTGGGACTCGTCCCCAAGGGCGGTGAGACTTTCGTGTTCGGCGGGCTGCGCTACACCGTGACGGAAATGGACGGCCGCCGCGTGGCCAGGGTCCGAATCGAAAAGCTGGCCGCGCGCGGGGCGGCGGTTCAGGTGGCGGGCGAAGACAGAACGCCCAAGGCGCCTACCGCGTGACGCTTTCCTGTTTTCGCTTGCGGGATTCTTCGACGAGAGGGAAGAGGAGACCTGGCGGCGGGATCAGCCCTGGGGGGCGCCGGCTGCGTCGCTTTCGATCATCACCCCCACCTCCGCGCCGCGCGTGACGTTGAGCGCCTTGGCCGCCGAACCCCGGTTAGTGCAGATCTCCAGGAAACCCGAACTCCCCACGATGGCGAAAATCTCCGAAGGCTTGCCCATCGAGTAGGCCAGGTTCAGCCGCGTCACTTCCTGCGAATTGATCACGATTTTGAAGGGCGGAGGGTTGTCGGAAAACAACTGGGGAACATCTTGCGGGGTAATATTCGTAATGAGGTTTCCAAACTTATCAACCTTGATCGTGACACCCTTGATCAGGTTCTCGCTCACCTGTTTGGGTTTGGGCGAAGAGAACTTGACGTAGTCGGTGATCGGGTCGCCAAACTTGTCCACTTCCACGCCCTTGGACAGCCAGCCCACCACGGGCGAGAAAATGTCGCGCGCGTGGAAGGTGCTGGAGACCGGGTTCAGAAAATAATGGTCGGCGGTGATGTGCCGCACCTCGACCGTCTCCTCGCGTTCGTAAATCAGCGACAGCACGCCGTTGTCCGGCGCCACGAACTTGTATTCCAGGGTGCGCGCCAGGATGGGGCGGCGCGCCGTCCCCACCCCCGGGTCAATCACCACCAGGTGAATCGTGTCGGAAGGGAAGTAGCGGTAGCTCTGCGCCAGGGTGAAGGCGGCGTCGAAGACGTCATAGGAGTTAACGTTATGGCAGAGATCCACCAGTTCGACATCAGGATTGATGTTGATAATAACGCCTTTCATGACCCCCACGAAGTGATCCGAGGTCCCGAAGTCCGTGGTGAGCGTGACCACCTGTTTGCGCGGCAAGTTTTCCCTCCGTTTTCAGTCCGGCGACAATGCAGTATTTCGCAAACTATCGGAAAGGCGCACCTTTGTCAAGGTCGGCGGCGAGCCGCCTAAGACCCGCTGAAGATGGCCCGGAAATCTTCCAGGGAAAGCCGCGGCACGGCGGCGGTGGCGAGGTTTTCCGCGACGTGCTCGGGGCGGGTCATTCCGACCAGCGCGCAGGTGACGCCGGGCGTGGAGCGGACGAACTGCACGGCCCGCTGCGCGTCTTTCTCCAGCCCCGGGAACCGTTTTTGGATTTCTGCCGGCAGGCCTTGCGCGAGCTTCCCTTGCAGCAGCGTGGCGCTGGCGAAGACCATCAAGCCGCGGGTGCGGGCGACTTGGAGCACCGGAACGTGGCCGCCGTCGAAAGGTTGAGTATTGGCCGTCAACGCTTCCGGCATGGCAAGATTGAAGGGAAGTTGGATGGCGCGGAAATGGTGGCCCTTGCCGCCCACCTCCTCCGCGATCCGCAGCACCTCCGCGAGCGAAAGCGCGTCAGCCGCCCCCATGCCGACCCGATAAGCGTTCCAGGTCGCCGTGCCGTAGGCGCGAATCTTGCCCTCCGCCACAGCTTTCTCCAGAGCGGCAAACGCCGCCGCCAGTCTCCTCGCAAATTCCTCGCGCGAAACTTCCGTCAACTGCGTCTCAGGGTTGTGGACGTAATAGAGGTCGATCGTCTCGATCCCCAGATTCCTGCGGCTCACCTCAATCTGATCCTCAAGATAGCGGGGCGACATGACGTGGCAGCCGGCGACGACTTCTTCCGGCCGCACCAGCCCGGTGCGGATCAGTTTCTGTTCGAAGTAGGCGGAAGGATCATCGGGCGCGTCGGTGTCGAAGCTGAGGAATCCGCCCTTGGTGGCGATGAAGACCTCGTCGCGGCGCAGCGTGCCGAGCGCGACCAGGGCCGAAAGCGCCGAGGCAATAGCGCGCTCGCTGCGTTGGAAACGATAGTTGACGGCGGTGTCAAGAACGTTGGTCCCCGATTCAAGGGCGCGCAGAATGGCCTCACGGTAGCGCGTGTCCATGGCAGCGGTGGGATCACCGAGGTAAGTGCCCAGGCCAATCGAAGCAAGCCACAAGCCGCCGGCTTCGCGAAAGTGTCCCGGCATTTTGGACGCAAAACGGCCGCGATAGCGCGCGGTTCCCTCCCGCGTGGCATAGCCCGGGATCAGCATCAAGTTCCGTCCTCAAGAATTTTGCCTGTCTTTTGTATCCCGATTGGGGCGGCAACGCAAGGAGGAGATCAGGGAGAGCCTCGAGAAAGAACATCCGTGTCCGCTGTGGTTCTAAGAGTTTCTCACAGAGGCCAAAGAGCGGCTCTGTGGCCTCCATGTGAAACCTTTCGGTCCGCAGAGGGCGCGGAGAATCTCACTTGGCGCGCAGCAAAAGCACCGGCACGCTGACGCTGTGCTGGACCTTGGGCGCGGTCGTCCCCAGAAACAAATCGCCGACAAAACGGTGCCCGTGCGTGCTCATGGCCACCAGGTCGCAGCCCTTGTCGCGAATCCACTTGATGATTTCCTTGGCCGGATCGCCGTACGCCAGCGCCGCCTCGGCGGGAATGCCGTCGGCCTTGAATTCGGCCTGAATTTTTCCGAGGTAGGCTCTGTCTTCCGTCACCTCGGGGCTCACGGCGTCGGCGCCATACATGCGCGCCGCCCAGCCGTCGGCGACGTGCAGCAGCACCACTTGGCTGTGCATGATCATGGCCAGAGCCTTGATGTGATCGATGATCGCCCGATCCGTGGGCGTGGTGTCGAGTGTCACCAGAATCTTGTTGTACATAGCTTCCTTTCGGACGACCGCGCCGCCGCCGTCGTCCTAATGGCCTACGATGACCACCCACGCGCTTTTGAGTGCGTCCGGCAGCCCGTAAATGTCCATGGCCGTAATCAGCAGCGCGCTGCCCCAGCCCATCAGCATCAGGAACCAGCCGTTGCGCCACTTGCCCATCCGCTTGCGCGAGCTCGTGAAGTGCAGCAGCGGGAACATGGCGAAAGGCAATTGCAAAGCAAGTATCACCTGGCTGAGTACCAGTAAGTCGGTTACACTGCTGTTGCCGCGAATCCCGATGATCAGCACCGCCGGGATGATGGCCAGCGTGCGGGTGATCAGCCGCCTCAGCCACGGCCGGATGCGCCAGTGCATGAACCCTTCCATCACCACCTGCCCGGCCAGCGTGCCGGTGATGGTGCTGCTCTGTCCGCTGGCGAGCAGCGCCACGGCGAAAAGCGTGCTGGCCAGCGTGGTTCCCAGCAGCGGCGCCAGGGTCAGATACGCCACGCGAATCCAGTCGCTGTCGGGGCTGAACGTGACCACTCCGCCGCCGGGGACGGACACGCTGGCTTTGCCGTAAAACACCAGCGCCGCCAGCACCAGGATGGCGGCGTTCACCAGAAAGGCAATGCTCAGCGCCACCGAGGCGTCAATGGTGTTGAACAGAATCCCGCTGCGAATGGAGGCGTCCTCCTTCTGCAGCTTGCGGCTCTGCACCAGCGCTGAGTGAAGATAGAGATTGTGAGGCATTACGGTTGCGCCGATGATGCCGATGGCAAGCACCAGCATCCCGGCCTGGCCCAGCTCCGGCCGGAACATGGCCTTGCCCATCTCGGCGAAGCCCGGCCGCGTCTGGGGCAGCACAAAAATCTCGATGAAGTAGCACACGCCCATGGTGGCCACCAGCAGCAGCACCACCGCCTCAATGGTTCGCATGCCGAAGCGCTGCAAGCCGAGCAGCAGCAGAACGTCGCATCCGGTGATGATCACAGCCCACAGTAACGGAATGCGAAACAGAAGATTCAGGGCCACGGCGCTGCCCAGCACCTCCGCCAGGTCGCAGGCCCCGATAGCGAACTCGCAGAACAGCCAGTTGGGCTTGCGCGTCCAGGCGGGATACCAGTCGCGGCAGCATTGGGCGAGATCTTTTCCCGTGACCACGCCCAGCCGCGCCGCGATGACTTGCATGAAGATGGCCATCAGGCTGGCGAGCCCGACCACCCACAGCAGCCCGTACTTGAATTGCGCTCCGCCTGCCAGGTCTGTGCCCCAGTTGCCCGGGTCCATGTAGCCCACGCTGACCAGAATCGCCGGCCCCACAAAGGCTCGCCACTGGTGCCAGAAGCCGGTCTGAGGCAGCGGCACGGCGATGGTGCCGTGCATGCCTTCCAGAGAGAGGCTGTTGCTTTCGGCGACACGGGCAATCTCGCCTTTCGACCCGCCATTCACTTCGACGGGCGCGCTTGGGTCGGGATGTGGCTCAGATTTTCCCATGAACGTTGAAGGTGATAGTCCTGGCCACAACTCGCGTCGTGGAGGCGGCTTGAGCCCGCCATATTGATTTCAGCGGGGTGACCGCCGGAGGGCGGCCGCTGCATAGCGGCGGAGGACAATCACGCCTCAGAGTATGCTATCGAATCGGTTGGGGTCAAGACGCACCGAGTGACTTGAGGAGGCTGATGAAAAGGCCACATTGCCTTCAATGGACGAAGCCAAAGCTTAGTCGCCCAAATGGCGCCGCGGCTACCCGCCGATTCGTATTGCCTGGCCCCGCTTAATGGAGCGTAGAGCTGCGAGGATGGCGGGCACTTGGGGCACGAGATCAGGCAGACGATTTGATTTGGCGCGGACGATGGCGACAGAAATGGCCCGGCCTTGAAGGTTCTGCTGATAAGGCATGCCCTGGTCCATGGTCAACAAAACCTGCCAACCCGATCGTTCTGCCAGGGCCAGTAGTTCACCATTCGCCTTGCCGGCAGAACCAGCCTTGGGCACCGTTTCACAGTCATGCCCCTTAAGATGTTTCCGGAGGTCCCTCGGCAAGCACTCGTCCAGCAGGACCCTCACTCGATCCTCGTCAAGAGCGAGTCCTTTGCGGTCTCAAGCGCCTCGATGGCCATTTCACGGGTGACGGTGGGAAACTGTTCCAGAAACTCATCAAGGGTGTCACCGGCTTCAAGGTAATCCAGCAGGTTTTGAAAGGGGACGCGCGTACCGCGAAAGCATGGGATTCCTCCCAAAATCTGCGGGTCGCGTACGATCACGGAAGCGGCCATGCCTCACTCCTCAATCTGCATTGTAGCGCAACTCTCCCCCGTAAGGAGAAGAAACCCGGCCGAGAAGGCGCATGGAGTCGTTGAAAGCTCACGGCTTCGAGCCGAGCGCCTGAATCTGCGCTTCCATTTGCCCGACCCAAGCCAGGTCCTGAATGGAGGGCAGGTTGACACGCACGTTCTCAAGGGCGCCTTCGCGCGCGGCTTGCGCCAAGTGCCGGGCGACGACGAGGTCGGAAGCGGCGGCCGGGAGGGTCTTACCGCCGAGCGATTCGACGATGCGAAGGATCTCCCCCGCGAGCGTGGCCGTTTCGAGAGGCACGCTGGCCGCGGCCTTGCTCGCCAGTTCGATGGCTTGCGCGCGCGCTGACTTCTCGGCGTCGCTTGCCTTGGGGAGTTTGTAGGCCGCCATCACCGCTTCGTAGCTCTCCGCGTCGCGGTCAATGTTCTCCATCAGCTTGCCGCGCAAGTCGGCCAGGCGGCTGAGAGCCGGTTCAACCTCGGCATGGTGCTGTGCCAACGATTTCTTTTTGAGCGTGAGGCGCGAAACCATCTCCGCCAATGCCGCCGCCAGCGCGCCCGCCAGCGCTGAAACGCTGCCGCCGCCCGGCGTCGGCGTGTCCGCGGCCACTTCCGCGACAAAGCGCTCCGCCAGGTCGCGCAGCTTGCGCGGGGAAGCCGGCGCAGCCGATAAGCTTTCTTCCAGAACTTTTGCCAGCCGATTTTCAACAATCAGGTCGGGATGAAAATCTTCGACCTTCAGGTAGTGGACCGCCGCATCCTCCAGGGCCCGGCGCGGAATGAGGCCGACGATTTCGCTGCCCACTGCCGTCACACCCTGTGCCGCAGCCTCACGCGTCACCGCGTCGAACACGGTTCCGATGGATGTGGTCTCGTAATCGGTCAGGTTCATCGAGACTTGCGCCAGGTTGCGCGCCTTCAAATCCACGCCCATCGCCTTGACGCACGCAAAGCCGCCGCTCGAAGCGCGGATCTTCTTGGCGATGGCCTTGGCAATCGCGACGTCGGGAGTGTTCAGGTTGATGTTGTACGCGATGAGGAATCTGCGCGCGCCGACCACCGTCGCGCCGGCAGTCGGGTGCAGTTCCGCTTCGCCATAATCGGGCCGCCGTGCGGGATTAGTCCGCACCTCTTCGCGCACGCCCTCGAACTGGCCGCGGCGGATGTTTTCCAGGTTCTTGCGCTCGGGCGTCCGCGCCGCGGCTTCGTAGAGATAGGTCGGAATTCGAAAACGTTTCCAGGCTTCTTCCGCGACCCATTCGGCCAGGCGCACGCAATCCTCCAGCGTGACGCCGGAGATCGGGACGAAGGGCGCCACGTCGGTCGCGCCCAGGCGCGGGTGCGCGCCCTGGTGATGATTGAGGTCAATCAGTTCGAGCGCTTTGCCGATGCCGCGCAGCGCCGCTTCTCCGATCCGCTCGCGCGAGCCGACCAAGGTAATCACGCAGCGGTTGTGGTCGGCGTCCATTTCACGGTCGAGCAGGTACACTTCCGGGCCGTCGAGCAGGGCGCGAATGATGGCTTCCACTTTCGCCGCGTCGCGCCCTTCACTGAAGTTGGGAACGCATTCAACCAACGTGTTCATGAAAGGTCCTTTTTGTTTGGTTCGTGGTCCGTGGTCCGTTGTCCGTTGTCCATGGTCCTTTGTCAGCGTCTAGCGGGCCGTCACGCCTTCGCAATTACGCGCAGGCCGTCGTTGGGTTTGGTTCAGCATGGCGTATCACTACGGCCACAACGGACAACTGACGACGGACAACGGACCAAGTCCTAATTTCTTGAGTAAATAATTCTTCCTCGCTTAACCGTCATCACGCAATGATTCCACCCGAAGTAATACGGAATTTCACGATAGTCGTTCACGTCCATCACCGCCAAGTCCGCCTGCTTGCCGGGTTCAAGCGACCCCAGGCGGTCCGCGCGCCGCAGGGAATAAGCTGCATTGATCGTAGCTGCCGCAATCGCCTCCGCCGGCGTCATGCGCAGTTTAATGCAGGCGAGCGCGAGGATGAATTGCATGTTCAAAGTCGGGCTCGAGCCGGGATTGAAATCGGTGGCCAGCGCCACGGCGGCGCCCGCGTCAATCAGCCGCCGCGCGGGGGGATAAGCGGCGACGTCCAGGTGGAAGTTCGAGCCGGGAACGAGCGCGGCGACGACATCGGATTTTGCCAGCGCCGCAATCTCGGCGGCGGTGATGTGGTCGAGATGGTCGGCCGAGGCCGCTTGCATCGCGATGGCCAGACGGCAGGAGCCCGTGTGAGTAAGCTGCTCAGCGTGGATGCGCGGGACAAGGCCGAATCGCCGGCCGGCGGCCAGAACTGCCTCGCATTCTTCGCGAGTGAAGGCTCCACGGTCGCAGAAGCAGTCAACGAATTCCGCAAGTTTGGTGCGCGCGACGGCGGGGATCAGTTTCTCAGTGATGAGCTTGAGATATTCGCGCCGGCGCTCAGCGTATTTTGCGGGCAAGGTGTGCGCGGCGAGCAACGTGGGCACAAGCTCGACGGGGGAGCGGCGTTGCAGCGCGCGAATCGTTTTCAGGATTTTGATTTCATTGGCCACGTCCAAACCATAGCCGCTCTTGACCTCGACGGTCGTCGTGCCGTGGGCGACAAATTGTCCGAGCCATGTCGCGGCCTGTAACGCCAGTTCGCGCTCTGTAACGCGTCTGAGCAGCTTTGCCGTGTAGTTAATCCCTCCGCCTGCCGCGGCGATTTGCTCGTAGGTTTTTCCCTGGATGCGGCGCTCGAAATCCTCCACGCGATTGCCGGCGAAAATCAGGTGCGTGTGCGAATCCACAAAGCCGGGCATCACCACGCGGCCGCGGCAATCAACCGCGTGCGCGCGCAGGCGACGGGCTTGCGCTTCAAGCGAGCGCGTCTTGCCGACCCGCAAGATTTTCGGGCCTTCGGTGAGGACGGCACCGTCGCGAATGATGCCGAGTTCGCCGAGCGCCGCACCCCGCCGCGGCACCGGCGGGCCCTCGAGGGTCAGCAGTTGGCTGGCGTTTCGGAAGAAGAGCGGCTTGAGGTTGGACATTTGACGGGGCCGGTTGATTTGATAAAATACTCCCAACGAAAGCAGGAGGTGCGCACTTATGCCGAGCTACGAATACTTCTGCAAAAACTGCAAGAAAACCTTCACCGTCGTTCTGACGCTGGCGGAGTACGAAAAGGCGCACGTCGCTTGCCCGAAATGCAAAAGCAAAAAAGTCGAGCAAAAGCCCGCGGCCTTTTTCGCCGTCACCGCCAAGAAAAGCTAGGTGCAGCTGCGGAGCATCAAGCTCCGCCTTGGGGGCCCATCGGGATTTTCACGCCGGATTTGCGCGCGAAGGCAACGGCCTCGTCGTAGCCCGCGTCCACGTGCCGCGCAACGCCGATACCAGGATCGTTGGTCAGCACGCGGTTGATGCGCTTGGCCATTTCGCGCGATCCGTCCGCCACGGTCACCTGCCCGGCGTGCATGGCGTATCCGATGCCCACGCCGCCACCGTTGTGAAATGAAACCCAGCTTGCGCCCGAAGCGGTATTGAGCAGCGCGTTCAGCAGCGGCCAATCGGCGACGGCGTCGCTTCCGTCCTTCATGCTTTCGGTTTCGCGGAAAGGTGAAGCGACCGAGCCGCAATCGAGGTGGTCGCGCCCGATGACGATGGGCGCTTTCAGCTCGCCCTTGGCCACCAGATCGTTCATGCGCTCGCCGAACAGCGCCCTCTCGCCGTAACCCAGCCAGCAAATGCGCGCCGGCAGGCCCTGGAACTTGACGCGCTCGCGCGCCAGCCGAATCCAGCGGTTCAAGATTTCGTTGTCGGGAAAAAGTTCGAGCACCAGGTCGTCGGTGCGATAGATATCCGCGGGCTCGCCCGAGAGCGCCACCCAGCGGAACGGCCCGCGGCCTTCGCAAAACAGCGGCCGAATATAGGCGGGCACGAAGCCGGGGAAATCGTAGGCGTTTTCGACGCCGCCGTGCTCGAACGCCATGGTGCGGATGTTGTTGCCGTAATCGAACGTGGCCGCGCCCATCTTCCGCAGCTCGAGCATGCCGGTGACGTGCTTCGCGATCGAATCGTACGACCGCTTCAAATAATCTTCGGGATTTTTCCGGCGCAGCTCGGCGGCTTCTTCGAGGCTCAGCCCGGCGGGTATGTAGCCGTTGAGCGGATCGTGCGCGCTGGTCTGATCGGTGAGCAGATCAGGCACGACGCCGCGCCGCGCCAGCTCGGGAATGATTTCGGCGCAATTGCCGACGAGGCCCACCGACTGCGGCTGCTTCTGCCGCACGGCGATCTTGAGGATGCGCAGCGCTTCGTCGAGGTCGTTGACGCAGTAATCGCAATAGCCGGTGCGGATGCGGCGCTTGATTCTTTCCTCATCCACCTCGATGCCGAGGAACGCCGCGCCGTTCAGCGTGGCGGCCAGCGGCTGGGCGCCGCCCATTCCGCCCATGCCGCCCGTAACGACGAGCTTGCCGGAGAGATCGTCGCTGCCGAAATGCTTCCGGCCCGCGGCGGCGAAAGTTTCGTACGTCCCCTGCAAGATGCCCTGCGTGCCGATATAAATCCAGCTTCCCGCCGTCATCTGGCCGTACATGATCAAGCCGAGGCGTTCGAGCTCGTGGAACTTCTCCCAGTTCGCCCAGTCGCCGACGAGGTTGGAGTTGGCGATCAGGACGCGCGGCGCCCACTCGTGGGTGCGAAAGACTCCCACGGGTTTGCCCGACTGCACGAGAAGCGTTTCGTCGTTGGCAAGTTCTTTCAACGAGCGAACGATGGCGTGATAGCACTCCCAACTGCGCGCCGCCTTGCCGGTGCCGCCGTAGATGATGAGGTCCTGCGGCCGCTCGGCAACCTCAGCATCGAGGTTGTTCATCAGCATGCGCATCGCGGCTTCCTGCTGCCAGCTTTTGCACGCGAGGCCTGTGCCGCGCGGCGCACGCACCGGCTGATACTGAGTTTCGCTTTCTGGCTGAGTAGCACTGCTGTGTGAAGGCGCCATAATCTCCTCCCTGAGAATCTTAGCCCAAGGCCGGGCAAATCGAAAGGGAGGCGCGCCGAATCGTTGGGAGCGATGGATTCGCGGGCAGGGCGCTGGTTCTTGTATGCTACTATTACGTGCAGGACAGGACGAGGGGCGCAAGCGGCCATTGAAAACATGGAGAGACCTGAATTTCGCACCATCAACGAACTGTTCTTGAAGGCAGTTGAACGCCACGCCAAGCCGGACGCTTTTCTATGTAAATCCGGCGGCCGGTATCGCGGTGTCTCATCGCAACAAGCGCTGGAGACCGTTGCCGCGCTTGCCCGGGAATTGGACCGCCGGGGGATTCGGCGCGGCGATCGCGTGGCCCTGCTGGCTGAGAACCGCCTGGAATGGGCGCTGACCGACTACGCCGCGCTGGGCCTGGGCGCGGCCACGGTTCCCATTTATCCCACCTTGCTCGAGCCCGACGTGGAATTCATCCTGCTCGACTCGGGCGCCAAGGCGGTAGTGGTTTCGACGGAAGCACAGCTTCAGAAAGTTTTGAACGTCCGCTCGCGGTTGCCGGAAACCAGCTATGTCCTGTCCATGGATCCGCTGATGAGCCGCAGGCAGGGAGTGGTCAGCTGGGAAGACGCGATCCGCGCGGGGAAGGAAGGGGCCGCTGACAATGTCAAATTCTTTCGGGCGCGCGCCCTCGAAAGCGCGCCCGAAGATACCGCGAGCATCCTTTACACTTCGGGGACCACCGGACAGCCCAAGGGCGTCATCCTCACGCACGCCAATTTCGGCTCCAACGTCTGGGCGACGCGGGAGTTGTTCCCCCTCACCACACGCGACGTGGCGATGTCACTGTTGCCGTTGTCGCACGTCCTGGAGCGGACTCTCGATTACCAGTATATGTGGCTGGGCGTTTCGATCGCTTACGCGGAAAGTTTTGAGGCTATGCCGCAGAATATCCTCGAGACGCGCCCCACCGTCATGGGCGTGGTGCCGCGCGTGCTGGAAAAGATTCACGACAAAGTGATGGAGGTGGTCCGCGCGGCTCCGCCGTCCCGGCAGAGGCTTTTCCGCTGGGCAGTTGAGACCGGCCGCAAGCATTTTCCTTTCGGGCTGGAAGGACGTTCCGCGCCCCTCCTTTTGCGCTTGAAGTATGGGATTGCGGACCTAGCCGTTTTTTCCAAAGTGCGCGCGCGGCTGGGCGGAAGGATGACGGCGCTGATTTCCGGCGCGGCGCCGCTGGGGAAAGACCTTGCCGAATTCTTCTTTGCCGCCGGGCTGCCGGTTTACGAAGGCTACGGTCTGACGGAGACTTCGCCCGTCATCTCGGTCAACTATCCGGGATGCGTCAAGCTGGGCACGGTAGGCCGCGTGATTCCGGGCGTGGAAGTGAAGCTCGGCGAGGAGGAAACGAACATCGCGGGCGACGGATCGGGCAGGGAAATCCTGGTGCGCGGGCCGAACGTCACGCCCGGCTACTATCACCCCGGCGAAGAAAACGGCAAAGCGTTCGAAGGCGGCTGGTTTCACACCGGCGACCTGGGCGCGCTCGACGAGCAGGGATTCCTGAGCATCACCGGGCGCAAGAAAAACCTGATGAAAACCTCGGGCGGCAAATTCGTTTCGCCGGAGAAACTGGAAAACCTGTTTCAGGGAAGTCCCTACGTTTCCCAGGTTGTGGTTCTGGGTGAAGGGCGTCCCTTCGTCAGCGCGCTTCTGGTTCCCCATTTTTCCCGGCTGGAAAAATACGCGCGTGCGGGCGGCATCGGCTTCAGCAGCCGCGAGGAACTGGTTGCGCGGCCGGAAATCCTGAATTTCATGCAAGACCAGGTGGACGAGCTTTGCCGCTGGCTGGCGCGCCACGAGAAAATCAAACAGATCACGCTTCTCGCGCACGAATTCAGCATCGCTTCAGGGGAGCTTTCCCCCACTCACAAAGTCAAGCGCGAAGTGGTTCAGCACCGGTACCGCGAGATGATTGACGAGATGTACCGCCGCGCCGCGCCCCAGGCCGAACCCGCGGCGGCGCGCCCGAGGTAAACGCCCAGGCTGCCGCGCGATGGGCACGCCCAGCCCGCGGGGGCTTTGGCAAAGGGTGTTGCCGGTGGATTCAAGGCCATCTCCGGAGATATTTGCCGAAGTAGCCATGACAGCGGGATAGATGAAGATTATTCATTTCTTGCCAAAGATTCGGCGATAAGTATAATGGCATGCGCCAGCCTAACTGGGCTTCTCTCATTCTGACCCGAGGGCTTAATCCAGCGACCGTCCAAGACGATAGAGGAGTGGTTGGATGAATAAAGAAACGCAGTCGGATAGTATTTTGGCCAAGGTCAGCCAGCAGTTGAGGGCGCTGGAGAAGCGCGACTGGGAACTGTGGTTGATCGTCACCGGGACCGGAGTCGTGATCGGCGCCGGGTTTATCGCCCTGGCCTTCCCCACCGCCATCCTCCGCGAGGGCAATCTTCATTTTGAATTTGAAGTTTCCCGCGAGTTGTTCATCAGCCTGGTCGCGCTGGTCATTTTGCTGAACACCTACCTCATCAGCAAACGTCTGGATTTGCGCCGCATGCGCGAGTCGGTGATCTCCACCACCATCCAGAGCGAACTCATCCGCCTTCAGTCCTTCACGGACCCTCTGACGGAAGTCTACAATCGCCGCATGCTGGACGACATGTTCAGCCGCTACGTGAGCCACGCCAAGCGGCTGCGCAAGCCGATGACCTTGATGGTTATTGACGTGGACTGCTTCAAGGACATCAATACCAAGT
>JAHEKS010000340.1 GCA_024638215.1 Acidobacteriota bacterium | reverse complement strand
CGTGCCCAACCCGCGCGTGCTCACCACCTATGCCGGGCTGCTCTTCCGCCACCTGCTCGACCGCTTCGGAGGCAACGTGCAGCTTGCCGTGGGAGCCTATAACGGCGGCGTGGCGCGGCCCAACCTCCGCTACGCCGCGGGCGTCGAGCAAGTCGCCGTCTCAGCGCGGGGTTTTCTCGCTCACGACGCTTCGCTCGCTCAAACCGTCGGCGCCGTGGAACTGGCGCAAGCGGGCGTTCCGCAGGCGGCCGGCACGCCGGTGATTCCAGCCAAGATGGAAGGACACCCTGCCCCTCCCAGCGACCTCCGCGCCGACTGAAATTTTCTTTGCGCCGCGCCCCGGACACGGCCGAGGGCGAGTCCGGCTAGTCGAGGTGGAAGACTTCCTCGAGCTCCTGCATCATCTGGTCGGGCGCCGCTCCTTGCGGGGCTTCGAAATAGGGCGACATGAACTCCTGCCAGCGCGTGTTGACTTCTTCCTTAGACATCGCGTCGCGCGCCGCGTCCAGCCCCTCCGGTGTTTCGACGTAGCCGAACAGCGTCCCGTCCGGGCGCATGAAGAGTGAATAATTTCCCCAGCCCGTGCGCCGCAGCGCCTCGAGCATTTCCGGCCAGACTTTTTTGTGGTGCTCCTGGTACTCCGAAATCTTTTCCCGCTTCACTTTCAGCACAAATCCCACGCGTTTCATTTTGGCTCCTCCCTCTATTCCGGCTTGGGATTTTAGAAGGATGGATGCGGATTGTCTAAGGCTACTTGGCGGCCAAACACTTGTCTGACGGAGCGCGACTCAGGCCGTGGCCGAATGCAACCTTTTTGCCCGCGTTGACTTCCCTTTTGGTAGGCAGTTAGAATAGACCTTCCTCGCTACGGGTCTGCGTCGGGTTTGCCCCGGGATGTCAGGTTAGGACGGGGCCATGGGCCAGAAGGAGCCAGCAATGTCGTTTTTGGATCAGGAATCAGCCTCCGCAGTTCGGGACGATTCTGCGGAGCATGCCGTCGTGCCGGAAACCGAGTCCGTGCAAACTCCCCAGGAAGACCAAGCTACCCTGAGCGTAGCGGAACCAACCGCTGTTCCGGAAGTGCAGATCGAGCTTCCGGGAGTCGCGGCTCCCGCCGCCGAGACGGTCGAGCTCGACACGCTGATGATGGCCGACATGGAGAAGGTGGCGGCGCTGCCCACCGGCCAGATCGTTCAGGGGACGGTCCTGAAGATCACCGACACAGAAGTTTTCGTGGACGTCGGCCTGAAGACCGAAGCCTCCGTGCCGCTGGCCGAATTCCAATCCGAGGACGGCCAGGTCAGCGTTCAGCCCGGCGAGACGGTGGGCGTCTGGGTTGAGGGCTACGACGAGAAGGAAGGCGCGGTGACGTTGTCGCGGCGCAAGGCGGCGCGGCACGAGCTCTGGGAGCGCATCGAGCATGCCTTCCAGGCACAGACGCCGATTTCCGGACGTGTGCTGGAACGAGTGAAGGGCGGGCTGGCGGTGGATATCGGCATCAAGGCTTTCATGCCGCTTTCGCAGGCCGACTTGCGCCCGCTGCGCAATCCCGAATCGCTGCTCGGACAGGAAATCTCCGTCAAGGTGATCAAGTACGCGCGCAAGCGCTCGAACGTGGTCGTCAGCCGCAAGCTGGTTTTGGAAGATGAAGCGAACGCGCGCAAGGCGGCGCTGGTCGAAAAGCTGCACGAAGGCGCGGAACTGACCGGGCACGTCAAGAACCTCACCGACTACGGCGCTTTCGTGGATTTGGGCGGCATGGACGGCCTGCTGCACATCACCGACATGTCCTGGCAGCGCTTGAAGCATCCCTCCGATGCGGTTCAGGCAGGCCAGGAAATCAAAGTCAAAGTTCTGAAGTTTGACGCCGAGAAAGGCCGCGTCTCGCTGGGGCTGAAGCAACTGACGCCCGACCCCTGGACACACGCGGGGGAACGCTTCCATGCCGGGGACCGAATTCGCGGTCGCATCGTTTCGGTCACCGATTACGGCGCCTTTGTCGAAGTCGAGCCCGGCATCGAGGGCCTGATTCACGTGTCGGAGATGAGCTGGAGCAAGCGCATGCAGCACCCCTCCAAGATCGTCAACAAGGGCGATGAGGCGGAAGTGACAGTGCTCGATGTCAAGCCCGCGGAGCGGCGTCTCTCGCTCAGCCTGCGGCAGACCCTCCCCAATCCCTGGACTTCCTTCGCCGAGCGGTGTACGGTGGGGACCGAAGTCGAAGCGGTGGTTCGCAACCTGACCGACTTCGGCGCCTTCGTCGAGATCGAGCCGGGCGTGGAAGGGCTGATTCACGTTTCCGATCTTTCCTGGACGAAAAAGATCAAGCATCCTTCGGAAGTCCTGAAGAAGGGCCAGAACGTCAAAGCGGTGATTCTGCGCATCGAGCCCGAGGGGAAGCGAATCTCGCTGGGCCTCAAGCAGCTCGAAACCGATCCGTGGGAGGATTTCCTGGCGGCGATGAAGGTGGGAGACGTGGTGCGCGGCAAGGTGGTGCGGTTGGCGCCGTTCGGGGCGTTCGTCGAGTTGCGAGAAGGTGTGGAAGGCCTTTGCCACAGCTCGGAAGTGAACGGCGTGGTCAAAGGCGAAAAGAAAGTGGAGCTGGAAGCGGGACAGGAGTACGACTTCCGCGTCTTGCGAATCAATGGCGGGGAAAAGAAGATCGGTCTGAGCCGCAAAGGAACGGCGCGAAATGCGGCTGCGGCGCAGGCCTCAACGGCTGCGCCCGCGCCCAAGAAGCCCCCCGCCCCGATGACTACCATGGCGGAAGCGTTCTCTTCCGCGGGCATCACCACTTCGGCTGCGCCCCCTGAGCCGGTGGCGCCGGCGGCTCCGGAGCCAGCGCCCGGCGCGAATGAGCAGCCGGTTCCACAGGGTGACTGAAGACGCCCGAAGCAGATTAAGCTGGGAACGACACGAAACAGGGTCGAACGGCCCACCGCAAGTGAAACCACGTGCTGAGAGGAGTGAAACATGACCAAAGCGGATCTGATCGAGGACGTATCGCAAGCGGTGGAAGTCAGCCGCAAGGACTCGGAAATCATCGTCGAGACCATCTTCGAGAGCATCATCAAGTCTCTGCAATCGGGCGACAAGATTGAAATCCGCGGCTTCGGCAGCTTCCGCACGCGCCCCCGCAAGGCGCGCATCGGCCGCAACCCCAAGACGGGAGCGCGCGTGGACGTTCCCGCCAAGAAGATCCCCTACTTCAAGCCCAGCAAGGAATTGAAGGACGTGGTGAACGCTGCGCAGCCATCGGAGCCGCCGCCGGAAGCTGCGCCGCCCGCGGGAGACGCCGCGCCGCCTGCCCCCTCGGGCCCCACGGCTTAGCCTGAAATATTCGAGAGGTTGAAGGGGGAAGAGTCCAAGGACGTTTCACACGGAGCGGGTCTCGCGGCTTCTCCGCGCTCTTTGTGCAGTATCCCCGTGACCTGGGTGTGAAACGCTTTCCCTTCCCCGCCAGGTCCGCTGAATTGTGGCTGAGCGCCCAGTCTTCCTATGGATTATATTTGGAGCCCGTGGCGATTCCGCTATGTTTCCGAGGCTCCCGGCGGCCGCGAGTGCTTTCTCTGCACGGCCGTTCAGGGCGGCGCGCCGCGTGACCGCGAGCACCGCGTCCTTTACCGCGGCCGCAAGAACCTGATCCTGCTGAACATTTTCCCCTACACCAACGGCCACACCATGATCGCCCCCTACGCCCACGTCTCGGACTTCGCCGCGCTCGACCCGGAAACCGCCGGTGAGATGATGGAGCTGGCGCAGAAAGCCCAGGCGGCACTGGAAGCCAGCTATCATCCCGAAGGTTATAACATTGGAATGAACCTGGGCCGGTGCGCGGGCGCCGGCCTGGCAGACCACCTCCACCTGCACGTGCTCCCGCGCTGGACGGGCGACGCCAGCTTCATGACCGTCATCGGTGAAACCCGCGTCCTGCCCGAAAGCCTGGACGAAACCTACGAGAAGCTTCTGCCGAATTTCAGCAAGTGAGGCAACGTCCGCGCGCCGCGTTTACGGCTGTTTTGATTTCTTGGGGAGGGAAACTTCCGGGGAGGGTTCCCCGGACGGCTCTTCTTCCACGTTTTCGATGCGCGCCGCGACTCCCAGCCGCGAATCCAGGCTCCCCAACGCTCCGTTCAGCAGCTCCTGCCGGACCGGCCGCGCCATGAAGCGCAGCGCCACCTCACCGCGGTGCGTGATCTCGTCGGGTAGCACCACGTCCACCTGGAAGGGCTGATCGGTGCGGACGTCGGGCGGCGCCACAAAATACATGCCCGAACTCGACAGGTCCTGCGCGACGCCTTCCGCCGCGCCGGTCGAGCCATCCGGTTCCTGCCAATTGAGCCGCACCGGCAATTCGAGCTGGTAGCGGCGCTCCCGGCGCCGATCGGAAGCGTCCGCCAGCCCGGAAAAATTCAGGATGCCGGAGGGAAGCTCCAGCACCATCCCTTCCGCGGCCCCGGAAACCTGGGGAAACTCCTGCCGCGCTTTTTCCACCAAGCCGTCCACAAACAGGTCGTCGTGGTCG
>JAHEKS010000086.1:9570-17316 GCA_024638215.1 Acidobacteriota bacterium | reverse complement strand
CAAGGCAAGGCGCTCTTCGCCGAATTTGAACTTCAATCGCTGCCCAAGTCCGGCTTCGGCATTACGGTGGTGGGTTATCCCAAAGGCGCGGACGCCGAGGCGCTGGTGAAGGAAACACGTCAGATTCTGGAAGACGACCTCAAGAATGGTTTCCCGGAGGACTTGGTGGCCGCCGCCAAGCGCCGCGAGCTGGCGCATGAAGAGATGCAGAAGAATTCGGTTTCCGGCTTGGCCTCTGAATGGTCGCAAGCCGTAGCCGTTGAAGGCCGACACTCGCCGGAGGACGACATTCGCGCCATCGAAGCGGTCACGGCCCAGGATGTGAACCGTGTGGCGCGAAAATATCTGGCGCTCGATCACGCCATCACCGCGATCTTGCCTCCCCAACCCTCCGGCAAGCCGACTTCCCACAGCACCTTTGGCGGGGCGGAATCGTTTGCCTCCAAGAACGTCAAGCCGGTTCCGCTTCCCGAATGGGCGGCGAAGGCGCTGGCGCGCCTGAGCGTTCCGCAACTGACGGTGAACCCGGTGGTCTCGACGCTCCCCAACGGCATCCGGTTGATCGTGCAGCCCGAGACGGTGAGCAACACGGTCAGCGTCTACGGGCATATCAAAAACAATTCCGACCTCGAAGCGCCCAAAGGAGAAGAAGCCGTCGGCGGAGTGCTCGACCAGCTTTTCCCCTTCGGCACGACCACGCTCGACCGCCTGCAATTCCGAAAGGCTCTCGATGACATCGGCGCCGACGAATCCGCCGGGACCGATTTTTCGCTCTCGGTGCTGGCCGACCATTTCGAGCGCGGCGTCGAGTTGCTCGCCGACAACGAGCTTCACCCGGCGCTGCCGGAGAAAGCGTTCCAGATCATGCAGCGCCAGCAGGCTCAGTACGTGGCGGGCAGGCTGGAAAGCCCCGGCTATCTCGCCGGCCGCGCGCGCGAAGCCGCCCTGTTCCCCAAGGACGATCCGGTTCAGCGCCAGGCGACTCCGAAGACAATTTCCGGACTGACGCTTCAATCCATGAAGGACTATTACCGCAGCGTGTTCAGGCCGGATTTGACCACCATCGTGGTGGTTGGAAAGGTGGATCCCGCAACGGCGAAATCCGTGATCGAAAAGTATTTCGGTGCGTGGACCGCGACAGGGCCGAAGCCTCCCACCGATTTGCCGGCCGTGCCGCCCAGCAAAACATCGGCGACGACCGTGCCGGACAAGAGCCGCGTGCAGGACTCGGTGACGCTGGCCGAGACGCTTGACATCACGCGCTTCAGCCCCGACTACTACGCCCTGGAACTCGGCAACGAGGTGCTGGGCGGAGGTTTCTACGCCAGCAAACTCGGCCAGGACCTGCGCGAAACCAACGGCCTCGTCTATTACGTCGGCTCTTCGCTCGACGCGGGCAAGAATCGCACGGTTTACTCGGTGAGTTACGGCTGCGATCCGCCCAACGTCCCGAAAGCGCGCACGCTGGTGGTGAAGGACCTGAAAGCCATGCAAACCGGCCCGGTTGACGCCCAACACCTGACTGCGGCGAAAGCGATCCTGTTGCGCCGGATTCCGCTCTCGGAATCGAGCGTGGGCAGCATTGCGCGGGGCTGGATTGCTCGCACGGACATCGGCCTGCCGCTCGATGAGCCGGTGATTGCCGGCCGGCATTATCTCGATCTCACGGCGCAAGAGGTCCAGGCCGCTTTCGCGCGCCACTTGCGGCCCGATGAACTCATGCAGGTGGTGCAGGGACCCAATCCGCAGTAGAAGATGGAAGTTGGTTGCACGGGGCGGATTGTTGCGGCGGCGTGTTTAGCAGGCTAAACGCGCCGCAAATTCGTCTTGCTCGGCGCTCGCGATGACGGCGCGCTTGCCGCCGAATCGTCCGCCGGCTTAAGGCCGGGTCTTCCTCTCGGCGATCCATCGGTCCACATTCTTCTCCAGGATATCGAGCGGCAGCGCGCCCTCGCTCAAGACCACCTCGTGAAACTCTTTGAGGTCGAACCTTGATCCCAGCTCGCGCCGGGCGCGGTCGCGCAGTTCCAGGATCTTCAGCTCGCCGATCTTGTAGGCCAGCGCCTGGCCGGGCCAGGCAATGTAGCGGTCCACTTCGTTGGTGACGTCGAGGCGGTCTTTCGGGCAGTTGTTCATAAAGTAGTCAATAGCCTGCTGGCGGGTCCAGTGCTGGGTGTGGATGCCGGTGTCAATGACCAGCCGCACCGCGCGCCACATGTCGTAGGCTAGCTCGCCGAATTTCGAATAAGGATCGTCGTAAAGGCCCATCTCTTCTCCGAGCGATTCCGCGTAGAGCCCCCAGCCTTCGCCGAACGCGTCGTAGTAGCCGTAGCGGCGGAAGTTGGGCAGGTTCTGCTGCTCCATAGCCAGCGCGATTTGCAGGTGATGGCCCGGAACGGATTCATGCAGCGTGAGCGCCATCATCTCCCACTTGGGGCGGTCCTCGGGCTTGTAGAGATTCACCATGAAGTCGCCGGCACGCGAGCCGTCGGCGGCGCCGGGCCGGTAGTAGGCCGCCGTGGTGTCGGGCGCCTCGATCGCCGGAATCGGTTCGACGCCGTAGGGCATGCGCGGCAATTTGCGAAAGAGTCCGACCAGGTGCGGGTCCACGCGCTTGGCGGTGGCGCGATAGGCTTCCAGCAGATCAGCCGCCGTGTTGTAGCGAAATTTCGGATCTGTCCTGAGGTAATGGAAAAACTCCTCGCGCGTTCCCTTGAAGCCCGTCTGCTTTATCACGCGATCCATTTCCGCGCTGATGCGCGCTACCTCGCGCAAGCCCATGGCGTGAATTTCGTCGGGCGTCAAGTTCGTCGTCGTGTGCTCGCGCACGAAGTAGGCGTACATCGCTCGGCCGTTGGGCAAGTTCCAGATGCCCACCCGGTCGGGTGCGGCGGGAAGATAATCTTTGTCGAAGAAATCCTTGAAGCGGCGGAACGCCGGGACCACGTCCTGCGCGATGGCTTCGCGCGCCGCCTGTTGCAGGCGCGCGCGCTCCGCCGCCGGGAAATTCTCGGGAAAACTTACGAACGGTTTGTAGTACGGGCTCTTCTCGGGCTCGGTGACGATCTGCTCGTCAATCTGCTTGGCCACGCGCTCCAGTATGACCTTGGGAAGCATCATGTGCTCGCGCATTCCCTCGCGACATAATTCCATCGTTTGGTCCATGTACGCGGGGAAGGCTCGCAGCCGGGCCAGCCAGTCCTCGTAGTCCTTCACGGTCTCAAAGCGCAGCGAGTTCCCGAGTCCGTTCGAGAGCTGGATTCCTTCGCGCTGGTAGAACGGGATCAGATACCAGTGATACTGGTAGCCGTCGGTTTCCGTCTTGTACTGCTCTTCAAAGAGGTCATAGTTGAGCTGGTCGGCGGGCGAGAGCTCGGCGCGGTCGATCAGTCCCAGCCTGCGCAGGACGTCCAGGCGGTGTTCATGACGCTTGCGGATGGCGGTCAGACTCACGTCGGGCCAGCGGTCGTTCCATCGCCGGTCGCCGAGTTCGGAGGCGCCCGTGGGGTCCTGCTCCATTTCGTAATCCCACTCGGTTTTGAAGAGCTCGTGCAATTGCCGTGTCGCATCCTGCGATGGATTGTTCAACGAACCCTCCAGCCCCCGCGCGCCACAGAAAAGCAGGCCCGCTCCCACGATGAGAATCAGGACGTGATGAGTGCGAGTCCCCCGCATGGTTCCTCCTTGGGCAACAACTATTCTCCCAGCACTTTGATCAGCACCCGCTTGCGACGTTGGCCGTCGAACTCGGCATAATACACCTGCTGCCACGGGCCGAGGTCGAGTTTGCCGTTGGTGACCGGCACCAGAACCTGGTGGCCGACGAGCAGATTCTTCAGGTGCGCGTCGCCGTTGGTTTCGCCGGTGCGGTGATGGCGGTAATCGGCGCGGAAGGGCGCCAGCTTCTCCAGCCACTCTTCGATGTCGGCAATCAGGCCGTCTTCGGCGTCGTTGATGTAAACGCCCGCGGTGATGTGCATGGCCGAAGCCAGCACCAGTCCTTCGCGGATTCCGGTTTTCGCCAGTGCTTTCTCGAGTTCATTGGTGATGTTGATGAACTCGCGTTTCTTTTTGGTGTTGAACCAAAGATATTCAGTGTGGGATTTCATCAGAATCTTCTCCGATAGACTTTTCCTGTCTGCGCGTGCGGTTTCGCAGGCGAGATAGAAATCATAGGCAAGTTGTGCGCTGCAGTCAAAAATATCGGCGCTTTCGCGTGCGGAAAGGGAAGGAGCTATCCGCGGCCTCGACCTGGTACGCTTGTGTGAAATTTTGAGAGTCACGCAGGGCAGAGAGAACCTTGGCTTGGCGGGGACAAGGGCCGCAGAAAGGTTGGAGCCTGTAGAAGCGCGGGCCTAAGGCCTCAGCTCCGGTGGGTGGTTGATGTCGATCCCGCGCCAATCGCCGCGCATGATGGCGGCGCGGATTTGCGCCGGGGTTTTGCCTTGCTTGTGCAGTTCGTAGGCGAGAAACGCTTCTTGCACGCACACCGCGCAGCCTGCCGTGTGGTCGGAGGCGTAACAATCGAGCAGGCTGTGGTGCCCGAAGTGCCGGTCGCAGCCGCAGTAGCACGGTTCCTGGACGAGCACTTTGGGAATTCTAGCGGCAATCTCGTATGCGCGTACCACCACGGGGGGCCCGGCAAAGCGGCTGGCGGGCAGCACGGGCGCCAGCGGCTCAGCGGCTTTGACGCTCTTGTAATACGGCGGGACAGGCGGCGATGGCTCAGCGGTGCTTTTCACGGCCTCGCTCTTCGCCTCGGATTTCTTGTCCGCATTCGCCTTCTGGCCCAAACCGTAAAGACCCATGGCCAGGAATGCCAGGACCGACAATATCCACGGCGTTTTTTGTTTCCATGATCTCATTGAGGGAGTCCCCGCGTGGTCATCATAGCACGCGATCGAATTGCGCAAAGAATTTTCCACTGATAGCTCGGACTGGTTATTTATCCACCGCGAGCGGAGGGGGGATTAGCAGAAGGGAATTCTCTTTGCGCGGCCGCGTTCTGATGCTACGAAAGCTCCGGCTGAAGAGCTTCTTCCAGGCGATGCGGGGAGCGTGGGAAGGGCGGCCTGGGGCCGCGTCCCAAATCGCAGACTTTATGGTATTGTAGGAGGACAGACAAAGCGCCGATTCCGGATTGAGACTGGTTGTGACGGCTGCGGCTGGCCGCGAGTTCGAGCGCGGATCAAGGGCATTTAACAGGAGGAGCTTCATGGAACACAGTGACACCGCCACAAGTGCGGCGCACTCGACCGAGGCGCAGGGGAACGGCGCCTCGACGCTGACGCAGGTGGATCGCGCGCGGCGCACCGATCCGGCCGTGCTGAAAGACCTGTTGGAAAAGATGCTGCTCGTCCGGCGCTTCGAGGAAAAGTCCGCCGAGCTTTACACGCTGGGCAAGATCGGCGGTTTCTGCCACCTCTACATCGGCCAGGAGGCGGTCGGCGTCGGCGCCATTTCCACCCTGAGCCCCGACGACTATATACTCTGCTCCTATCGCGAGCACGGCCACGCGCTGGTGCGCGGCCTGGACCCGGGCGAAATCATGGCCGAGCTCTGCGGCAAGAAGAGCGGCGTCTCCAAGGGCAAAGGCGGCTCGATGCACTTGTTCGACAAGACCAAAGGATTCATGGGCGGCCACGGCATCGTGGGCGGGCAGATTCCGCTCGCCACCGGCTTTGCCTTCGCCTCCAAATATCTGAAGCAGCATGCGGTGACGCTCTGCTTCTTCGGCGAGGCGGCGGTCAACATCGGCTCGTTCCACGAGTCGCTGAACCTGGCGGCGCTCTGGAAGCTTCCCGTAGTCTATATCTGCGAGAACAACCGCTTCGGCATGGGCACGCCCGTCGAGCGCGCTTCGTCGCTCTATGACCTTTCGGGGAAAGCCTGCGCCTACAACATGGCCCGCGCTTACGTGGACGGCATGGATGTGCTGGCCATGCGTGAATTGGTGATGGAAGCCGTGGAACGCGCGCGCGGCGACAACGCTCCCATGCTGATTGAAGCGCGCACTTACCGCTTCATGGGCCACTCGATGTCCGACCCCGTCCACGGCCACTACCGCACCAAAGCGGAAGTGGAAGAACAAAAGCGGCACGACCCCATCAAGATGTTCACTTCGACGCTCGAAACCCTCGGCGTCATCAACCACGATGACGTGGCGGAACTGGACAAGAAGGTTCGCGAGATCGTAGAAGACGCCGTGGCGTTTTCCGAGCGCAGCGAAGAGCCCGACCCCATGGAAATTGACACCGACGTTTACACGTCCTAAGCCGTGCGCGCCGGCGGACAGCGACAAAGAGTTTCGAGACAGGAGCACAACTGCACTATGGCCATGATCACATACCGCGAGGCGCTCAATCAGGCGATGCGCGAGGAAATGCATCGCGATGCGCGCGTTTTCCTGATGGGCGAAGAGGTGGGCTTCTACCAGGGCGCCTACAAAGTCTCCAAGGGCCTGCTCGACGAGTTCGGCCCGCTGCGCGTCCTCGACACGCCCATCACCGAGCTGGGCTTCACCGGCCTCGGCGTCGGCGCCGCGATGGCCGGCCTGCGGCCCATCGTGGAGATGATGACCTTCAACTTTTCCATTCTGGCGCTCGACCAGATCGTGAACAGCGCGGCGAAGATGCTCTACATGTCGGGCGGGCAGTTGCCCGTCCCCATGGTCATTCGCGGGCCGGGCGGCGCGGGGCACCAGCTGGCCGCACAGCACTCGCAGGCGCTGGAATCGTGGTTCTGCCACGTGCCGGGGCTCAAGGTCGTCATGCCCTCGACGCCGGCCGATGCCAAGGGCCTGCTCAAAAGCGCCGTGCGCGACAACAACACGGTGGTCTGCATCGAGTCCGAAGTTTTGTACGGCACGCGAGGCGAGGTTCCCGAAGGCGAGCACCTGGTCCCGCTGGGCCTGGCGGAAGTGAAGCGTTCCGGCCGCGACGCGACGGTCATCGCCCATTCAAAGATGGTGCACGTGGCGCTGGACGCGGCGACTGCCCTGGCCAAAGAGGGCATTGAGATTGAAGTGGTGGACCCGCGCACGCTGCGTCCCCTGGATACGGAAACGATTTTCAATTCCGTCCGCAAAACCAACCGCGTGGTCATTGTCGAAGAGGGCTGGCCGTATTGCGGCGTCGGCGCGCAGATTTCCGACACCATCCAGCTTCACACTTTCGATTACCTGGACGCGCCCATCCTGCGCGTGACGGGTTTGGACGTCCCCATGCCGTACGCCAAGAACCTGGAGCACATGTGCTTGCCGGACCAGGCGCGCGTGATTGACGCCGTCCATCGCGTGCTCTACCGAACCAACTGACGGGGAGAGAAGCGACTTATGGCAACTCGCGTACTGATGCCCAAGGGCAGCGACACGATGACGGAAGGCAAGGTCCTCAAGTGGATCAAGCACGAAGGGGACGCGGTCTCGAACGGCGACACGGTCGTCGAAATCGAGACCGACAAGGTGGACATGGAAGTCGAAAGCATGGGCGAGGGCACCCTGCGCAAGATTTTGGTGAAAGAGGGCGACGTGGTGCCGGTGGGACAACTGCTCGCCGTGATCGCCGCGCCCAGCGAAGATATTTCCGCCCTGATTGACGGCGCAAAAGCGAAGCCCGCCGCCGCGCCCGCGTCGCACGAGAAGGCACCTGCGCCTGAAGCCAAGCCTCCGGCCGCGCCGGCCGCTCCATCACCGGCAGCGGCTCCGGCGGCCCATGCCGCGCCCGCTCCTCCGCCCGAGCCCGTTGC
>JAHEKS010000086.1:0-9560 GCA_024638215.1 Acidobacteriota bacterium | reverse complement strand
AGTCGGCGGCAGGATTCTCGCTTCGCCCCTGGCGCGCAAGATCGCGCAGGAAAAGGGAATTGAACTGAACCGGCTGACGGGCACCGGCCCCGGCGGACGAATCGTCCGCCAGGACGTGGACCGTGCCGTTGCCGCCGGCGCGCTGGCTCCAGCGGCGCAAGCTCCCGCGGCCCCGCGGCGCGAACCTTCCTTGCCGCCCTTGCCTCCGCTTCCCCCACGCGGCGGGCCGGATTTCCGCGACGAACCGCTCAGCCAGATGCGCAAGACCATCGCCACGCGCCTCTCGCAAAGCCTGGGCCCGGTGCCGCACTTCTATCTCACCATCGAGCCCGACATGAAGCGCGCCAAGGAACTGCGCGAGTCGGCGAACCAGCTTGACCCCAATCTGAAGCTGACCTACAACGACATCATCATCAAGGCCGTCACCGCAGCGCTGCGCCTGCACCCGGAGGTCAACGCCTCGTTTCTGGGGGATAAAATCCGCACGCACAACCGCGTGCACATCGGCGTGGCGGTGGCCGTCGAAGGCGGCCTGATTACGCCGGTGCTGCGCGATTGTGACCGCAAAACGCTGCAACAGATTTCGCGCGAGACCAAGGAGCTCGTGGCCCGCGCGCGCAACCGCAAGCTGCAGCCCGACGAATACACCGGCTCGACCTTCAGCGTTTCAAACCTCGGCATGATGGGGATTGACGAATTCTCCGCCGTGATCAATCCGCCCGAAGGCGCGATTCTGGCCGTCGGCGCGGTGGTGGAAAAGCCCGTGGTCGCCGATGGCCGCATCGAGATCGGCTACCGCTGCCGGATGACGCTTTCCTGTGACCATCGCGTGGTGGACGGCGCCACCGGCGCCAAGTTCTTGCAGACGCTCGAGCGAATACTGGAAAACCCGGTCTACCTCGCCTTCTAGTCTCGCACGGTCCAATACCGGGGCGAGCGACGGAGGCGGAGATGTCCGCGCCCCTGCCCAGGCCGCAAGTCCCCCAAGCAATCGAGGCCCAATGAGGTGAGATACTACTTCGCCGCGGACGCTCCGCGCGCAACCTTGATTACTGCGTCGAACGCAGGTTTGGCACGGCCATCGCGATCAAACAGGAGGGGGTAGCTGGTTCGCCCCTTGACGGGCCAGTTGTTCAGCCAGGAACTGGCGTCGGTGACGCCCCAGAAAGTCACGCGGGAAATGTCTTCGCGGTGCTTGAGAAACACACGAAACAGGTCGGCATACCGCTTGGCCAGCTTCTGCTGGACCGAATCGGGCAGGCCGTTGGGGTAGGGATTCAGTTGGGGCTGCAACTTGACGTTGAGTGAGACGTCCGCGCCGCGGTACTGCATCGCCGGAGGCAATACGTCAATGTCGAGTTCCGTAATCATCACCTTGACGCCGAGTTTCGCGATGGCGGTGATGGCCGCGTCGAGGTCATCCGCCGAGGGCCAGTCCATCTTGTAGTGCCCCTGGAAACCGACGCCGGTAATGGGCACTCCTTCCGCTTTGAGCTTTCTGATCAGCTCGATCGCGCCGTGGAGCTTTGCCTTGTTCGGCAGCGAGTAATCGTTGTAGTACAGCTCCGCCTTGGGATCGGCTTCATGCGCGAACTCAAAGGCCTTGGCAATGTAGTCCTCGCCGATGATCTTCAGCCAGGGCGTTTGGCGAAGGGTGCCATCATCATCGAGCGCCTCATTGACCACATCCCAGCCCTTGATGCGGCCCTTGTAGCGGCCCACCACCGTGGCAATATGGTCGTGCATCCGCTTCAGCAGCGCATCACGGCCGAGGGGATTGCCCTTGGCGTCTTCGAAAACCCACTTGGGGGTCTGTTGATGCCACACCAGCGTGTGGCCGACGATAAACATGTGGTTCTTTTCGCCGAAAGCGACGTATTGGTCGGGCAGATCGAAATCGTAGCGGCCCGGTTCAGGGTGAACCTTCTCCCATTTCAAAACGTTTTCCGGGGTGATGGCGTTGAATTGCGCCTTGACGATTTCGGCATCGCGGGCATCACTTCCGGTGAATACACTCGCGTTGAGCGCCGCCCCGACCAGGAATCGGCCTTTGTAAGCATCCTTCAGTGATGGCTGTTGCTGGGGATCCGCATCTGCAGGAAGACCCAAGGCAACCAGGATGATCAGAGGTACGATGATCGAACGCATGGAATTCTCCCTATTGTGCAGTTGGAACCGCAGGCGATTTCTTGCGCCGCTCCGCGAGTTCATTGGCAATGGATTGGTTCTTCGCGCTCGTCAATGGATAGAAAAACAGAAACGCCGCCGCAGCGAAGAAAAAGAGGCCCGCATAGATGCTCGCCGTCAGAAGGATACCGGTCTGGGTCCGTGTCGTCTGTACGGCAGCTTCAGATACCAAGCCGTAGCCCGATAACAGCCATCCGGCGATGGCGCCACCCAGCGCCAGCCCCGCCCACAACGCAAAGACCACGCCCGCCGTGACGGTACCTGTAGCGCGGCGTCCGGTCTTCCACTCGCCCCAGTCGGCAACGTCGCCTATCATCGCCCATAAGATCGGGCCCGAGAGCCCGAACGAGAACTGGCGAAGGACTTCGGTGGCGATGATGGCGTAAGTGGCATGCGGCGGGATCGCATACAGCGCCACATTGAAGATGCCCGTCAGAGCCATGCTCGCGATGAAGAGCTTACGCTTGCCCATGCGAATGGACACGGCGGTGGAGCAGGCGACGCCAAGAAGCAACGAACCCAGGCCGAAGCCGTTGAACCAGGCGAAAAGGTTCACATTGCCTGCAACAAATCTAAAGTAAGGCAGCATGACATTGCCCCGCACCAGAATCGCGGCAAAGTAGAACAACGTGACCAGAAAGAGCGCAATCCAGGGCCGGCTGTGGAAAAGGTCCGAAAGATCCTGCCTGAGCGAGGTCTTCTGCCGCGGATCGGGTTGGATGCGCTCTTTGGTCGTGAAGAAAGCGATCACGAAGAAAAGGACGCTAAGGACTGACAGCAGCCCCATGGTGAGCTGATAGCCCAATGCGTCATTACCGCGACCAAAGAATCTGACCATCGGGATCGCCAGGCTCGCGATGATGAAGCCTGCGGTATTAGCCGCGATCTGGCGATACGACGAGATGCTGGTGCGCTCGTCGGGGTCCTGGGTCATGACGGCCGTCAGCGAAGCATAAGGCACGTTGTTGACTGTATAGATGACCCGCAGAAGCATGTACGTGGTCCAAGCGTAGATGATTTTGGCACCCGGGCTGATGTTCGGAGTAGTGAAAGTCAGGACACTGATAATGCCGAACGGAACGGCTGTCCAGAGCAGCCATGGACGGAACTTTCCCCACCGGGTCGTAGTCCGATCGGCGATTACGCCCATCACGGGATTGAAACACGCGACTGACAGGCCGACGACGAGGAAAAGGGTTCCGGCCTGAGCGGCGGTCAAACCGAAGGTGTGAGTGTAGAAATCGAGCTGCAGAGCCAACATGGCCTGGAAAACAAAGTTGGCGGCCATGTCGCCGAGAGCGTAGCCCGTTTTCTCACCGATCGATAGTTTCTGAATCATAAACGCTCCGTCGCGCCCTTAAGGCCCATCAGTCAGTTACTTTCAACGTGACTTTCTGAAGATCTCTATCGCGCGAGGAGTTTCCGACCATGATTTCAAACTCACCCGGCTCGACGACGAACTTCATTTTGATGTCGTAAAAGGCCAGCGAGTCCGGAGTGATATCCAGGGTGACGGTTTTCGTTTCGCCCGGCTGCAAGAAGAGTTTCCTGAAACCCTTCAACTCCTTGAGGGGGCGCGTAACTGAGCTGACCGTATCGCGGATGTACATCTGGACAACTTCACTGCCTGCGCGCTTGCCGGTGTTCGTCACATCCGCCATGACTCGCGTGGCTTCGTTGCGGCGAATGCTCTTCTTGGCGAGCCGAACGTTCTTGATTTCAAAAGTGGTGTAACTCAAGCCATAGCCGAAGGCGTATAACGGCGAGACATCATCAAACAGATAGCCGCGGCGCGCGGAGGGCTTGTAGTTGTAGAAGACCGGCAAATGACCCGCCGAGCGAGGAAAACTGATGGGAAGCTTGCCGCCGGGATTGAAGTCGCCGAACAAGACGTCGGCGACCGCATGCCCGGTCTCCTGGCCGAGATACCAGCACTCGAAAACCGCGGGAACGTTTTGGCTCACGTAGTTGATCGAAAGCGGCCGTCCGTTGAAGAGAAGCACGATGACGGGCTTGCCCAGCGCCAGCATCGCCTTGGCGAGTTCTTCCTGCCTCCCGATGAGATCCAGGCTGGTGCGGTCGCCCATGTGGTTCAACCCCCAGGCTTCGCGGGAGGTCTGCTCGTTGCCGCCCAGGGCCAGAATGATGACGTCCGCCTGCCGGGCCACTTCAACGGCTTCGGCGATTTGCCTGCGATCCTCGACGGGATCGCTTGGGACAACCTCATCCTGGTTCCAATTGCCGCCGATCGTGATCTTGCATCCTTCGCTGTAAACCACTTGGGCCCGCCCGCCGACCTTTGCCTGGATGCCTTCGAGAACAGTGACCTCATGCTTGGGCACGCCGCTGTAGCCGCCCAGCAGAGTGCGATTGGCGTTCGGGCCGATGACGGCGATTGTCTGCTCGCGAGCCGGATCGAGCGGGAGTAGATCATTTTCATTTTTCAGCAAAGTGATGGGTTCACGCGCCGCCGTGAGCGCCACATTGCCGTGCACGTCGCAACCCACAACGCGTTCAGCTTCGTCCGGATCCACGTAGGGGTCCTCGAATAATCCCAGCTTGAACTTCCACAACAGCATGGGGGCGATGAGCTCATCGAGTTGGGACTCTTTCAAGATGCGCTTGCGAACGAGCTCGGCCAGATGCAGGTAGCAGTCCGGGTCCGGCAATTCAATGTTGACTCCGGCTTTTACGGCGAGAGCGCACGACTCCTTCTTGTCCTTGGCGACGAAGTGGCCGTGCGTGTCGGGGCGATAACCGAGCTCCCAAATCGCAAAGTAATCCGATACGACGTATCCTTTGAATCCCCACTCTTTGCGGAGAACGTCGCGCAGAAGCCAGGTGTTGGCGTGGGAAGGTACTCCATCGAGCTCGTTGTAGGAGGCCATCACGCTGATCGCGCCTCCCTGGTCGAGCGCCTCCTTGAAGGGATAGAGAAACGTCTCGCGCAGAACGCGCATCGAGACGTTCGCCGGGGCACAGTTCATGCCCGATTCGGGCTGGCCATGTCCGGCCATGTGCTTGAGCGTGGCGATCAGGCGCTTCTTATCCCGGAAAGTCGCATCACCCTGAAAACCGCGGACGGCGGCAATGCCCATCCGCGACACGAGGTAGGGGTCCTCACCGTAGGTCTCCTCCACACGGCCCCACCGCGGCTCGCGGGCCACATCCACGACCGGGGTCAGCGCCTGGTGCGCCCCTCTCACCCGCGCTTCATGAGCCGTGGCTGCGAAGACAGATTCCACGAGTTCAGGATTGAATGTTCCGGCAAGCGCAATCGGTTGCGGAAAGCTTGTGCCGCCGACGGCCGCGTGGCCGTGCAAGCATTCTTCGTGGAAGGTCACGGGGATCCCGAGGCGCGTGTTTTCAATGAAGAATTTCTGGATCGCGTTGGTGAGTTCCGCCATGCCGCGGGCCGTCTTGCCCGGGCCGGAATCACTGGGGCGGCCAACCTGGCCGGGCGCGCGTCCCTTCTTGAAGGCAACCTTGGCTTTCTGGAAATCGAAGTCACCCTCTGCATCCACGAGCTTGTCGGCCTTTTCCCGCCACACGCAGACCATCTGGGCGGCCTTCTCTTCCAGCGTCATGCGAGACAACAGGTCTTGGACGCGTTTCGCTGCCGGCAAAGCAGGGTTCTGATAGGGCAACACCTTTGACTTCATAGTCTTAGTTTTCTTCACGCGCTCCTCCCCCTCACAGGCTCAATCCCGTGACAAACACACCCACTCCACGCGGCCAGGCACATCGTAGTGGTTTCGCCCCTCCACAAACCGGAATTTTCTTTTTCGGTTTTCGGTCGAGCGATAACATACGCCTAGGCGCTTCCCAATGCAATGGCCCATACCGCGCGGACCTTGACTCTCTGGGCAGACAAAATGACTTGCTTAAATCTGTGTTGAAAGCCTCAAGCGTTGCGGGCTTGGCGAAAAATCCGACCTACGTCCCTTCGATTCGCCGCTTGATTTGTTCGACGAGCTCGCCCACGTCAATCGGGCGGTAGAGGATCATTTCAAAGCCGCGGCCGCGCAGGGCTTCTCCGGCAATCAGGTTTCGCCCCGCGACGATCCAGACGGGAATCTGGCGAGTCCATTTCCCAAGCTCCTCGATTTCGCCCGACGGGTCTTCGCTCTCCGTGAGGTCGGCGACAAGTAGTTCAGGCAGCAGGTCTCCCATTCCTTCCAGCGCCTCGGCCGTGGTCATGTAGGCCTCGACCTCCACGCCTTCTTCGATCAGTTGCGCGCGGAGCAGGGCGCGTGCCTGCCAGTCTTTTCCTACCAGAATCACCTGGGCCATTTTCCCTCCAGCTTACCAGCGCAACTGGAATTATGGCGCATCTAATTTTAGGTGCGCCGCCCCCGGTGGTGCTAAGGTTGAAGTTGGAATGTCGCGGTGCTGAGGACAGAAAGTCATGCGCATCATTCTTTACAGCGGCAAAGGCGGAGTGGGCAAGACGAGCATTTCGGCGGCGTCGGGACTGGAGGCCGCGCGGCGCGGTTACAAGACACTGGTGATGTCGGTAGATCCCGCGCACTCGCTGAGCGACGCCTTCGACCTGGAAAAGGATTTGATGGATCACGAGGCCGGCCGCCTGGTCAACGTGGCGAAGAATCTCTGGATTCAGGAAGTGGACGTTCTTGAGGAAATCTCGCGCCATTGGAATTCGGTTTACTCTTACGTCGCGGCGCTCTTGAACGTTTCCGGGCTCGAGCAGACGCTGGCCGAGGAACTGGCCATCTTCCCCGGCATGGAAGAAGTCAGTTCGCTCCTTTACGTGAATCAATATGTGCGCGAGAAATCGTTCGACGTGGTGATCCTTGATTGCGCGCCCACCGGTGAATCGCTGCGCTTTGTGAGCATTCCCACCACTCTCGAATGGTACATGTCGAAAATCTTCAAGCTGGAGCGGCGTGTGGCGAGCGTGGTGCGCCCGATGGTTCACAGTTTCGTCGGCGTGCCGCTTCCGGAAGAGCAGTACTTCAAGAATCTCGAAGAGCTGCACCGGAAGCTCTCGGGGATTGACAAGCTCATGGCCGATCCCAAGATCACCACGGTGCGGCTGGTGACCAACCCGGAGAAAGTGGTGCTCAAGGAAACCCAGCGCGCCTTTACGTATTTCTGCCTTTACGGGCTCACCGTGGATGCGGTGATCATCAACCGCATTTTGCCCGAGGCCGTTTCCGACCAGTTTTTCACCGCCTGGAAAACCACGCAGGAGCGCTGGATTCGCAGGGTGGAGGAATTCTTCAGTCCTGTCCCGGTGTGGCGCGTGCCCATGTTCCGGGATGAAGTGCTGGGCGTCGAGCGGCTCAAACGATTGGGAAGGGCGCTCTACGGATCGTCCGACCCGGCCAAGCGCTATTTTGACCAGGCGCCCTACAGTTTTCGCAAGGTGAGCGGTGATTATCATCTTCACCTTCGCCTGCCCTTCGTACAGGCCGAGCACGTGGACCTTTACAAAAAGCTGGACGAACTGGTGATCCGCGTGGGCGGTTACAAGCGCCACATCGCGCTGCCGCAGCGCGTGGCGCATTGCGAGCCCGAAAGCGCTTGCGTCAAAGACGGAGAACTGGTTGTCGTCATGAGGAGGAACAATGCCCAACGGGAAACAAAGCAACCGAAGGTCGCGTCGCGGACGCCGGAGTGAGCCCCGCCGGCCACCCATGCCCTCCTGCGCGGCGTGGGTGTTAAAGGAGATCGCTCCGTTCTTCCGCCGACCGCCCCTGCCCGCAGCCCGCTCACGGCGCCACCTGCGCAACGCGAGCATTGAAGTGCTGGAAGCCATGCGCGACTTCCTGGACGAGGCCATCGAGTGGATGCGCCACGAGGAGCGCCAGCCCGAAATGCGCCGCATCCGCGTCCAGGGTTGACCGCGCATCTTGAGTGAACTCTTCTTCGCTCAGGGTGATGGCTGATTTCTTCGTCGCGCCGCGCAGCCTGTCCAGGTGTGGACGGCTCTGAGCGGACAGGCTCGCTCCTGGCGGTCGGCGCCTTCCTTGTGGACTCACAAAGGTATAATGACCCGGTCTGGAAGTTTCGACCGGGGTTCCTTGTGTATTTTGCCCAACAGGGTTTCCTTTCCATCACGCGAAGGCGTATCACGTGTCGTCGCCGGCGACTGACATCCCTGCGGAAGCCGCTGGTGGAAGCGGCAGCCGGATTGGCGCTCGCGGCGGGCCTGATTTCCCTCGCATCGGCGCAGCCGGTTTCGATTCGCGGATTCGCCCCTCAGCGCGCCCTGCGTGAATCGGAGTATGAGGAGTTCTTCCGCAGCGTTCCCACCCCGGCCCAAGCTCGCGAAGACTTGCGAATTCTGACCCGCGAGCCTCACGTCGCGGGTACCCCCACCGATTACCGCACGGCTCAATACATGCTCCAGCAGTTCCGCGCCGCCGGTCTCGACGCCAAGATCGTCACCTACCGCGTTCTGCTTCCAATGCCGGAGGAAGTGAAGGTCGGACTTGTCGCGCCCTTCACCCGCGCGGCCTCGACCAACGATCCGGCCGATGGAAACGCGAATGCCGGCGACGACCCGAAGGTCATTGCCGCTTTCAACGCTTTCACTCCCTCGGGGGAATTCACGGGTCCGGTAGTTTATGCCAATTACGGCCTTCCCGAGGACTACGCGCAGCTTGAGCGGATGGGCGTGGACGCGGCGCACAAGGTAGTGATCGTTCGTTACGGGAAGTGTTTTCGCGGCGTCAAGGCTTACGTCGCGGAGTTGCACCACGCGGGCGCGCTCCTGATCTATTCCGATCCCGAGGACGACGGCTATCGTCAAGGCGAAGTGTGGCCGTCGGGGCCGTGGCGGCCGCCCACCGCTGTGCAGCGCGGCTCCATTCTGCCGCTTTACGGCTACGCAGGCGACCCGCTGACTCCCGGCGTCGCGGCCACCTCCGGCGCCCAACGTCTACCGATGAGCGAAGTCACCCTGCCGCGCATCCTCACCACGCCGCTTTCTTACGCCGACGCCGAGCCGATCCTGCGCAACCTTTCCGGCCCCGCTGCCCCCCGAGACTGGCAGGGTGGTCTGCCGTTCCGTTACCACCTCGGGCCGGGGACGTCCAAAGTGCATATCAAGCTCCAGATGGACTACGAGGAACGCCCCATCTGGGATGTGGTGGCAAAAATACCGGGCGCGGTTGATCCGGCCGAGTGGGTGATTGCGGGAAACCACCGCGACGCCTGGACGTATGGCGCGGCGGACCCGGGCAGCGGCACCGTCGCGCTGCTCAGCGTGGCGCGCGGCTTGGGCGAACTTCTGAAGCGCGGCTGGCGCCCGCGGCGCACCGTCATCCTGGCCAGTTGGGATGCGGAAGAGTTCGGCCTGATGGGTTCGACCGAATGGGCGGAAGCGCATGCGGCGACCCTCACGC
>JAHEKS010000339.1 GCA_024638215.1 Acidobacteriota bacterium | reverse complement strand
CATCTGATCTTCGGCAGTTACCTTCACCTCAAGGGCGCGTCGCGACATGCCTCAGTATAGGCCTAAAGTCCCCCCAAGAACAATATATTATAGAATCTTTTCATGCGGTCACAGACCTAGCATAATATAATGAAGGAAGGTGAGCGATGAAGCGGGCCAAAAAGTGGCTGCTCTGGTTTGATTTTCCGTTCATCCTGGCGTGCGCGGCGGCGATTGTCCGCTACGCCTGGGCGTGGGACGCCCGCCACGTGATCGGCATGGCTCTCGCGGCCGCGGGAATCGTGCTGTGGTTCGTGGCGCGGCTGCAACTGGGCAAATCGTTCAGCGTCCGCCCCGAAGCGCGGGCGCTGGTGACCGCGGGCCTCTATTCCAAATTCCGCAACCCCATTTACACCTTCGGCGGCGTGGCCTACCTGGGACTGTTCATCGCCTGGGGCAGGATCATTCCGCTGGTGGTTTTCTGCATCGTGTATCCGCTCTACCAGTCAAGCCGGGCGCGCAAGGAGAGCGCCGTCCTCGAAAAAGCCTTCGGCGACGAGTATCGCCGCTATAAAGCCGGCACCTGGATGTGAAAGGCGCGGGCGCGCCGAATTCAAGATCGCAGAGAAGATTCTCGGCGAGACGGCGATGTCTGCATCCGCACCCTTGTAGCGGCGGGTTCAACCCGCTACATGGCGACGTAGCGGCGGGCTTTAGCCCAGCACGCGGCGACCCTTCGCTTCGCTGCGGGCAAGCTCTGAAGGTCGCCGCTGCAACCGCATTCGGCGGCGAGACGCCACCGCAACTCCTCACCCCTGCCCCTCTCCCCTGGGGAGAAGGTGTCCGGCGGAAGACGGACAGGCGAGGGGTCGGTTGATCGGCGGCGAGACGCCGCCGCTACAGCCGGATTCGGCGGCGAGACGCCGCCGCTACAATGCGATGACGCCGCCGGTCGCAAGCCGCGCCATCGTTTCCGCATCCAAGCCGACAAGTTCCGCCAGGATCTCGCGCGTGTGTTCGCCAAGCAACGGAGCGCCTCGCCCCGGCCGCGCGGGCGTCTGCGACATCTTCACCGGCGAGCCGATGGCGCGGTGAGCGCCCGCCGTCGAGTGCTCGACCCGCGGGAACATTTCGCGGTACGCGGCCTGCGGATGTCCCGCCACCTCCGCGAACGTCCGCACCAGCGAGCACGGAATTCCCGCCGCGCCCAGCGCCGCAATCCATTCGGCCGCGGTGCGCTGGTGAAAAATCTCTTCCAGAGTCTGTTCCAGCGCGCGTCGGTTGCGGATGCGCTGCGCGTTCGTCGCGTAGTCGGGATGCGCGGCGAGCTCGGCGCGGCCGATGGCGGCGCAGAACGCGGTCCACAACTTGTCGCTGCCGACGGCGATGGAGAAGACGCGGTCGCTGGCGTGAAAGACGCGGTACGGCACCACCGTGCCGAAGCCCGTCCCCAGCGGCCGCGGCACCTGCCCCGAGCCGAGGTACGCCATCAAATTGGAGCTCATGGCGGAAATCATGGCGTCGAACATCCCCACGTCCACCAGTTGGCCGGCGCCGGTTTGCTCGCGGTGGTGAAGCGCCATCAGGATGCCGATGGCGGCGACGAGGCCGGCGTTGATGTCCGCCACGGCATAGCCGCTGCGCACCTGCTCGCCGTCTTCGGTGCCCGTGATGCTCATGAAGCCGCTGGAGCATTCCACAATCAAATCCATCGCCGCCTCGTCGCGCGCCGGGCCCTCCTGCCCGTACCCCGAAATCGAACAGTAAATCAGCCGGGGATTGCGCGGATGCACGGTCTCGTAACCGAGCCCCAGGCGCGCCATTGTCCCCGGGCGGAAATTTTCGATCAGGACGTCCACACGGTCGAGCAGTTGCAGGCACAGCTCGATTCCTTGCGGGCGTTTCAGGTCAATCGCGATGCCGCGCTTGCCGCGGTTCAGCCCCAGGAAGAACGCGGCTTCCCCGCCCACAAACGGCGGACCCCAAGTGCGGCCCATGTCGCCGCCGCGGGGCGATTCCAGCTTGTAAACGTCCGCGCCGTAGTCCGCCAGCAACATGGTGCAGTAAGGCCCGGCCAGCGCGTGGGAAAAATCCAGAACCTTCAGACCTTCCAGCGCGCGCCGCGGCTGAGACGTTGAGCTGGCGGACGATTGCGGGTCCATGGTTGGCTCCGGTCGCGACGGCCTTCAGGCCGGCGCGTGAGAAAAAACGTGCCCTGGCGTAGCGCCGCCCTTCAGGGCGGCACTTGACCGGGAAAGAATGCCGGGCTAAAGCCCGGCGCTACGGGTGATTCAGTTTCCATTCGATCTGCGCTAGCACGCCGCCGATGATTTTGACGTCGTTCGAGGTCAGACCCAGGTCGAGCAACAGCCGGCGCAGCTTGATGAGCGTCGCGGTGCGGCTTTTGGGCTTGAGGAAGCCCACGCGGTCCAGCACGCGCTCGGCGCGCTCGAAAACGTGCAGCAGCGAATGGAGATTCGCGGGCTCCGAGAGGTGCACGGCCGGCGCGCGCAGTTTCGCGGCGGAGCGCGCTGCCCCACCGCCGGCGGCAGCGCCGGGCCGGGATGCGCCACCGGCTTTTCTTCGCGAGCCGCGTCCCGGCGCCGCGCCCGCGCGAGCCAATTCGTAACAAAAAACGGCCACAGCTTGGCCAAGATTCATCGAAGGGCACGCGGGCCTGGTCGGAATGCGCACCAGCGCGTGGCAGTAGCTCAGGTGCTGGTTCGAGAGGCCGGTTTTTTCCGAGCCGAAGAGCAGCGCGGCGCGCTTCATCTTCGAATGCTTCTTGAGCCACGCGGGAAAATCGGCGAGCGAGATCATCTCGCGGTCGAGGTTGCGGCGCGAGCCGGCCGTAGTGCCGACCACCAGCGTGCGGTCGGCGATGGCTTCGCGCAGGTCATCCACCGCGCGCGCCGATTGGACGATTGCCTCCGCACCGACCGCCGAGCGCGTTTCCTGCCACACGGGCGCATAAGGCTCGACCACCGTCAAATCGGCAAAGCCGAAGTTGGCCATAGCCCGCGCCGCCGCGCCAATATTCAGCGGGTTGCGCGGCCGCACCAGCACGATTCGCCAGTCCAAGGCAGCCATGGCTCAGGATTGTATCAGGAAAGGCGCGTATCGCCTCGACTGCTCGCCACGCGCCTTATTTCTTGGGCGGCGGATTGGGGGTGTCGCTGGTCGGTGTGGCGGAAAGGATTCGCACCTTGGACCTGAACTGTTTGTAGTTGGTGTAGCGAATGATTTCCTTGATGTGAATGGGATTGCCGGGGAAATAGAGCGTGTCATCGGCCATGGTGAAAGTCGGGAACCAGTACTTGCCGTCAATCTGCTGGCGGTAGGTGGTGAAGCGCGGGAAGAGGTTTTCTCCGTGCCTGGTGTGCATCTCGGGCACCGACTTCCCTTCCGTTTTGACGATTTGCAGGTCGCGATCGTCCACCCAGACGATGCCCTTGAAGTAGAGATGCCCTTTCTTGATTTCTTTGGGACGGATGGAAAAAACGTAACAGGTGAGGTAATCCACCGGCACGTGCCCGAGGTATTTGATTTCGTATTCGGGCAGCTCATCGGTGGTTAATACGAAAGGCTGAATACTACGCATGGCGTCAATATCTTGCTCGGTGACCATCAGCCCCTTCAGCGTGGGCAGCGGCGCGTAAGTCACATTCTCGATGCGCTTGCCGGAATCGTCGAAAAGGATGTCCCAGTCCTGGCGGTAGGTGCCCACGATTTCGTCATTGGGGCCGAGCTCTTCCACCTTGTTGATCTGGTGATAGGTGTAGTTGTCGCGCGCCAGCTTGAATTGCGTCTCCTTGGCGGCGAATTCCTGAATGATGCGCTGGACCTCGGCGGGCGAAGGATCCTTGAGCGGCTTATTGGGCGGCGGAGGCGCGGCGGCGGAAGCTGAAGCCTTCTGCGCTCCGGCCGCGGGCGGGTTTTCGTCCTCGTTCACGACCTCGGTCTTTTTGTTCAGCGTCTGATTGATCTTCTGCTCCACCGTCGCGGGCGGCGGGTTGTTGGCCGCGCTCTCGGCCGGCGGCGCAGGAGCGGCAGCGGCCCGCGCCAACTGAGTCCCGTTTTCTCCGCCGAGCAGAGACTGGATTTCTGTTTCAAGAAGATTCAAATTAGAGGGCGCGCCGACGATCTTCTGATGAATGCGCCCGTCGCGGCCAATGAGGAAGGTGCTTGGAATCCCTCCCGCGACCCCATAGGCCCGCCGCGCGATGGAATCATCCATGGCCACCGGATAATTCATGTGAAAGTCTTCGTAGAATTTCTTCACGCTCCACTTGTGGTCGGCCACGGCGATGCCGATCACCTGAAAGCCGCGGTGGTGATACCGAGCCTGCAAATCCACGAAGGCGGGTATCTCCGTGCGGCAGGGTTTGCACCACGTCGCCCAGAAATCCAGCAAGACGACCTTGCCCCGATAATCCGCCAGGCTCAGGCGATTGCCGAATAAATCTACGATTCGAAATGCGGGGGCCAGCGGATAGTTCTTCTCGCTTTCGGGTCCGCCTCCCCCCTGCATGGGTGTGGGTTCAGCAAGCGTCTGTTTAATCTTCTCTTC
>JAHEKS010000338.1 GCA_024638215.1 Acidobacteriota bacterium | reverse complement strand
GACCACCACGCGCGCCACCAGATACCCGAAGACGAGCTGGAGAAAGCCCATGTCCGTGGCGTAGGCGATGCCCGGCGTGGAAATAATGGTGAGGATGCTGGTTTCGGCCGAAACCACCGAGAAGGCGATGGCCCACCAGGGCAGGCGCCGCCCGCCGAGAAAATAGTCGTGCAGCGTCCGCTGGCTTTTGCCGAAATGCGCTCCGAAGACCGTGATGGCGGCGAGGTAAGCTACCACGACGACCAGGTCCAGCCAGCTAAACGCCAACGCACGCTCCCGGGGTTTGCCCTGTAACGCCGGTCTATGGCCGGCGGTTTTGCTCTCGCGCTGCTTTGCCGATTACGCATGCCACGGCGGCGAGACGCCGCCGCTACAGCATTGGACCGCCGCTCCCTTCGTCCCTCAGGGCAGGCGCCGAGCGCGGCCGCAGCGCAAATCTTCGCGAGTCTAGCCAAGGGGTCGGAATGTGTCAAGTAAAGCGCTCGCTGCGTCGCCTGGGCACCTTACGCATGCGTGGCCACGGGCATTTTCTCGAGGCAACGCAACGGCCGGGAGGCACGTTCCACGGGCGGTCTGGAAAAAGCCAGGTCGCAGAACCATCCCGTTTTGGATTGCCGGTCCGGTGGTGATACCCTCAGGGGCAATGATAGTCCGTTCGCAGTGGAGCAAGTGGGAGTGTCGCTCCGTGAGCGTTAAGAAGAGTTTCCTCTTAATGATTCTTTTGCCGCTGACCGCTTGGGCACAAGTGCCGGAAGGTATCGGGGATCTGAGGGACATCCTCCACCCCCTGGTAACTTACAACTGGGTCGTCTATGGCCGTGCGACTGATCTGCGCGGCACCCCGCTGGGGGGCGTTACCGTTACCGTCGACGCCGGTATCGGTATAGGTTCCGCGCGTGTGCTGAAGACCAACCTCCAAGGGGAGTTCCATACCGAATTCGTCCTCGATGCGAGCGTGCACAGGCGCCTCACGATTAAGGTGGTCGCCACCAAATCCGGCTACGCCACGGCGCGTGAGACCGCCGAATTCGGGGGCGCCGACAAGACCAGGGGCATCGCACTTGTTTTGCGGGAATTGACTCCGAATCCAGACCTGGTTTCCATGGAGATGCTGGTGGAAACGCTGGGGCCACGGCTCCAGCAGGATGCCACGAAGGTTGCTGGAGTTGAAGGGGCCCGCAAGGCGAAAGATTTCGACCGCGGATGCGAGGAGTTAATTGACCGCGACGATGCGGTGCGCGCCGTTCCCCTGCTGTCCGAAGCTTCCAAGCGGGCCCCGAGTTGCGTGGAGTGCCGCCTGCTTCTGACCTTGGCGCTTTTTGAATCCGGAAGCTGGGCGGGCGCAAGCAAGCAGCTTGACGAAGCTGTGAAGCTCAATGACGCCGCCGCGACGAAGCGGCCCGAAGCGGATTTGATTGCGGGCGTGCTGGAGACCTGGCGGGGCGAGACCAGCGGAGCGGAGAGCTTCTTTGCGAAGGCGTTGGAGGTCGATCCAGAAAATGTTGTGGCGCTTCAGGAGATGGGCCGCATCCTGGTCTCGCAGAAAAATTGGGAAGCCGCCCTGCTGTATCTGGAGAGAGCGCTCCGCGCCGGAGCCGGCAGGGAAGTCCGCCTTCTGCGGGTTCAGGCTCTGTTGGGCGTAGGTGATGTTGCCGAGGCCAGAGGCGAGATGGAAAAATACACCGGCGGGCGCAAGCCAAAGACCCTTCCGCACGGAGCTCGTTCGCTGTATGCCCGGGTGCAGGAACAAGTGAGCTTGGAACGTTATGCCAGTTCGAGGTCGGTGCTTGCCGAATCGCCTCAGGATCTTTTGAAGGCCATGCCGGAGTTGGAAGGGATCCGGATGGCTCCCAACCAGGATGACCTCAAGGGTATTCTTGAGAAAGCGGGCGAGGGGGTCGAATCGTTCTTCAACAACCTGCCCAACACCGTGTCGCTTGAGCGGGTGCACGAGGAACGGCTGGGCAAAAACGGAAAGGTCGAGCGTTCCGTCAATCAGGAATTCCAGTACCTGCTCCTTGCCCAGCCCGGCAAGTGGGGGGTCGGTACCGAAGAGCATCGCACCACGGCGCAGGGCGCCAATACGGCACTGCACGGCCTGGACGAGGGCCTGATGCTCACGGCGGGGTTTGCCTCAGTTCCCATTCTCTTTCACCCTCTCTATCAGGACGGCGCCGGCTTCCGTTACCTGGGGCTTCAAACCGTCAACGGGAAAGATTTGCACGTCGTTGCCTTTGCCCAGAAACCCCAGACCGCCAGGACGAACGAGCGTTTCTCCACCCGTGACGGCTCTGCCCTGATTCTGGTTCAGGGAGTAGCGTGGATCGATCCCGTCAGTTTCCAAATCGTCCGCGTGCGCACCGATCTTCTGGCTCCTCAACCCAAAATCAGATTGCGGAGACAGACTACCGAGATCTCCTTCCGGGAGGTTTCTTTCAAGGAAGTTGCGGCTTCGGTGTGGCTCCCGCAGGAAGTCAGCGTGACGGTGGACTTGCGAGGCCGGATTTATCGTAACTTGCATCGCTATTCTGATTTCAAGCTCTTCAATGTCGCGACCAAAGAGAAGAGGAAAGCAGTCGCGATCCCTTCGCCACTGGGCCAACCGTAATCAAGAGTTCAGCCGCTCCGCGTTAGAATCCTGACCATCGTGAATCCATTCGTCTGACTTCCGCGGGAGGTTTGACGATTGTTGCGGGGGAGCACCTTGACGGGGCTCCAGCGCAAATCTTCGCGAGTCCAGCCAAGGGGTTGGAGGGTGGCAAGAAAAAGCCGCGGCCAATGCGTCTGCAGAAGGACCGAGCGTGGCAACCGTAAGATGAGGGTTCAAATTTACGGCAGGTCAATGATCGCCTTGAGGACGCCGTCGCGCCGCGCGGTGACGAGCTCGAAGGCGGCCGCCGTTTCTTCGAGAGGGAAGTGGTGGGTGACGAGCGGAGCAACGTCAACGCGGCCGCTCGCGATCAGATCGATGGCGTCCTGCGTGCACACGTTTTGCCGGCGAACGGTCGCAACGCGCAGTTCGTTGTGGCGCAGCTCGTGCGCGTTAAAGCTGATGCGGTCGGCTTCGGGAATGCCGACCAGCATCGCCGCGCCGCCCGGTGTGAGCAGCTCGACGGCCTGGTCGAGCGTTTCCTGCTCGCCCGCGCACTCGAAGACGCAATCGAGGCCCTCAGGCTCACGCTCGCGAATTGCGGCGACGATGTTTTCGCGGCGCGGACTGCCCGCCCAAACCGCTCCCGTGCGCCGCGCCGCCTCCAGCCGCTCGTCCACCAGGTCGGTGGCGTACAGGGTGACGCCCGCGCCGCCGTCTCCGCCGAGCTTGGCGCCGAGCGCCACCATCACGCACAAGCCGATGGGCCCCGAGCCGAGCACTCCCACGCGCGCGCCCCCGGCGGACCTCTGTAGCGGCGGCGCCTGCCCTTGAGCGAAGCGAAGGGTCCCGCCGTCGCCCCAGGCTTCTCGGCTCGAACCAGGCGCCAGGCCCGCCAATCGTACCGCGTGCAGCGCCACCGAGAACGGCTCGACCATCACGGCTTGCGGCATGGTCATCGTCGCGGGCACAGGAAAAAGGCAGTCGGCGGGGAGACGCATGTGCTCGACCAGCGCGCCGGGACTCTGCCTCGGCACGCCCAGGAACTTTTGATTGCGGCAGGTGTGGCGGCGCCGCGCCAAACATTGGTCGCACTTGCCGCAGGCGATGAGCGGGTCAATCGCCACGCGGTCGCCGGGCTTGAGACCGGCGACGCCCGCCGGCACTTCCAGGATCGTCCCGGCGCATTCGTGGCCCATGACGAAGGGATATTCCACCCGGCTCGCGCCGATGCCGCCTTGCGTGAAGTAGTGAATGTCGGAGCCGCACACGCCCACCGCGTCAATGCGCACCAGGACGTCCGCGGACGAGCTTGGCGCGGGCGGCGGCGCGTCGCGTACTTCGATCCGGTGCGGCGCAGTGAGATAGGCGGCTTTCATGCCGTTTCATCTTAACTGCGAGCGGCGAGGGTGTAAACAGCTATGCGGAGTCATCAGTGACAAGCCTCGAGCGATCGGGCGAGACTGCTGACCCGATGCCGGGGTTACGCCGCCGCGCCCAGTTGGCGCAGCATCCCGAGAGCGTCGTAACCATCCCATCCTTCCACGATTTTGCCGTCCCGTGTGCGGATGATGCTGATGCCTGTCAGCGTGAGCTCTTTCCCGGAAGCTGGAATCCCCAAGAAATCACCCGATTGCTTGCCCGTGAACGTCCAACGCATCGCCATCAGTTCTCCCTCGGCAATCACATCTTCAATCGAGATGCGAGCATCGGGGAAGGGGGTGCACATCGCCATGACGTACTGTTTGAAGCCCTCCGGACCGCGCACCTCGCCGGTGAAGGCAGGATCGTGGCGAACGTAATCGGCGGCGACCACCTCATCCAGAATCTCTAGCTTCCGCTCGTTCCAAACGGCATCCATAAGCCGCAAAACCGTGGCTTTGTCGAGTGTGGACATGGGCAGGTCCTCCTGCTTCGGCGATTCTAGTCCCGGGCGTCCCAGGCGGAGTCGATTATATATC
>JAHEKS010000085.1 GCA_024638215.1 Acidobacteriota bacterium | reverse complement strand
GCATCTGATCTTCGGCAGTTACCTTCACCTCAAGGGCGCGTCGCGACATGCCTCAGTATAGGCCTAAAGTCCCCCCAAGAACAATATATTATAGAATCTTTTCATGCGGTCACAGACCTAGATTCTCTTGAATGCCTTCTGAATGGCTTTCATCGAGTACTTGAGGACCACGGGCCGGCCGTGCGGGCAAGTCATCGGGCACTCCGTGCGCGCGAGTTCTCGCAGCAGCCAGTTCATTTTGGTCTCGTCCAGCGCCATGTTGATTTTGATCGCGGCGTGACAGGAAACCGAAGCCGCGATTTTGCCGCGCAGGCTTTCGAGCGAAATGCCGCGCGCCTCGGGGCCGACGCCGTCCAGGATCTCGAGCAGTAACTTCTCCACGTCTTCGGTGCGAATGTCCGCCGGAGCGGTCTTGATGGCCACCGTCCGCTGGCCGAAGGGTTCGACCTCAAAACCGTTTGAGGCCAGTTCCTCGGCGATTTCCTGAAACGTGGCCTGCTGCTCGGGCCTCAGCTCCACGACAATGGGAAGAAGCAACCTCTGTCCGGCCACCTTTTTTTCGCGGCGCATCTTCAGGTGCCGCTCAAAAAGCACGCGCTCGTGCGCCACGTGTTGGTCAACAATCCACAGGCCGTCCGCGTTGGTCGCCACAATAAAACTCTCCTGAACCTGACCCAGCGGGACGAGGTCGGCGGGGAACTCGGAAGCGGGAGCGGCGCCTTCCGCCAGCGAGGTTTGCGGCGGAGCGTATGCCGATAGCGCTGCGTCAAGCGGAAGTTTTCCAGTGACGGGTGCGGGCTGCCGCGATGACAGGAGGAAATTCCTGCCTGTCGGGAAAGCGCGAGCCGCATGGCTGGCTTGAGGTTTCGAAACCTCGAGCGGAGATGCCGGACCGCGCATGACCGGCGTTTCATCGGCCAATCTTTCCGCGGCTTCGGTCGCCACTTCATCGGGGGGCGGCGTCGCGCGCCGCGGCAAGGGAAACGCCGCCACCGGCTGCGACGCCACCAGGCCCTGCCGGATCGAATCGCGCACGAAATCGTGAATGAACCCCGAGTTGCGAAATCGCACTTCGGTCTTCGAGGGATGAACGTTAACATCCACTTCGCTTGCCGGCAACTGGAGGAAGATCAGCGCGACGGGAAATACGCTCGACGGCAAGATATTGCGATAGGCTTCGGTGACAGCGTGCAGGATCAGGCGGTCGCGCACCAGGCGGCGGTTCACAAAAAAGTAAATGCTGTTCCGGTTGAGCTTCTGCACCTCGGGCCGCGAAACAAATCCCGAAACGCGCACCAGGGGCGGCTCGGCGCCGGGCGGCTGGTCTTTTTCCGCGCCCTGCGGGATCGGCAGGCGGCGTTCGAGCGGCGCGATGTCCACCATCTGCTCGAGCAGCTTCCCGCCCATCAACTGATAAACGCGCTCGCGGCTGGTCGCGACCGGCGCAACGTTGACGATATCGTTGGTGAGCGACGAAAGCCGGAAGCTTTTCTCGGGGTGCGCGAGGGCGTAATGCGTCACCAGTTGGGCAATGTGGCCGAGCTCGGTGGATTCGGATTTCAGGAACTTGCGCCGCGCGGGCGTGTTGAAGAAGAGATCTCGGACTTCAACCAGCGTTCCGGCATCGCGCGCAACTTCCTTCACGTCGCGCAGCTTGCCACCGGCGATTTCAAGGTGCGAGCCGGAGCTTTCCGAACGCTCGCGCGTTTCGAGCACCAGCCGCGACACGGCGGCGATGGAAGGCAGCGCTTCACCGCGAAAGCCAAGCGTCGAGATGGCAAACAGGTCGTCGGCGTCGCGAATCTTGCTGGTCGCGTGGCGCTCGAAGGCCAGCAACGCGTCGTCGTGATTCATGCCGCTGCCGTCGTCGTCCACTCGGATCAGCCGTTTGCCGCCCGCTTCCACGGCGACGGCAATGCGCTCGGCCCCCGCGTCGAGCGAGTTCTCCAGAAGCTCCTTCACCACCGAGGCAGGCCGCTCCACAACTTCGCCGGCGGCGATTTTGTTGGCAACAGCTTCGGGAAGAATGCGAATGACGGACATGCGATTAGATCATGGTTCCATTTCATCATTGAATCATCTGGCTCAATGCGGTCCACGTTGTGAACAATAGATCAATAATGAAACGAATTGATAGGTCAATTCTTGATCTTTAGCCCCAGCTCGTCGAGCTGTTCCGGATCCACCCCCGCGGGCGCGCCGCTCATCAGGTCCACCGCGCTGGCGGTCTTGGGGAAAGCGATCACTTCGCGGATGTTCGATTCGCCCGCCATCAGCGCCACGATGCGGTCCCAGCCGAGTGCGATGCCGCCATGCGGGGGCGCGCCGTATTCGAGGGCGTCCATGAAAAACCCGAACCGCTCACGGGCTTTTTCGTCGGTGAGGCCGAGTACTTTGAACACGCGCGCTTGAATATCGCGGCGGTGCATACGAATCGAGCCGCCGCCGATTTCCGAACCGTTCAGGACCAGATCGTAGGCGAGCGCTTTGACCGCGCTGGGGTCGGCTTCGAGCTTATCCAAATCCTCTTCGCGCGGCGATGTGAACGGGTGATGCATCGCGCCGTACCGCCTCGCCGTTTCGTCGTATTCGAACATGGGGAAGTCCACGATCCACGCGAAGTTCCAGGCGCCTGGCTTGATCAGCTCGAGCTTGCGTGCAATTTCGAGGCGCAGCAAACCGGAGACCTCGTCCAGCCGCTGCATCGCCGACCGGATCGCAGCCGCGCCCGCCGATTTCATGCCTAGGAGAATCACCAGGTCGCCGGCGCTTGCTTCCGCAGCCTGCGCGAGCGACTGGACCGTTTCCTCACCAACCAATTTGCTGAGCGGCGATTGAACGCCGGACGCTTCCACTTTTAAGTAAGAGAATCGCTCCGCGCCATTTGTTTTGGCGCTTTCCTGAAGCTTATCGAGTTGGCTGCGCGATACCCCGGCCCAGTCCGGCACGCGCAGGAGTTTGACGGCCGGCGCGGCCTGCAGTTTTTCCCGCGCCGCTTCGGGCAGGCTCACTCGCTTCCACGCGAGATCGAAGCCGAGGTGCGGCTTGTCCGAACCGTAGAGCTCCATGGCGCTTTCGTAGCTCAGGCGCACGAAGGGCCGCTCCACCTTGACGTTGACCAGGGCGAAGAGTTTCTCCATCAACTGCTCGATAATGTCGAAAAGCAAGTCGCGCTGCGGGAAAGCCGTCTCGATATCAATCTGGGTGAATTCGGGCTGGCGGTCGGCGCGCAAGTCCTCGTCGCGGAAGCAGCGCACAATCTGGAAGTAGCGGTCGCAGCCGGCGATCATCAGAATCTGTTTGAAAATTTGCGGCGACTGCGGCAGCGCGTAGAAGTGCCCGTGATGAATCCGGCTGGGCACCAGGTAGTCGCGCGCGCCTTCGGGCGTCGAGCGCGTCAGGAACGGCGTTTCGATATCAATAAACCTGTGGGCCATCATGTGCTCGCGCACCACTTGGCTGGCCTGCGAGCGCAGGCGCAGGTTGCGTTGCAGCCGCCCGCGTCGCAAATCCACGTAGCGATACTGCAGGCGCGTGTCTTCGCTGGTGCGCGATTCCTCTGCGATGGGGAAGGGCGGAGTCTTGGCCTCGTTCAAAAGCAGCAGGGTCCTGGCCTTGACTTCCACCTCGCCCGTCGCCAGTTGCGCGTTGACGGTTTCAGCGGAGCGGGCCACCACCTCGCCTTCTACGCCCACAACGTACTCGGAGCGCACTTCCTCCGCGCGGTCGTGCGCCTGGGCGCTCACCGCGGGATTGCAGACGATCTGTGCGACGCCGGTGTGGTCGCGCAGGTCGAGAAAAATCAGGTTGCCCAGGTCGCGGCGGCGATCCACCCAACCCGCCACGAACACCGTCTGGCCAACGTGTGACTTGCGCAATTCGCCGCAATAATGCGTTCTTTGCCGATCACCCAATAAGTCCAGCTTCACGTTCACCGCCACAAATCAAAAAATGGTAAATAGTGAATTATGATTATCGAACACTCGCGCCAGAAGAGGCTTCGCGCTCGACCTCGACAGAGCCGTGCACTATCCACAATTACTTTGCCAGAGCCGCTTTCAAATACTCCGCGATTTGCGCAGGCTCTAATTCCTTTTGCGCGCCGGCGCTCATATCTTTCACCTGGTAACGCCCGGTGGAGAGCTCGCCCTCGCCGATGATGACGGCGAAGCGTGCGCCGAGCTTGCTGGCGAGTCCGAGCGACTTCTTGAGCTTTGCCGGCTCGTAACCGATTTCGACTCTCAGACCATCGCGTCGCAACTGACGCGCGAGAACGGTCGCTGGGGCAAGCGCCGCGTCGCCCATCCAGGCGATGTAAACATCGAGCTGGGACGCCGCAGGGCCCGTTTTATCCTTTGCCGCCTCGGCCACTGCCAGCACGAGCCGGTCCTCGCCGATGGCGACGCCGAAGCCGGGCGTGGGCGGGCCACCGATCATCTCCGAGAGCCCGTCGTACCGCCCGCCGCCGAGAAGCGCGTTCTGCGCACCCAGGACGCTGCTGGTGATTTCAAACGTGGTGCGGGTGTAATAGTCGAGGCCGCGCACCAGTCGCGGCGACAGGGTGTAGGCGACGCCGCGCTCGTCGAGGTCGGCCGTCACCGCGTCGAAATGTTGCCGGCACTCGGGGTCGAGGTGCTCCACGATATGCGGCAATCTTTCGATAATGGGCTGGTCAGCTTCCACCTTGCAATCGAGCACGCGCAGGGGATTGGTGTCGGCCCGCCGCTGGCAATCCGCGCACATGTTGGCTTTCACGCTCTGCAGCGCCTGGCGCAGGGTTTTGACGTATTGCGGCCGGCATTTCGAGCACCCAACGGAGTTGAGCAGGAGAGAAAAGCCGCTTAGTCCGAGCCGTTCGAGCAGGAGCACCAGCATCTCCAGCATTTCAGCATCAATCGAAGGGTGGTCGGAGCCGAGCACTTCCGCGCCGATCTGATAGAACTGCCGGTAGCGGCCCTTCTGCGGGCGCTCGCGGCGAAACATCGGGCCGATGTAATAGAGCTTGTGCAGGCGGCCCTCGTTGAAGAGGCTGTGCTCGATGTAGGCGCGCACCACGGACGCCGTCGCTTCCGGGCGAAGCGTCAGCGACTCGCGATCGCGGTCGTCAAAGGTGTACATCTCCTTCATCACGATGTCGGTGTCTTCGCCCACGCTGCGCGAAAACAGCGCCGTCGCTTCCAGGATCGGCGTGCGGATTTCCTGGAAGTTGTAGGCGGCAAAGGTGCGGCGCGATTCGTCCTCGACGCGCTGCCAAAGGCCGGTTTCCGGCGGCAGCAGGTCGCGCGTTCCTTTCACCGAGCGGATTGGAGCAATCTTATTCGACACGTTTTTCAAGAAGTCCTGGGCTTCGCAGCCTCCGCGAGATAGTTCTCCTTGTATTGCAGGTAATGTTGCGCGTGCGCGTCAATGAAGGCGCGGTCGGCGTCGGTCAATTGCCGCTGAAAGCGCGCGGGAACGCCCACGTAAAGGCTGCGCGGCGGGATGATTGTATTTTCCAGCACCAGCGCGCCCGCCGCTACGATCGAACCCTCGCCGACGCGCACGTTATTGAGAAGAATTGCGCCCATGCCGATCAAGCAATGGCTCTCAATCACGCAGCCGTGCAAAACCACCCGATGTCCCACCGTCACCCAATCGCCGACGATGACCGGCGAGCCCATGATGGTGTGCAGGACCGAGCCGTCCTGGATGTTCGTGTGCGCGCCGATGCGGATGGGCTCGATGTCGCCGCGCAGAACGGTCTGGAACCACACGCTCGCGTTCGTGCCCACTTCCACTTCGCCGATGACGTCCGCACTCTCGGCGATGAAAGCAGAGTTGGCGATTTTTGGCGTGCGACCGGAGTATTCCCGGATCATGCTTGTCCTCAGAATGCTTCGCCGTGATTCCTAAAGCTTTCCAAAGTAACACAGAGGCGAGAAAGCCCGCAACCGCTACGAGCGTGGCTTGATTGAAGGATCTCTCATCAGCGCGGGTGAAGTAATTCCAGGGGCTTACCCTCCGCCCACGGTTTATAGTTCAGCGCGAAGCGAATGCGCTCCTCGAGCGGCGGGTGAGTGTAAAGCCAGAACTTGATGAAGGGGTTAGGATCGGGATCGGCCAGGTCCTCTTCGCCCAGAACCTGGAAGGACCTTGCGTCGGCGGTGTTCGGGTCGGGAACCACGCCGTGAGCGACCTCCAGAGCATACTGGTCCGCCTGGTGCTCGTAGTGGCGCGAGATGGCGCAAATGGCCGGGGAGGCCAGAAAAGTAATCGCGGTCAGGACGAGAAACAAGAGCGGCAGCGAGGCGAGGTCGCCGACTCCTTCGAGAGAGGTGCGCCCGCCCCATCGCGCCGCGAGCCAGCGGACCGCGACAAATCCCAAGTAGATAAAGACCAGAGAGACAAGCTCGATAAGTACGAATTCTTTGGGAATATGTTCGAGCACATAGTGGCCTGCCTCATGCCCGACCACGAGGAGCGTTTCATCCGGCGTCAGTTTTTTGAGCGTGTTATCCCAGATGACCAACCGCTTGCTCGCGCCGATGCCCGTCACATAGGCGTTGACCGTTTTCGTCTTGCTGCTGGCGTTCATTTCGAAGATGCGATCGCGCGGAATGTCCAGCCTGGTGCGGTCGAGCATCGCCTCGATCCGCGTGGTCAGCTCGGGCTGGGACTTCTCGAGCGGGGTGAACTTGTAAAACAGCGGGTCAATGACCAGGGGTTGAAGAAGAATCACGCCCAACGTCACCGGGATGGTGAACAGCCAGAAATAAAACCACCAGCGCCGCGGACTGCGGCGAACGATCAGGTAGAGAACCCAAATCAGAAAGACCATGAAAGCCGTGTTAATCGCGAAGCCCTTTCCCCAGTCGGCAAGCCACGCGAGGAAGGTCTCAGTGGAAAGGCCAAAGCGGTGCTCGACCACGAATCCGGAATAGTAGTCGAGCGGAAATTCGAGCAGGCTCACGACAGCAAGAAACAGCGGAACGAAAATCAGCGTTTGCACGAAAGGGCGCGACGAGACTCGCCGAGCCCAATTACGGAACCGAACGCCCAGCTTTCCCAGCCACAGCAATGAATAAATGGCCAACGCCAGCGCCACATCCGCGAAATAGATGACATATCGAATGCGTGAATACCTGATGGCTTTCGCGCGGATTTCCGGGCTGAGGGAATAGTCCTGAACGGATGTCTTTGCCTCTGCGGAGAGCGCCGGTTTCCCGGCCGGCGGAGCTTGGGTTTGCGGCAACGCGCGAGCGCACGTCGGGATGGAAAGAACCAGCAGCAGCCCCAGCAGAGCATGCCGGACCGCGCTTCGCCTGTTTCTCAGCATCATGTCGCTTTCCCCAGTTGTAAAGGTTATGCTGCCTTTTCTCCGGATTCTTATTTTACCGGAGGATGCATGCTTCGGCTGAAGTTCGATCCCGGCCCGAATCGAGGGCCGCCCGAACCGATTGCGCCAAATGATCTCACTCGCCCGCAAACTGCGCACCACAGAATACTTCACGCTGGCCTTTGGAACGATGGTGGGCGTGGGGTGGCTGGTCGTCATGGACGACTGGCTGCGGCGCGGCGGCCCGCTGGGAGCGATTCTGGGTTTCGTGCTGGGCGGCGCGGCGCTCCTGCCCATCGGCTACGTTTACGGCCACCTGGTGATCGCGATTCCCGACGCGGGCAGCGAGATCGCTTACACGGAGAAGGTTTTTCCGCGCGGCGTCAGCTTTGCCACCGGCTGGATGATGTCGCTCGCCTACTGGGTCGTCTGTCCTTGGGAAGCGGTGGCGGTGGGGAAAATCGCTGCCTACCTTTCTCCCGCGCTCAATTCGGTCGAACTCTATCGCGTGGCAGGGAAGCCCGTCTATCTGCCTCACCTGATGATCGGCCTTGCGCTGGCCGCCGTCATCACCACGCTGAACTACCGCGGCATCCGGGTGAGCGCGACGTTTCAAAACTGGACGACCTTCGGACTCCTGGCGCTTTTCGTGCTGTTCGCGTCCTTCGGCGTGGCGCGCGGCAGGGCGGTGAATATGCAGCCGCTCTTCAGCCACTCGAGTTTTGTCTCCATCCTCTTGGTCGTCCAAATCGTCCCCTATTTCATGACCGGCTTCGAATCGGTGCCCAAGTGCGCCGAGCAAGCCAATCCCGGATTCCGATCGCGCGGCTTCTTCACGGCGATCATGCTGGCAGTATTGGTCGGGGTTGTTTTTTATGCCGCGGTGATCGCGGTTGTCGCCTGGGTTTATCCCTGGCAGCCGCTCACCCGCCATAGTTTTGCCACAGCCTTTGCTTTCCGCAAGGCATTTCAAAGCGAGTGGCTGGTTAACATCATTCTGGCCGCGGCCGTGCTTTCGCTGCTCAAGGTATTCAACGGGAACTTCATCGCTTCCAGCCGGCTGTTTTTCGCGCTGGGCAGGCGCGGGCTGATTGACGAACGCGTCGGCCGCGTGCATGAGAGGAATCTCACTCCCGCGAACGCAGCGCTCCTGGTAGGGTTGCTGACGGCGATGGGAGCGTTCGCAGGCGAGGCGATTCTGATTCCCATCACGGAGGTCGGCTCAATGGCTTCGGCGGTGGGGTGGCTCGCGACGTGCGCGGCTTATCTCGCGATTGAGCGGGCTTCCGGCCGCCGCATCGTCGCGATTGCTGGCGCGCTGGTCGCCGTCGCGCTCATCGGGATGAAACTGCTGCCGCTGGTTCCCGGGCACTTCAGCGTGGCGGAATACATGGCGCTGGGGATTTGGATTCTCGCCGGCCTGGCCTTTCGGCGAAAGGCAAAGGCTGCCTGAACAACCGCAGCCGGCAAGCGCATCAGCCCAAGTGCGGTGTCAAATCTTCGGCAGCACAATTCCTTGCTGCGCCTGGTACTTGCCTTTCTTGTCCTTGTAGGAAATCTCGCACAGCTCGTCGGACTCAAAGAAGAGGATCTGGCAAAGGCCTTCGTTGGAATAGACGCGCGCGGGCAGCGGCGTGGTGTTGGAGATCTCGAGCGTCACAAAGCCTTCCCACTCCGGCTCAAGTGGCGTGACGTTGACGATAATCCCACAGCGCGCGTAGGTGGATTTGCCCACACAGACGGTCAGCACGTTGCGCGGAATCTTGAAATACTCGACCGACCTCGCGAGAGCAAAGGAGTTGGGCGGCACGATGCACACCGGCCCGCGGAATTCCACAAACGAGCGCGCGTCGAAGCCTTTGGGGTCCACGATGGTGCTGTTGACGTTGGTAAAGATCTTGAATTCGTCGGCGACCCGCAGATCGTACCCATAAGACGAAATGCCGTATGAGATGACGCCGTCGCGCACCTGATTCTCGGCGAAGGGCTTGATCATCTCGTGCTCGCGAGCCATTTTGCGAATCCAACGGTCGTTCTTGATTGACATGCGTGCCACCTCAATCGTGATTGGGTTTTGTGGAAACGCCGGGCGGAAACGTGCGCCCGTCATGGAAAAAGAGAAGGCATGATATTACAGGAGAAAACCCTTGACAATTGAGAATCCGCTTCCCATACTTAAAGCCTGTATTTGCAGGAGGTTGCAGTGATAAAGCTCGACATCATCAACGAGGTCGTCAATCGCACCGGCGTCACCAAGACCAAGGCGGAGATCGCCGTCGAGACTGTTTTCGAATCCATGAAGAGAGCGCTCGCCAAAGGCGATCGCATCGAGTTGCGCGGCTTCGGCGTCTTCAACGTCAAACCGCGCAAGACCGGCATCGGCCGCAACCCGCGCACCGGCGCCGAAGTTTCCATCCCTCCCGGCAAAGCCGTGCGCTTCAAGCCCGGCAAGGAACTCCAGTCGCTCCAATAGGATCGCTGCTCGGGGAGTGGACTCCCGGCGCGCCGAGCGCGCCCGCTGTCTACGCCTGTCCGGCCGCACACGCGAGCCGTGACGCAAATGAGGCCCTGACCTCACGGCATACAAATCAAAACCTTCGACAATCCGTTTGGTTACCCCATACAGGCCGGCGGGTGAAGTAGCTTGAAGTCACTGCCCCCGAGTGTCGGCGGTAGGCCCGTAGATGCTGGGAACCTTGCCACCCATCGGGCGCAGGTAGCTGCTGAGTTGCCCGCGGTGGTGGACCGAGTGCTTGACGGCCATCGCCAGAAAGTTGATTCCGGGCATCTGCATCAAGCCGAGCAAGTCAATGGACTTGGACAGTTGCTCTCCGGACATGGCGCGGACGCGGCCGAGCGCCGCCGGGACATTCTCTTTGTACCGGGCGATGGCGTCGGCCGGGGTCATGATGCCGCAGGCGTCCGAATCATCCGGCGGATTCGTGAAAGCGCCGTTGGCGATGCAGTTCAGAATCCATTCATCCTCCAGCGTGATATGCCGGACGAGCCCCAGGCCCGTCTTGGACTTTGCGGCCGGCTGGTAGTCAAGACGGCCGTTGGGAACCGCCTCGAACACGCGCAGCGTCGTCTGCATTTCGTTCTCGAAATCCGCGATGAGGAAATCAGCCACAGCTTTGACTTCATTGGAAGCCATAGGTTGCTCCTTTTCTTCATTCAATTTGTGTTCTTGTTGCCCGAGGATGAACCTCTCATTTTACACCGGCCTCTACTGGATGTCAGGAATTCTTGCAGGCAGCGCCGCGGTTGCACTGCAACTACGCCGGCCTGCTTCGAAAAGGCGTTCCCACGGCAGTCCAGATGCCGCAGTCGTTCTTTCCTGGCGGCCCAAAACTTCTTGAAACTTAAGGTTCAGGTCATCAATCGCGCGGGCGGAGTCGCCCGTAAAGCTTGATCCGTGCAATCGCGGCAAGCCGCCAGCTACCCAGGCTCATGCGTCATCTTCTTCAACATCTGCTCGAGCGCAGCCTGATTGGGTCCGACGAACGGCTGAGCCCCCGGGACGGATGAAAGGGAGGTGAGCAGCCGTTCCGTCATATTTCCCGGGGCGGGCGGCAGATGGCTGCTCAGGACCATCTTCGGGGCCATCTTGCGGATGCCGTCGAGTTCCTTCGCGAAAACGCTCCGGTCCACTTTGTGCAGCCACGGCGAGTCCACCGTCTCCCAAAAGACCTGGCCGTCCCGCAGATCCGCGTCAGAGAGGTCAGCGGCATTCTGAGGAACCGACGAGAGGAGTGCTCCAAAGCAGTCGGAACTAAAGAACACCCCCGACTTGTCATCGTAGAAGCCCGTCGTGGAAGGGTTGTCAAACGCGGGTGGTCTGACCGCGGTGAGCGTGCGGTTGCCTACGGTCATCTTTTCGCCAGGGTTGAGGAGGAAGACTCTGTCCATCGGCAGCGGGGCAAATAAGCCCATGATGCCCACACCGAGAAAGGTCGTAATCACGCGGAGCTTCGGGTTCTCGGCCAGCAGTTGATGCAGACTGCCGATGTGGTCGAAGTCCGTATGGGTGAGCCAGATCCACTTCAGGTCGGCCGGATCGATAACCGACCGCAGGGCAGGCATGAACTCCTTGCTGTCGACGGCCGCTCCTGTATCAACCAGAAGAGGCTCCGACCCTTTGATGACGAACGCATTGATCGCCACCTGTCCGTAGCCTGGAATCGGGAAGTTGGAGGCGAGTACCTCGATGTCCGGTGCCGCCCTGTAGGATTCGACCATGCTGCCCTCCTTCGCGGGTTTATTTGCCGTCATTTGCATTCTCCTTGTGAGTTGCGGGACCCGTTCAGTACAATGTCCCCCGCTTGATATCCGGAAGTGTAACGAGCGCCGTTTTCGTTACACATAAAAGGTGTGTGGATGCAGATTGAGGTTAATGACGCCGAGCTGGTGCGGCAAATCGGCTCAGGAAACGGCCGCGAAGCCGAAGCCGAGTTCTGCCGCCGCATGGCGCCGCGCGTTCGGCTCTACGGCTTGCGGCACTTGCGGGACGAACACGCCGCCGAGGACCTCGCGCAGCAGGTTCTGATCACAACGCTTGAGGCGCTGCGCGCGGGCCGCCTGCGCGAGCCGGAAAAGCTTGCATCCTTTGTACTGGGAACGTGCCGCATGACGGTTCTGAACCTGCGGCGCGGTGCGGAAAGAAAAGAACGGCTGCTGGAACAGTACGGTTCGGACTTTGCTTCACCTGCCGTGTCCGCCCTGCCGCACCTGGATCGCGACCTACTCCAGCGCTGCGTCGAGAATCTGAACGAGCGTGATCGGTCGGTCGTCGTCATGACGTTCTATGACGAGCAGACCGGCGCGGACGTCGCCAGTTTCCTGGGCGTCTCTGAAGCCAACGTCCGGGTGATTCGCCATCGGGCGATTCACCAGTTGCGCAAATGCATGGGAGTCGAAGCATGACAACCCGAGACGACGATAGCCCCTTGAGTTGCACGAACCCTATTGACGCGGCGGTCCTGGCCGACTACTGGCTGGCCGCGCTGCCCGAATCCGAGGAAGAATCTGTCGAGGAGCACCTGTTGGCCTGCGACGCGTGCGGCGGGCGGCTGCGCGAAGTGATCGCGCTCGCCGGAGGAGTTCGCAAGCTGGCGCGCGAGGGAAGCCTGCGAATGATCGTGAGCGACGCGTTTCTGAAGCGTGCCGCCGAGGAAGGCTTGCGCGTGCGCGAGTACGCGCCTCCCGCGGGCGGCAACGTCCAATGCACCGTGACCGCCGAGGACGATCTTCTCATCGGCCGCCTGGCCGCGGACCTGAGCGGGGCCAAGCGCGTTGACCTTTCCATCTGCGATGAGCGAGGCGCGGAACAGCTTCGGTTGCGGGATATCCCCGTCAAATCCGCCGCAGGCCGTGTCATCTACCAGGAGTCCATTACCTTCGCGAAGGCCGCGCCGACTATGACGATGATCGTGCGCCTGTTCGGCCAAGACGAATCCGGCGCCGAACGGCTGCTTGGCGAATACACCTTCAACCACACGCGCTCCATGCCCGGACCCGGGGCGCGGTAGGCTGCCCGATTCGCAAGGCTACCGATGATCTAAATCGGATTGTCAAAAAGCGACCACCAGGGACCGCCCCAATCGCAACCGACATTACTATTTTGAATTGATTTCGCCTACCGCCTCAGCCATGGCCTGTATATTGGCTCCGGGCATTCCGGGGCTCACGCCGCCGCCCAAAGAAAGGACAATTCCGTTTCGATCCTCATCGCGCAGCAGATCCAGCACGGCTCTTTTGGCATCCTCGGGCGTGCCACGGGTTGCAATGTCCACGGGAGGGATGTTGCCCATCAGGCAAAGCTTTCCATTAATCCTTCTTCGGACTTCCTTCAGTTCCACCTTGTGGGTCCAGTTCAGCACGTCGAAGCCGACGCCAGCCAGGTCTTCCAGGAAGGGCTCGATGTTGGCATCGTTGTGATAGACCTTCACCCAAGATGGGGGAAATGCATCGAAAATCTTCTTGAGGTACGGATGCGCAAACTCCAAATAGTGCTGGCGTGAAAGGAAGCCCGGGATATCGTCGAGGATAAACATCCCTTCGACGGTGCCGCCGATGACTTCCGCCTGAGCCTGCAACCATCGGATGGTCGCGTCGGTAATAAAGGCCAGCAGTTTGTGCACTCCGTCCGGGTTGTCCAGCAAATCTATCATGAAGGTAGTCAGGCCGCGCATAAACGAAGCGGAGCAAAGCGGGCCGCGGGCTGTCACCACGGGAAGCGTGTAGCCTGCCTCAAAAATGCGCTTCTTTTGCATGCGGTAGCGGTGGAGCGCGGCGCACATCAGGCCATCGGCGTGGGGATCGACGGGCGAGAGTTGATCCACATCTTCCAGGTGAAACAAACCCGGGAGTTGGGAAGGAGGCTGGCCGGGCGCGAAATGAATCCGGCAGCCCAGGGCGGAGGGTTCGATCGCCATGCCGTATTCCACCCACCAGGAAGGGAAGATGATGACCTCGGAAAATTCCTTCAAGATCCTGAGATTCGATTCGAACCACACTTCAGGATCAAAATAATAATCGAGATGGTTAATTCCCAGATATCCCGGCATCCAGGGACTGTCCATGATCAAGGCGAGGGGCACGCGTTCTGCCCGGTGCGATTTCGCGACTTTCTTGAACAGCTCCCATTGTTCGGTTCGCAAGGTAGAACCTCCGCTTTTGGCTTGAGCGAATACGCTGCGTGCCTGCGCCGCGCCGGAATCACGCTGCAATGAGGCTTCGGGCCAATTCCACGGCGGCCGGAGCGTCCTTGCCGTAGCCGTCGGCCCCAATCAAGCGCGCCCAGCTTTCCGTGACCGGCGCGCCGCCCACCATGACCCTGACTTGACCGCGCAAGCCGGCGGCGTCGAGCGCCTCGATGGCCGCTTTCATGTTGACCATGGTGGTGGTGAGCAAAGCCGACATGGCGATCAAGTTCGCCCGGTGCTCGCGCACCGCCGCCACGATCTTCTCCGGCGAAGCATCCACGCCCAGATCCACGATGCGGAAGCCGGAGCTTTCCAGCATCATGGCCACAATGTTCTTGCCGATGTCATGGAGGTCGCCCTTGATGGTGCAGCACACCACGGTGCCGGCGGGACGCGCCACGTCGTCACCCACCAGCAGCGGGCGCAGAATGTCGGTGGCGGCGCGCGAGGCCCGGGCGGCGATCAGCACCTCGGGAATGAAAAACTCGCAGTCTCGCATACGGCGGCCCACTTCGTTCATCGCGGGGATGATCACCTGGGGGAAAATATCCCCCGGCTTGACCCCTTGGCTCAACGCCTTCTCCGTCAGTTCCTTCACGACCGGAGCTTTTCCGTCAATGATGGCCTGCTGCATCTCCTCAAATAGACCCATAGTGTTCTCCTTCTAAATAGGAACATGGGCATGTTGAGGAAAGGCGAGCCCCTCAACATACATCTCCTGAAACTGCGGATCGGCGTTCAAGGGCACATGCTCGATCTTTTGGCGCAGCCGGGCGTACGAACCATCCTCACCGGCGGGCGGGAACAGGGCAAGCTTGGCCCCGAGCAAAGCGGTATTGCCGGCCGGCGAGACCTGATCGATGGGCAAAGCGATCAAGCCGATGCGCTGCGCGCTGGAGCGCGAAATATAATTGCCAAAAGCTCCTGCCAGGTAAAGTTTTTTCACGTCGTCGAGGCTGGCGCCGAGACGTGCCAGAAGTATCCTGAAGCCGGCGGCAAGCGCGCCCTTGGCCAGCTGCAATTCGCGGATGTCGCCTTGCGTCAGAAAGACGGGAGGCGCGAGCGGCCACTCCTTGCGCGCGTCCGCAAATCGTCCCGAGGTTTCGATGACCTCGAGGTCCAAGCCGGCAGCCACCGCGTCAACCAGCCCGCTTCCGCACAGCCCTTGCGGAGCGGTATTGCCCAGCACGTGGCAGGCGAGGCGCTGGTTCTCGATCGTGACCTGGCTGATGGCTCCCGTTGCGGCGCGCATGCCCATGGAAATTCGAGCCCCCTCGAACGCCGGGCCAGCCGCGGTTGAAGCGCAGAGCAGCCGGGCTGAGTTTCCCACTACGATCTCGCCGTTCGTGCCCAGATCCACAAGCGCGCCCAATTCTTCGCTCTCACTCAATCTCGTCGCGAGCACGCCCGCCAGCACGTCACTGCCCACAAAGCCTCCCAGGCAGGGCAGAAAGCGGATGGTAGCACGCGGACTGAGGTTCCAGCCCAAGTCAATTGCGCTGAATTTCTGGAGGCCCGCGTCGCGCGGCTCAAATGGGTAATGCGAAAGCGGCTCGACGTCGAGCCCGCAGAACAAGTGGTGCATCACCGTGTTGCCGACCAGCGCGACATCGCGAATCTCGTCGCCCTTCGCCTTGGAAGAGAAGAGCAACTGGTCAATCAACGCGGCGACCTGGCTGCGGATCAACTGCGTGAGCGCCAGGAGCTTCCCTTCACTGCAGGCGTATTCGACGCGGCTCATCACGTCGGCGCCGTGGCGCGCCTGAGCGTTGAGCGCTGTGCGCACCGCCATCACCCGGCCCGTCGCGAGGTCGAGTAATTGCGCCACCAGCGTTGTTGTCCCCACGTCTACTGCCACGCCGAGCCCCGGGCGCGGCTCAAAGGCAAACGGCGATTCGTCGGCCAGGATCGCGGCGTCCCACTGGCGAAGCTCAACCACCAAGTCATCAACCAGCGAGCACTGGCAGGCCAGCCGCCAGCCATTTTTCAACTCCTCTTCCGTAAGGCGCTCGCGCTGCGCGTCATTGACCGGGGCGGTGCCTTCCTCGACACGCACGCGGCATCCGCGGCAGCGCCCCTGGCCTCCGCAAGGGAACTCCACTCCCTGTTCGAAGAGCAAATCGCGCAGCGCGGTGCCGGCCGGGGCGTGCAGTTCCGTCCCCGTGGGGCGAATCAGAATACGGTATGTCCGTTCTTGCGGCAAAGCCGAATGTCCTCAAGAAACCGGGTGTTCGCGCGCGTACCGGGCCATCGCGCGCACGTTTTCCGCTGGAGTATCGCGCGGGACTTCGCAACCCGCTCCGACAATGAATCGGTCGCCCGCGCCGCGGTGGCACTCGGCAACGGCTTCGTAAACCGATTCCGGAGTCCCATTACGCAAAACGCGCACGGGATCGATATTCCCCAGCAGAATCTGATCCGGCCCCATCTCGCTCCGTCCCTGAGCCATGGGAGCCAGCGAATCCAGATCAACGACGTCGCAGCCCATCTCGCCCATCTTCGCCAGAATGGGGCGCGTGTTGCCGCAGATGTGCAGGCGCGGGCGAGCGCCAGCGGCGCGCAACCCGTCCGCCAGGCGCTTTTCGCAAGGCCACACGAATTGTTCGTAGAATTTTGGCCCCACCAGCGATGCGGCCGCGTCGCCGATGCCGATCATTTCCGCGCCCACGGCGGCCTGGGCCTTGCCGAAAGCAAGCCCCAGATCGAGAACGAATTCAAGAAGCCCTCGGACGAATCCGGGGTCATCGTAGAAATCCAGCATCAGGTTGTTGATGCCGCGCAGGTCGGCGGCCTCCGCGCACGGACCTTCCACCCAACCCTCCACCAACTTTTCTTTTTGCGCGCGCTGCTTCAGGAGCGCAAGGGCTTGGAGGCGATTGTGCATGCGGCGCGAGGTGGCGGGGTCAGGAGGCTTGAGCGTGCTGAGTTTCCGCTTGTCGGCCAGCAGCGCATTGGCTTCGTCGAGCGCCGGCGGCTGGTCGGGAAAGTATTTGACGCAGGCGCCGCAGTCGGCGGCTTCGCAGGCCGGATCGGAAATCACGCTCACGTAATCGAAATCATAATCCTCCGCCACGCGGAGCTGGGCTTCTGCCTGCACCTGAAAGTCGGTGGCGTACTCATGGTATTTCACCGACGCGTGATCCGCGGCGAACATCATGGTAATCGGCATGAAGGGCAGCGAGTCTGCCGGCCGTCCCTCGAGCATGGCCAGGATACGTTCTCGCCCGTTCATCACGTTCCTCCAGGTTTATTGTGCCACTCTAACGCGTGCGCTCGTCAACCGGCGAATTCACAGGCTCGGCGCTGATCACGCCTGCGTCGTACTTGGCGACGATCTGAT
>JAHEKS010000084.1 GCA_024638215.1 Acidobacteriota bacterium | reverse complement strand
CGGCGTGTGCGTCACCGTGTGCCCGATGGACGCGCTCAGTTTCGGAAAGGGCAAGCCGGCGACGCAATTGGTCGGGATCAGGCCGGTGCCGCAGCCTCACGCCGGGACTGCGGTGCGGTAAGGAATTTGGCCTTATCGGAGCGCAGGGATGCGGATATAATCGAAGCGACATAACTTCAGGAGAGGGGGCAAACTATGACCTGGCGGTTGACCCGCAGGCGTCTTCTTCAAACCACACTGGCGGCGGTACCCGGGGCGATGGCCTTATTTTCTTCGCCGCGCCGGGGTTGGGGCGCGCTGCCTTTCAAACTCGGCATCATCACCGACGAAATCACGCAGGACTTCGAGCAGGCGCTCGATTTCATTTCACATTATTCGCTGGAATATTGCGAGCTTCGTGAGCTTTGGAAGAAGAACATCATGAACCTGTCGCACGACGAGCTGGCGCGTGCTAAAGACTTGATCCAAAAACATCACCTGACGGTCAGCGACATCGGCTCGCCGATCATGAAATACAACCTGCCGGAGATGCCGGCGCGGGAGGAGAAGCGCGACACTTTCCGCGCCAATTTCACCGAGCAGGACACGGAGCGCCTCTTCGACCAGGCCTTCGAGCTGGCGCGCTTTTTCGGCACGCGCAAGGTGCGCATCTTCAGCTACTGGCGCGTGCAGGACCCGGAGAAAGCTTATCCTTACGTGCGCGACCGGCTGGCGAAGGCAGCCGAAACCGCGCGCCGCGCGGACCTCCTGCTGGTGCTCGAAAACGAGCACGAGTGCAACATCGGCACGGGCCGGGAACTGGGGCGCGTGCTCAAGGAGATCAATTCGCAACACCTGAAAGGCAACTGGGATCCGGGGAACGCGGTGATGCTGGGCGAGGTTCCGTATCCCGACGGCTACCGGCACGTGCGCGGCTGGTTTGCCCACACGCACGTCAAGGACGTCCGGAAGAATGCGGCGACGGGCAAGCTCGAATGGGCTCCGGTGGGCGGCGGTTTTATTGATTGGAAGGGGCAGCTTGAGGCGCTTCGCGTGGACGGCTACGAGGGAACGATGTCGCTGGAGACGCATTACCGCCGGCCGGACGGCAACGCCATGGAGAGCACGCGCGAGTCGTTGGAAGGGTTGCTGAAGATCATCCATGAAGTATAAGATTCGTATCACGGTAGCCAATGATGAATTATTATACGCTTCATAAATGAGCGGCTGAGAAAGCCGCAGCGGGGGAGGGAATCATGAGTATGGACAAGAAAGAAGTCAGCCGGCGCGACTTCTTGAAGACCGGGGCGAAGACGGGCGCGGGACTGGCGGCGCTCAGCGGCATCAGTTTTATCGCCCACCCGGGGCGAGTCTTCGGCGCGAATGACCGATTGCGCATCGCGGTGGTGGGCCTGCACGGGCGCGGCTGGGACCATGTGCGGGAAATCTCCGTTCACAAGGACGTGGAAATCGCGGCCTTCTGCGACATTGACGAAAACGTCCTGCGCGAGCGCCTGGCGGGTGCGGAGAAGATGAACCTGCCCAAGCCGGCGACATTTGTGGATTTGCGCAAGCTGCTGGAAGACAAATCTATTGACGCCATCACCATCGCCACGCCCAACCACTGGCATTCGCTGCAAGCCGTCTGGGCGTGCCAGGCGGGCAAGGACGTTTATTGCGAGAAGCCCTGCTGCCACAATCTGTGGGAAGGGCGGCAACTGGTGCGCGCGGCGGAGAAATACAACCGCATCGTGGAGCACGGCACGCAGAGCCGCTCGCACAAGGGCATCATGGAAGGCGTTCAGAAGATTCGGGACGGCGTAATCGGCGACGTGTATCTCGCGCGCGGCCTGTGCTACAAATGGCGCGACACCATCGGCCACGCCGAGCCGGAGCCCGTGCCCGCGGGCGTCCACTATGATTTGTGGACGGGCCCGGCGCCGCTGAAGCCGTTCACCAAAAACCGCTTTCACTACAACTGGCACTGGATCTGGGACACGGGCAACGGCGACATCGGCAACCAAGGCGTGCATGAAGTGGACATCGCCCGCTGGGGACTGGGATTGAAATGGCCGAGCAAGATTTCAGCCATCGGCGGGCACTTCATGTTCGTTGACGACCAGCAGACGCCCAACACGCTGAATGTCGCCTACGAATTCGATCTTCCGGACGGCAAGCGGCGCATGATGGAATTCGAGGTGCGGCACTGGATCACCAACCACGAGGCGGAAATCGGCTCGGGCGCCTTCGGCGAAAGCGCCATTCCCGCCGCCGGTCTCGCCCCGCCTGCCAAGAAAGGCAAAGGCCCGCGGAACACCATCGGCGACATTTTCTACGGCTCCAAGGGTTATCTGGCGATGGACGGCTACGAGGGTTACAAGACGTGGCTCAACGAGGACCAGGAGCCCGGCCCGAGCGGCAAGGGCGGCGGCGACCACTTCCAGAACTTTTTCGAGTGCGTGCGCAGCCGCAAGAAAGAGGATCTGCACGCGCCGATCGAGGAAGGCTGGATTTCGGCCGGGCTGGTGCACCTGGCCAACGCTTCCTACCGGCTGGGACGAACGCTGAACTTCAACCCTGACACGCAGGAAGTGATCGGCGACGAGGAAGCGAATCTCCTGCTGCGCGACGGCGACCGCGGCTACCGCGCCCCCTTTGTCGTCCCCGATGAGGTTTAGCGGGCGCGTCTCGCCAGGCGTGCCTGCGTTTTTCCGCAACACTTGGCGCGCGCGATTTCCGAGGCGCGGCTAAGGCGTGGTTGAATTGACCAGCAGAGAGGCCTTGCGGGCGAGGTTCAAGGCGCGCGTCAAGTCGTTGGCTTCGAGCGCGTGCTGCGACTGCTCCAGGAACATCTGGGCGTCGTCCACGGATCTCCTTTCCGCTTCGCCCAGTTTGGCCCGCTTCAGTTCGGCAATCCGGCCTCGTATTCGTCCCAGCATTTCAATGATCTGCTGCCGCTGCGCGGTTTGTTGCGCGGGGGACTCGCGCGGCTCGAGCGCGGGGACTTCCGCCGCCGGCGCCTCATCTTCCGTCGGCTCGTTGGCCCGCTGCTCGGGAGCGGCGGGGCGGCGGCGGCGCGGGGCCGGCTTTTCTTCCGGAGGCGGCTCTTCGATAATGACCACCGGCTGGGGTTCGGGCGGCGGGGGCTCCTGAATGACCAAGCTGCCGCTGGACTGGGCGGGCTGGGTGGCGGCGGGTGCGGGAGGCGCGGGAGCATAGACGATTCGCGGAGTCGTCTGCCGCTTGGGGCAGCCAAAGATCAGCAGCGCCAGCCCGCACACCGAATAGAAGGTTCGCTCTCTCATCTTCCCTGCCATTCTACCATTGCCTTCCGCTTCTTCTATCGGGGCAGAGAAACCCGGAAAGTAGTGCCGCGGTTCACCTCGCTCGAGAAGTCGATCGTGCCATTATGAAGCTGGATAATACGAAAGGCCATTGCCAGCCCGATGCCCGTGCCGCCGGGCTTGGTGGTGAAGTAAAGGGAAAAGAGCTTGGGCCGGATCTCGGGGGGAATGCCCGACCCCTGGTCGGCGATTTCCAGCTCGACGTGGCGGGGCAGGAGGCGAGGCGTGACGCGCAGTTCGCCTCCCGAAGCCATGGCCTGGCAGCCGTTCAGCACCAGGTTCAGCAGCGCCTGTTTCATCAGGTCGTGGTCGAGCGAAAGCTGCGGGAGCGCTCCGTTCGACTCGATGACCAGCCGCACGCTGTTCTTCTTTGCTTGCGGCTCCGCCAGCGTGAAAACCTCACGCACCAGGCTTTCCACATTGGTGGGGGCGCGGCGCAGCTCCACGGGGCGCGTGAAATCCAGAAAAGTCTTGACCACGCGGTCGAGGCGGCGGATCTCCGCCGACAGGGTATCGAGGTGCGGCTTGACGCGCTCGCCTTCGTTTTCCAGTTTTGACTTGATCAACTCAAGCTGGAGCACCATGGCGTTCAAGGGATTCTTGACCTCGTGCGCGATGCCGGAAGTGAGTTTGCCGAGCGCCGCGAGCTTGGTGGTCAAGTCGAGCTGGTCTTCCAACTGGGCGCGCGTGCTGGCATCGCGCAGGGTGACCAGGCTCGCCACCCGCGCTCCATCCTCTTCGACGAATTGCACGCTCACCGCCACGCGGGGCGTCTCCCCGCCGGTCTCAACCGCCTGCCAGGGGAACGACTGCTGTTCGCGGAAAGCGTGGAGCAGGAATTCCCCCAGCGGCCGGCCGTCGGCAAAGACTTCCGACGCGGGGCGGTGAAGCAAGTCTTCAGCCGGGCGCCCGAGAAACCGCTCCACCGCCGGCGTAGTCATCACCAGTCGGTCCTGCTGGTCGAAGAGCAGCATGCCGTCGGTGAGGTTGGAGAAAAGCTGGTCGATATTTTCGCGCAGCGCGACGAACGCCGCCTTCTCCCCGCGCATGCGTTCTCCCAGCAGATTTAACTTGGACGCGAGGATGCCCCACTCGTCTTTCCTGCTGAGGTGGAGGCTGATGGGAAACTCGCCCCGCGCCAGGCTGTCCACCTCGCGCGAGATGCTTTCAAGAGGGCGGAGCAGGCTGAAGGAAAGCACGCCCGCGGTGAAAGTCGCCATCAGGATGGCTAAGCCGGAGAGGAAAGCGGCGCGGCGCAGCTCCGGAACCATCTGGTGGCCCACGAAGAGCGTGGAGAGCCCCACGCGAACGCTGAGCGGATAACCGCCCAGATCGAGCGGCAGGACCACCTCAAAGATTTGCGGCGCGCCGTAGATCACCTGGAGCTGCCGCAGGAGTCCCGATTGCATCAGGCTGTCAAAGCTTTGCGCCGGAGCAAGCTTCTGGCCGACCTGATCAGAGTCACTGTGAACGATGACCGCGCCCGCCGCATCCGTGACCGCGACGTAGTAGATGGTGGGCGAGTAGCCGACCTCCGCCTCAATCAGCGAATTGAGCCCAGGGTCGCCGGCCAACGTTTTTCGCACCACGCTCTGAATCTGCTGGGGGTTGTTGGGGTCCACACCGGGCGGAATGCGCGTCTGGGCCAGGACGCTGCGCGCCTGGTGATAAGTCACCTCGGCGACGTTTTTCCCCCGGCTGCGCACCTCTTCCAGGGTCTGGCGTGTCAGGCTGGAGAGATACAGGCTGGAGGTGGCCAGGACCACCAGCAAGACCAGGATTGAAATCAGCGCGGTGAGCTTACTTTTGAGGCTGACTTTCATATTCCTTCAGCTTGTTGTGAAGGGTCTTCAGGCTGATCCCCAGCATCTCGGCGGCGCGAGTTTTGTTGTTTTGCGTGAAGTTCAGGGTTTCGAGGATCAATCGCCGCTCGGCTTCCGAGACCGTCAGGCCGGGGCGCAAGTGCAGGCCGTCATCGGCGCCGGCGGGTGCGGGGCGACCGAAGTCGGGGGCCAGGTCCTTCTTGCGAATCACTTCTCCCGTGCAGGTGACCACCGCGCGCTCTAGCACGTTGCGCAGTTCCCGCACATTGCCGGGCCAGGAATAGACGCGAAACGCCTGGAGCACTTCACCCTCGACGCCGCGCACCGTGCAGCCGTGCTTGCGGTTCAAGTCCTCCAGCAGCGCCGGCACCAGGACGTCGAGGTCCTCGGGCCGCTCGCGCAAAGTGGGCATGAAGATCTGCACCACATTCAGCCGGAAGTAGAGGTCGCTGCGCAGCTGCCCTTTGGCCACTGCTTCCTCCGGAACTTTATTGGTCGAGGCCAGGACGCGGACGTCGACGGAGATTTCGCTCTTGCTGCCCAGGCGGCGCACCTTGGAATCTTCCAGCACGCGCAGGAGCTTGGCCTGCGTCGCGACGGGCATTTCTCCGATTTCGTCCAGCAAGAGCGTTCCGCCGTCGGCGAGCTCGAAACACCCCACGCGCCTTTCCATGGCGCCCGTGAAGGCGCCTTTTTCGTGCCCGAAGATCTCGCTCTCCATGAGCGATTCGGGGATGGCGGCGCAATTGACGGCGACGAAAGGCCGCGACTTGCGCGGGCTCAGCTCGTGGACCGTTCGCGCCGCAAGCTCCTTGCCCGTTCCGCTCTCGCCGGTGACCAGCACCGAGGCGCGCGAGGGCGCCACTTGCTGGATCAGCGACATAATCTCCTGGATTTTGTTGGAGCGGCCCACGAGCTGGCCCAGAATGCCGGCTTCGCGCAGGCGGCGATGCGCCACTTCAAGCTGGCGCTCGTTTTCCTGCCGCTCCAGGCAGTTCCGCAACTCGATCCGCAGGCGCTTGGGGTCAACGGGTTTTTCCAGAAAGTTGAAGGCGCCGAGCTTGGTCGCTTCCACCGCCTCTTCAATCGTTCCCTGGCCGGTGAGAATGATGAAGGTGATCCCCGGGTGTGTTTCGTGAAGCTCGCGAAGCAATCCCATGCCATCCACGCGCGGCATCCTCAGGTCGGAAATGATGACCGTCGGATGGAAGGCCGACACCTTTTCCAGCGCCTCCTGGCCGTCCGCGGCCGTGTCGGCCTCATAACCCCAAACGGCCAGCAACTCCACCAGCCCCTGCCGCTCGTGCAGATCGTCGTCTACAACCAGGACCTTAGCCCCTGAACTCATGCCCTGCCTTCCTTCTTGCCCCGCATGCGCTCATTATACCGTCTATTTTCGCCAAACCTGTTCATTTCAGATGCGAAACGCGCAGGGTGTGCGCCATCAGAGTGCCGGCGAAGCGAGGCTTCCACGCGGAGGCCACTGCCTGTCAGCGATCAAGTATCCGCGGCGGTGCGATCCCGGAGTCGAAGGGACGGAGAGCGAGACCCACCAGCCGGCCAATCATCGGGCGGGCGGTGTCACCGCACGGTCAAGTTCTCTATGACGCCAATTGCGCCAGGATTTTGTGGATCTCATCGGCCTTGGCGTAATTGGGATCAAGTTGAAGGGCGCGCTCGAGGTGCTCCTTGGCATGAGCGCGGTCTTTGATGCCGTCGTAGGCCATGCCGAGGTGATACTCATAGGTCGGATTCTTGGGGCTCTTCTTGACGGCATCCTGCAAGAGGTCAATCGCCATCTGGTAAGAGCCCTTGTTGTAGTAGGCCCAAGCGAGGGTATCGGCGGTGTTGACGTTATCCGGCAGGCCGCGCCGCGCCAACTGCGCGTAGCTCAAGGCGACGTCGGTATTCCCGCCGTGCTCCAGAAGCAAATAGGCAAGATTATTCGCAGCGAGCGGGTAATCCGGCTGCACTTGTAGGGCCTTTTGATAAAGGCTTTGGGCCTTCTGCCATTGGCCCTGCGACTCTTCCAGCATCGCCAACAACATGACGGGGCGAACGTCCTGAGGATGGGCCTGCATCATCTTTTGATAGTTGGCTGCGGCCTGGTCAACCGACCCGCGCGCCGCCTGGACACGCGCCAGGAGGATGAAGGCATTCATATTGTTCTTGTCTAAATCAATAGCCTTTTGCAGCGCCGCCTCCGCCTGGTCGGGTTGCTTGTTGCCGATCAGCAGCGTCCCGAGCACGCCGTAGAATGCGCTGTTGTTGGGCGACTTGGCGATCTGGGCTTTCACCCGCTCCAGGGCCTTGGGAAGCTGGTGTTGCTCGACGTACAGCCCCGCCAAATCCTGGAGGGCCTCAATCGAATTGGGATTACGGTCGAGTGCCTGGTCGAAGAGCTTCTCCGCTTCACTGTATCGCTTCTGTTGAAGGCGCAATACGCCCAGGCGCGCGTAGGCGGTGGCATCCTGAGGCGCCAACTCGATCGCCTTTTTCAGATCCGCCTCCCCGCCCGCGATGTCCTTGTTGGACATTCGCGCGGTGGCGCGCAAAAGGTAACCCCGGGGGGAATTGGGAGCTGCCTCAATGATCTTATTTGCCGTCTGCGTGAACAAGTCCACATCGCCTTGCCGCGCCGCCGCCTGCGCCAGCGCTTCCAGCGCTCCGACCATGTTCGGCCGCAGGCGCACCGCTGCCTGCCACTCTTTTTCCGCCTGCCCAAGATCGCCGGAGCGGGCGAAAGCGAGACCCAATTGGTAGTGCCCCATGGCGTTGTTCGGGTCGGTTTTCAAAGCTCCCTGGAGTATCGGGACGGCGTCATTGGAGCGTCCTTCGCGGCTCAGGATCTCTCCTCGGAGGATCTGGGCATCGGTGTCTTTGCTGTTCGCCTTCAAGATTTCATCATTCAGTTTGGCGGCCTCGTCCAGGCGATTCTTCATCAGCAAAAGCTGGATGTAATTCTTCTTGACGCGCAGGTCCTTGGGGTGCGCCTGGTAGAGCGAGGCGTATTCGGCGAGTGCCTGGTCCACTTGGCCCATGCCCAGATAATAGTCGCCCAGCATGCGATACGCGTTCGAGTCGTCGGGCATCTTGCTCTTGGCGTCCTTCAGCACCTGGACGGCCTTGTCCTGCTCCTTTTCCAGCAGGTAAATCCGCGCCAGGGCGTTGTAGGTGCCGGGATCCTTGGGTGCCAGTTCCACCGCGTGCTTGAACTGCTTTTCGGCATCCGCGAAGTGGCGCTGGCGAACGTAGAACATGCCCAATTGCAGGACCGCCCGGGCGGATTTCGGGTCCAGCTGGATGGCTTTCTTGTAGCTTTCTTCCGCTGCGGGGTCGTCTTTCGCAACGGACTGCAGCACGCCCAGGTTCAGATAGGACTTGGAACTTTCAGGGTCAAGCTGGATGGCCGTATCCATCTGCTCCAGCGATTCTTTCATTTTCCCTTGCGCAGCGAGCGCGTTGGCGAGCAGAGTATGCGCGCCCACATTGTTGGGCTCCGCCGCAAGCACGATCTTGGCCTGTTCTTCCGCTTTGTCGAACTGTTTCCCCGCAAATTGGAGTGAGCCCAGGTCCACTCGCGCTTTCATGTTCTTCGGGTCGAGCTCGATGGTGCGCATCAATTCCTGGTACGCGCCGTTCCAGATCTTCAGCTTCTCGTAGCAGCGCGAGAGTTCGTAGTGCGCGTCGGCGTAGCGCGGGTCGATTTTTAGCGCGTTCTGGAGTTCGATGGCCGCTTCGCGGTATTTTCCCTGGTCGAAGTAGCGCGTCCCGCTCTCGAAGTAGGCGTGCTTTCGGGCGACGGGGTTCCGCCTGCATCCCGACACCAATCCTGCCGCCAGGGCTACCACTACCAGCAAGCCTGACAATTTCCGGTTGTTCATGTTACCGCCCCCCCATAGAAAGGAAGGGTTGCACGCCTCGCCAGCGTCTGGCCCGCGCGAAGGCCCTCCGCCCAGATGTTTCCGGCATCTCCGGAACCCGAGCTAAAGACATCGCCGCACTTTCTCAACATTAGCAGAATTACAGGCGAAAATGAAGGCTCTTCCCCCATAATCCGCTTTCGGGCCCGGCTTGGGGGGATCTCAGAATGCGGTTTCCGGATGGCTTTCCAGATCACCTGTCCTGTATTATCATCACGGTGGTTGAGGGATGGATATGCAGCTCGGTGACCAGACCGTCCTGGTAGTTGACGACGAACCGTCCGCGCGGGACCTCTGCCGAAAAATATTGAAAGTCCAGGGCTTTCGCGTGGAGGAAGCGGAATCGGCCGCGCGCGCGCTGGAAATCCTCGAGCGCAGCTTGATTGACATCGTCCTGACGGATGTCTGTATGCCGGGCATGGACGGCATGGAGCTGCTGAAGATCGTCAAGAGCAGATTCGTCGGCACGGACACGGTGATCATGACCGGCTTCGGCTCCATCCCCGCCGCGGTCGAGGCCATGAAACTCGGCGCTTACGATTACATCACCAAGCCCTTTAAGGTTGACGATTTCAGGCGGGTCTTCGAGCGCCTGGTCGCCCTGCGCGACTTGGCGGCGGAAAACCGCTCGCTGCGCGAACAGTTGAAAACTCGCCACGGCTACGCCAACCTGGTCGGAACCGCCCCCAAGATGCAGAAGGTCTATCGCACCATCCTGAAGGCCTCGGCTAAGCGCCATCCCGTCTTGATCCTGGGTGAAAGCGGAACCGGCAAGGAATTGGTGGCCCGGGCCATCCATGCCTCCAGCCCCTGGCGCGACCGGCCGTTCGTGCCGGTGGATTGTGGCGCTCTTGCTCCCACGCTGATTGAAAGCGAACTGTTCGGCCATGTCCGCGGCGCTTTCACCGGTGCCACCCAGAATCGTCAGGGGCTGCTGGCCTCCGCGCGCGGGGGAACGGTTTTCCTGGATGAGATCGCCGAGTTGCCCGTGGAGCTCCAGGCGAAGCTCCTGCGCGCCCTGCAGGAGCGTGAAGTCAAACCCATCGGCTCCAACGAGCGCACGCCGATGGACGCGCGAATCATCGCCGCCACCAATCAGGACATCGAGGCGGCGATCAAGCGCGGCTCAGTCCGCAAAGACCTCTATTTCCGCCTCAACGTCGTCTCCATCAAAATGCCACCGCTGCGCGAAAGAAAGAGCGACATTGCCGCGCTGGTCCGCTATTTCGTTGAGCGGCATCAGGGCGAGGAGGGCCGTGTCGCCGAGGTCTCCAGCGAGGCGATGGCGCGGCTGATGAATTACAACTGGCCGGGAAACGTCCGCGAGCTGGAGAATTGCATCCAGCGTGCGCTGGTCCTGGGCGCCGGGCCGGTGATTCAGACCAAAGATTTGCCTTCCAATGTGCTCTATCAGGTGGGGCCGCCCACCGAGGGGCCGGAAATTTCGCCGCTGGAGGAAATGGAGCGGCGCGCCATTCTCGAGGCGCTTCGAGCCGCTGGCGGCGACCGCCTCCGCGCCGCAAAAATGCTCGGCATCGGAAAAACGACCATCTATCGCAAGCTCAAAGAGTATCGGTTGGGAGACGAAGACCTTGCGAAATCGGCTTGAACCCGCTCTCGTTCCGGGCCCTCTTTGTCGTTCTGAGCGAAGCGAAGAATCTCCGTCTCAGTTGATGGAAACATGCAAAGCGGATCCTTCGCTTCGCTCAGGATGACGCTCATCCCAATGGTCCTGTTAAACCTTTCTTGCCAGGACCATCAGATTTTCACCGAACAAGAGCGGGTGCGAATAAAGCGTGCGGAGGATGTCGCGATTGCGGGCGCGCTGGGCGGCGTCTTTCTCCTTGCGGAAGGCGATCCGGGTATAGAGCCACATCCAGGGCGCAAGGATTCCGTAAGGATAGCTGATCGCCTTCACGTGGGTCGCGGCTGTCCGCTCGATGCGGAAGCCCGAAGTGTGCACGGCGTAGCGAAGGTCCGCGAAAGTGAGCAGGCCGATGTGGTGCAGAGGGTGCCGCGCCGATTCGTTGAGCGGGCGCGGGTCCTTGTGGAAGAAGCTGCTGCCGAAAAATCTGACGCGCGAGCGCAGCGACACGATGTTGGGAGTGGTGACCACCAGCAGTCCTTGCGGCTTCAGGACGCGATGCGCCTCCCGCAGGAAGTTGAAGCGCGATTCGAGGTGTTCGATGCCCTCAATCGAAAACACGACGTCGAAGCACGCGTCGGGCCAGGGAAGAGTGTGATTCAGGTCGGCGATTCGAAAACGGTCGCCGAGAATGGATTGCGCTTCAGGCTCAACGTCGGCGCCCCAGGCGTCAAGTCCCCGTTGCCGCAGCGCGGCCACCATCGCGCCCGCGCCGCACGGAGCATCCAGGAGCTTTGCCCCGGCGGGCAGCGCCAGTGACGCCACGCGCCGCAGGACAGCCTCCTGAATGACGGAAAGCGCGGGAGCGTTTTGGGCGGGATTCGTCATGCGCCGGCCCTCCCCGATTTGCGCCGCTCTTCGCATACTCGACCGTAAACGCGAAGCGTTTCGTCCACCATGTGGTCCGCGGAAAAATTCTGCTCAATCCTGCGGCGTGCGCCCGCGCCGAGCCGGGCGGCCAGCGCGGGCTCCTTCAAGAGCCGCGTGACGGCTGTGGCGAATGCACCGGGGTCAGGCCTGTCAACCAGCAAGCCGTTTTCGCCGTCGGTGATCACCTCAGGAACCGCGCCGCGCGCCAGAGCTACGGTCGGCAGGCCGTAGGCCAATGCGGCCAGCATCGAACTCCCCAGCGGCTCCGCCAGCGAAGGGAAAAGAAAACCGTCGAGCGCGGCGTAAACTCCCGCGACGTTCTCGACGAAACCCGCAAAAAGCACCGCGTCCGCCACGCCCAGTTCCCGCGCCAACGCCTCAAGCTGAGGCTGCGACCTCCCGTCGCCCGCGAGCAAGAGCCGGCACGGGCCCGAGCGTTTCAGCACTTCCGGCCAGGCGCGAACCAGAATCTCCTGGCCTTTTTCGGGAAGCAAGTAGCCCACGCAACCGAGCAACCGCTCCTCGCCCCCGATGCCCCAACGGCGACGCGCGCCCAAGCGCTCTTCAGCAGAGACGGAGGACGGTACCTCGACGCCGTCGTAAACCACTGCCACTCGCCGGCTTTCGATACTCGAAGCAGCCAAGCTCTCCGCCACGAATTTTGAGACCGCCAGGATTCGGGCCGCGGACCGGTATCGGGCTAGAGAAATGTAATTCTGTTGCAGGTGATAAGCCAGACGCCGCGAGGCGATCAGGCCGGTGCGCCGCGAAGCGCGCGCCAGCCACGCCGCGGTCAAGGCGTGCGCTTCGTGTGTGTGCACGATCTCCGGCTTTCTCTGCGCGATGAATCCCGCGAGTTGCATCGCCGCCCGCGGCCTTGCCAGCGGTTTCTCGACCGCGTGCACGCGAATGCCTTCCGCTTCGGCGCGCCTGGCCAGCGGCGATCCTCTCAGGCTCAGCAGCTCCGCTTCGTGGCCGCACGCCCGCAGACCTTTCATCAGCAGCAGGGCTTGAGCCTGCCCGCCGCGCCATTGTTTCCCCAGGTCTATGTGGAGAGTCAACATGCGGGTCGCTCGTGAACGAGCGCTTCATCGAAGTCGCCGGCCTGGTGCGCCGCATTTCGAATCAGCCTCCGCCGCGCCGGCCGAATGACGCGCTCATGTTAACATAGGCGCCTCGGCTGCGCTGCTGCGCCGCCGCGGGAGACCGTCCATCGCATGGCACCGAAAGCAAGCGTCATCGTTCCGGTTTACAACGCGGTCCGGCACCTGCAACTGGTTTTGGCGGGCTTCAGCCGCCAGACCTTTTCCGATTTTGAGCTGATCGTTGCCGATGACGGCTCGGGGCCGCAGGTTCGCGAATGCGTCGAAGCCTTTCGTCCTCGCTCGCCCTTTGAGTTGAAATACGTTTTCCAGGCGGACGAAGGTTTTCGCAAGAGCCGCATTATGAACGCCGCCATCCGGATTGCCGCGGCGGATTATCTGGCCTTCGTGGACGGCGATTGCGTTCCCCACAGCCGTTATCTCGCGGCGCACTGGGAGCATCGCGCGCCGCGGACTGTCCTGATGGGGCGGCGCGTCAACTTGAGCGACCGCTTGTCCAATTCACTGACGCCGGAAGCCGTCCGCGCGGGACAACTTGAGAATGTGAGCATGAGGCTGCTCGCCGACTTGATATTCGGCCGCGGCAGCCATGGGGACGAAGGCGTCATTTTGAACTCGGCTTTTCTCCGCCGGCTCTTCAGCCGCAAAGCGCCCTATCTTCTCGGCTCGACTTATTCGCTGGAAAAATCGTTGATGGAGGAAATCAACGGCTTCAACGAAGAGTTCGTGGGCTACGGCGGGGAAGACATCGAATTCGAATACCGGCTCCGCCTGGCGGGCGCGCGCTTCAAGTGGGTGCGTCACCAGGCAGTCCAGTATCACCTCTACCACGCGCCGAGAAGCGTCATCCAGACCAATCTCGAAATCGTCGAGCGCACCAAACGCCTCGGCCGCGCCGCCTGTGCGAAGGGCCTTCGTGACCTCAAAACGACCTGAGCTCCCCTCGCCGGGCTCTCACGACCCTGTGCTGCTGTAGTTCGCCACGCCGCGATTCCACACCACCACCGCGAGCATCGCGAACGTCGCCGCGACCACGGGCACGAGATGAAAGTAAATTGTGAAGTTTTCGCGGCCGAGGAAATGCGTTGTGGGATAGAAGGACGCAAAGCCGAAAGGAATGATCCAGCTGAGCATGAACTGAATGAAGACGTTGTAAATCGTCAGTGGATATCGCCCGAACGTCAGCATGTTGAAAACCGGCGGCACAATGCCCACACGGTCTTCGAACCAGAACGAAACCGCGGTCAGAATCAGGAAGACGGCGAGATAAATGAGCGCGCCCGATGCCACCATTACCACAAACCAGAGATAGTCGGCCGCGTGCCAGCTGATGTTCAGTTTGCGGGCCGAAATCGTGACCACGGCGATGCCCGTGGCGACTTCCTGCAACGATTCCAGGCGGAATTTCTCGAACAGCACCTGAAACAGCGTGTCCACGGGCCGCAGCAGAATGCGGTCGAAGCGGCCCTCGATAATGTAGAGGTCGCCGAACTCGTAAAGGTTCCAACTGACCACGTTGAAAAATCCGAGCGGGATCAGCGAAAAACCGTAGAGAAACAGGATTTCGTAAAACGACCAATCCTGCAGCTTGGGGATCTTCGTGAAGAGCACCAGCACGAAGCCGAATCCCAGCACCGTCGCCGCCATGGAAGAGAAGAAGGCGATGATGAAGTCCGCCTTGTAGGCCAGGCGCACCTTGGCATATTGCGCGAAATAGAGAACGAAAAGCCTAAGATGACGTTTCATAGGTAAATCTGCTCAGCGCTTGCTGTCTGCCGCCTACCGCCTACCGCCTACCGCTCTTCTTATCCTCCCTGGATGGTGATCCTCCGGCTCGACCATCGCCACAGCGCATCGCCCAACGCGAGCATGGCGAACACCCAAAACAACTGGATGCCGAGCGCCTTCACGATCCCGAGTCCTTGGAGCTTCCCGAGATAAATCAGCACCGGCACGTAGCTGATGTACTGGAACGGCATAAAGGCGAGTGCCTTCTGGAAGACTTCCGGAAAAAACGAAATGGGAATAAGCAGGCCGGAAAACAGTTCGAGCAGGAAATATTTGGCGCGCAGCAGGCCGAGAATGGACTTCAGGCGAATGGCAAACGTGCCGACGCAGAAATTGATGCCCGCCACGATGAAGAAGCTCATGAAAACGCTCAGCATGAATCCCGCGAAATTGAGCGCGCCCGCCGGCAGCCGCAGCGGGAAGACCAGCGCGAGAATCACCGCCGTGGGCAGGGTCAGCAGCGCGAGCCGGAACACCGATTCGCCCAGCGCCTGCGCCACGTACATGAACTGCGTGTTGACGGGCTTGATCAGGTCCATGGCCAGCTTGCCTTCCATCACTTGAATGGCGATTTGCTGGTCAATGTTGTTGTAATAGAACGAGCGGATGATCCAGCCCACGGCGACGTAGGTCAGCAGTTGCTTGAAGTCGAAGCCTTCGATCTTGGCGCTGTGCTCGTAGATGGCTTTCCAGATGAAATAATAGATGGAAACATAAATAAAATACGTGACGATGCCGGTGTAATAGCGCAGCCGGTAGGCGAGCGTGTTGACGAAGCCGACGCGGATGAATTCGGCGTAGACGCGAGCCTGGTTCGCAAGCGAAGCGCCGCCGCGCGGGCGGGCGGGAAGCGCCAGTTCGGAAGCGCCCATCAGCCCACCTCGCCGCTCAAGTAAATTCGCTTCACGATGTCCTCGATGGGCTCTTCCTCGATGAAAATGTCGCGCACTTCGAGGCGGTTCACCAGATTGCGGATGACCTCGGCGCTGGAATGTTTGTCGCGGTCGAAGCGCATCAGGTAGGTCACGTCGTCCACGCGCTCGCAGGAGATGCCGTCGGTGGTGATTTGCGCGAGGCTCGCCGCCTGCGCGCGGTCTTTCAGAAAGAATTTCACCTGATTGTATTGCGCCAGGCGCTTCTTCATTTCCGCCAGGTCGCCGTCGAAAAGGATCTTGCCGCGGTCAATGATCATGATGCGCCGCGAGAGTTCTTCGATGTCGGAAAGGTCGTGCGTGGTCAGCAGCACGGTGGTGCGCTCGAGGCGGTTGATCTCTTTCAGGAATTCGCGGATGCGGTCTTTGGCGACGACGTCCAGGCCGATCGTCGGCTCGTCGAGAAAGAGCAGCGGCGGATTGTGCAGCAGCGAGGCGGCCAGGTCGCAGCGCATGCGCTCGCCCAGCGACAGCTTGCGCACCGGCGTATTCATGTAATCTTTGAGATTGAGAATCTCGGAGAACAGACCCAGCCGCTTCTGGTAATCGGCGTCCGGGATTTCGTACAGTTCCTTGAGCAGCTTGAAGGATTCGACGACGGCGATGTCCCACCAGAGTTGTGTGCGCTGGCCGAACACCACGCCGATGCGCTTGGTGTAATGGCGGCGGTCGCGGCAGGGAACGAAGCCGTTCGCAACCACGCGCCCGCCCGTCGGCACCAGGATGCCCGTGAGCATCTTGATGGTGGTGGATTTTCCCGCGCCGTTCGCGCCGATGTAGCCGACCATCTCTCCCGGCTCGATGGAGAAGGTGACGTGGTCCACCGCCTTGACGATGATGCGCTCGCGCACGAAGAGGTTTTGAATCGCGCCCTTCACGCCTTCGCGGCGCTTGAAGGTGCGGAACTCCTTGGTCAGGTCTTGGACTTCAACTAGGGCAGTCATGCAGTCGACGCACTGAGGGTCGTCCCTCATCTTACCAGAAGCCATGCCTTGCGGTCTGCGGGCTTCTGGCCGCTCATTTTCAGACTCCACCAGAGCGCACAGGCAGCGGTGAACGGTCTCGGTGAACCTTTGCGCTTGAATTTGCGTCTAACATGTTTGACGCTAGCATCTTACCCACAGGGCTAAAATTGAAGGGAGCTTGACTCATGAAGAAATTCTCTCGATGGGCGATGTTGCTTGTTCTGCTGCTCGGACTGGCCCCTCTCCCCGCACTTTCCGCCGCGCAGGCGGGCGGGGGTGCAACGGAGAAGGACGTCCTGCGCGCGACGCTCAAGAACGGCCTGCGCGTGGTGATTGTCCGCAACACGCTCGCGCCCGTGGTGACGACGATGGTGAATTACCTGGCGGGCTCGAACGAAGTGCCGGAGGGATTCCCGGGTACCGCGCACGCCCAGGAGCACATGATGTTTCGCGGCAGCCCGGGCCTTTCCGCGGATCAATTGTCGGAGATCTCCGCCGCCATCGGCGGTTCGTTCAATGCCGATACTCAGCAGACGGTGACGCAGTACTTCTTCTCAGCGCCGGCGGAAGACCTCGACCTCGCCTTGCACATCGAGGCGATTCGCATGAGCGGCGTGGATGACAGCCAGGAACTGTGGGAAAAAGAGCGCGGCGCCATTGAGCAGGAGGTCGCGCAGGACCACTCCAACCCATTTGACATTTTCTACGAAAAGATGCTGGCGGCGCTCTACAAAGGCACGCCCCTGGCCAACTCCGGCCTGGGAACCCGCCCGACGTTCGAAAAAACCACGGCCGCCATGCTCAAGAAGTTTTATGACGATTGGTACGTCCCCAACAACGCCATTCTGATTATCGTGGGCGACGTGGAGCCCGAGCACGCGCTCGCGGAAGTAAAGAGCCTTTTCAGCGGCATCCCGGCCAAGAAAATTCCGCCGCATCCCGCCATCAACCTGGAACCGGTGAAGCCGGAGACGCTGAACATTCCTTCGGATTTCCCCTTCGGTGTCGCCGCTATCGCCTTCCGTTTGCCGGGGACGGACAGCCCTGATTACGCCGCGGCCAATATTCTCTCGGACGTGCTGAGCAGCCA
>JAHEKS010000083.1 GCA_024638215.1 Acidobacteriota bacterium | reverse complement strand
TCCAATAACTCGTTAGGAAATTCATGACCCATCCTCCTTTTCGGTTGAACTGTCGGCGGGGGAATGCAGGAGACTTTATCTGTCTCCGATGAACTCCCCCGTCCGGCCTGCTTCTAGTGCTGCTGTGTCTGAATGGCGGGGCAGTACTGCATGTCGTTCGTCATGGCCCCCATTCTTCCCCACCACTGAGGCATCTCACTTCGAAGGTGGGCGATGATTGAGCTGGCGTCGGCGAGCTTACTTTTCACCGCCGTCGAAGTCGCGTCAGCTTTGGCGGCGGAAAGGTCCGCCGTTAACTGGTTGATGAGCTTTTGCGTCGCATTGTGACGCCCCATCATGGCTTGGCCCATCATTCCGTTCCCCATCATCCCGCCGTGCCCCATCCAGTTCGACATGGTTGAACTCGTGGTGGAAGTACCAGCGGAGTTGCCTTGGGCTGTGAGCTTCTGAGAAGTGAACCCCAGGACAATTACAGCGAAGACCGCCAAAACAGCTGTCAAGACTACAGTTTTGATTTTCATAACGCCTCCTTTGGAAAACTCGCGGCAGATGCCGCACGTTCGAAAACTTTGTGCATCAGCTCACCGGCTCTTGGCTCCAAACTAAGTCTTCGCGCCCAACCCTTGCCTCTCCTGAGCCAGGGCGTCTTCACCGCTCGCGCCGTCGCGGATTCGGATCCCCAGCTCGACCTCAGTCACGAAAATCCAACCATCGCCTTGCGAGCCTGTCCGGCAGCACTTGCAGATCGCTTGAACCAGACGGGCAACGTCGCGGTCGGCACAAACCACTTCCAGCTTGACGATTCGCAAGTAACCATAGCGTTTATAGGCATCCTCGAAGCGCACTTCGAAATAGTTCGGCTCGTAGCCGTAGCCGACAGGATGAATTTCCACGATGGTGATTCCCGGTGCGCCGGCCTTTTCGAGTTCGTCCACAACCTGATTCACACAGCAGCGTCCGATGTAGGCTTTAATTTCCTTCATGGCTCACCTCCCTGAGAGTCCCGTTCATAGGACCTGGGCTTCAGCCAAACTACTTAACAGCAAGTCGCCTGCCACCTGACAAAGAGCGTTCGGATTTGTCATTAGTGAAGCCGACGAAGAAATACGAAGGTCTGGAAGGTGATCTAGGGCGACAGAATAACGAAAGATTACAGCCTCCGCGGCCTGAAACTACTTGGTTTTCAACCCTTGGGAGCCAATGGAGTCCCGACGCCAGGGCAGGCTTGGCGCGCTTCTCGATCCATATTCGGCCTGATAAACCGCGTTTCACCAGCGCCGCCTGCTAAAGATCGTATTGAAAGCCAAGGATGCTGCCCGAAAGGGACCAACCCCTGTGCCCGATAGGGCTCAGCGGGATTTTGGGGAACGACCTGAGGTCTTAGGAGGAGGCCTTCTCTCATCGGTGCACCTCCGAATGGAAGGTGGGGCGCGGAGTTTCAGCGGATTCAGTTGAGTTTTGCCCGTGCCTACTCGGATGGGAAAATTATGGGGGCTGCATTCAATTCACTCCAGCCACTGCGTAGACCCACGTCTGATCCTTGAGAGATCCCCGCGTCGGGCTCTGGAGGGATGAATCCTCAGCCCCCACAGCCTCCCCCCAAGCGCGCACTGCCCCCAGAACTTCGGGAACATACTCTTGCGTCTCCCGCGGCAAGAGTCCCAATCGGGAGAGCGCCCAGAAATCGTGCGTTCCGCCCTTCGAGATGGCCTCACGGACCTTTTCCTCACCCGCGTTGTAGGCAGCCAGCGTCAGCAACCAATCACCAAAGAACCGATGCAGGTCAGCGAGATATTTGGCGGCTGCGTGAGTTGATTTTTCGAAATCCATTCGCTCGTCACTCCAACTGCCTTGTTCGAGCCCATAACGAGCTGCGGTAGCAGGCATGAACTGCCAAAGCCCGGTAGCGCCCTTGGGAGAAACAGCCGTCGGATCAAATCCGCTTTCAACGAAGGCGACTACGATCAGGTTCTTTGGAAGGCCGGCCCGCTCAATGATCCCCTCGGCCGGCAAGCGCAGGATCCCGAGTTTATTGGCGGCGGTCATCAGCCGTAACCGGCCGCCATTTAAGAAATAACGCTGCCAATAATCAACCTGGACGTTAGGAAGGGAAATGAGTTCGTTCCATTCTTCGCCTGCAACTGTCGTTTGCCGCGGAAACAATCCGATTTGATCGGAATTCACCGACTGAAACGGTATGTCTCGTCGAGAACGCAAGAACTTCGCCCCGTACTCGTCATCCCGGACGGTGGCATCGAGAGCATTCAAAGCTGCATCCATAATTTCCGTCGAAGTGGCGGCTGGTGGGGCAACAGGTTCCGCAGTCATGTTGTCTGCAGGATAGGATGCTTGCGAGTTTTTGTCCGCTGAAAACAACTGCCCTGACACGAGTAGGAGGCAAGATAACATCGCGAGGCGAAGTGCGACTTGAAGCGTGTTAGGGAGCGAAGCCGTCGCTCGGTCACAGTTAATGCGCATCAAAACCCTTCCCCAATCGGACTCGATGACTCGTTCATGCTCAATTTCATTTCGAGACCATGGAGACGTCCACGTCTCGCCATTTTCCATGAATGATCGCATTGCGTATTTCTTCCACTTTCGAGCCTCGCTTGTTCATCCGGTGGACAAGCAGCACCTCCTCGATGCAGATAAGACAGTTCGCCGCGTGATCTGAAGTGAAACAATCGAGCAAGCTCTCATGCCGGAGCTTTTCACAGTGGCAGTAGCATGGTTGTTGAGCGACGATTGTAGGGATTTCTGCCGCTATCCGATAGGCGCGCTGTGCAAGGGGGTTGTCTCTGAAATGGTTTGCAGGAACTAGCGGAGGAATTGTTCCTGCCATTGCCGGACACTTATAAGGCGGCACCGACCTGCTTTCACTTTCGGCCTTCAGGGCCCTCCTTCCCTCATACCAGGACAACACCCCCACGAACCCAAACCCCAGGAGAACTACGGCTACTGTCCGCCACAACTGTCTCCTTTGTTTCAGGGCCTTCACATTCCTTCTCACATCAAACCACCTGCCTCACCTGAGGGCCAATTGTCATGCGGAAATGATTATTTGCGAAACACCGTAGTATTACTACCGCTTGCGCAAGCTACCGCGGTGAACGTCAAACCTCTGGCAGCTATTTCTGATCAAGAGATACGTCTCGCCACTCCCCCCGGATGATACCTGCGCGAATTCCTGCAGGTGTTTTCCCCTGTTTGGTCATCTGCTTTGCAAGGAGAACCTCCTTGATGCAAAGCAGTCAACCTGCCGCGTGATTTGAAGCATAGCAGTCGAGTAGACTCCGATGGCCGTACCTGTCGCAGAAACAGTAGCAAGGTTGTTGGGCAACTACTTCAGGAATAAGAGCAGCGGCCCGGTAAGCGCGGGCTACCAGCGGAGTGTTACTGAAGTATGTTGCCGGCAACAGCTTCGGGAAAGGTTTCGCCTCTTCTGCGCTGTCAAAGTAAGGTGGGATCGCAGCCTTGCCCGTCCCGGGAGTTGCCGGACTCGAGGTCAACGAATCTAAGGTTTTCGCCCCTCCTTTCGATCCCGCCACTGGGGATTCGCGACGACTCGCCCAAAACATCGTGCCTGCCACAGCTGCCGCCAACAGGACAAGACTAATCTCCCGAGTATGTGTCTTCTTACTTTTTCTCTTTTTCATCTCTCACCTCAAGCCACGAGACATCTCATATCAGGAACACCCTCTGCGTCTGCTGCTTTCCGGCAAGACTTCCATACGCCTTCTCCCCGGTTCCGTCAGAAAAAGTAGGACTCCCCACCTACCGATTTGCTTCTTGCGCTCTGGCCGCGCGATTTATTTGCCACCCCCGCCACATACCGTAAATCACGGGGATCACGATAAGCGTGAGGATCGTAGAAGTCACCATGCCGCCTACCATCGGCGCTGCGATCCGCTTCATTACGTCGGCGCCGGCGCCGCGGCTCCACATGATGGGCAGCAATCCTGCGATGATCGCCGTTGCCGTCATGGCAATAGGACGAACCCGCATGACAGCCCCTTCGATCACCGAAGCCCGCAGGTCGTCGTGGCCATTCATTTGTTTTTCCCTCATCCGCCGATCGTAAGCTTCATCGAGATACACGATCATCACCACACCAATCTCCGAGGAGACCCCTGCGAGGGCAATGAACCCCACCCAGACCGCGACGCTGGTGTTGTATCCGAGAATGAAAAGCAGCCATATACCACCCACGAGAGCAAAAGGCAGTGAAAGCATCACGATCAGAGTCTTGATGCCGGATTTGAAATTGGAATAGAGGAGAACCAGAATGATCAGAAGCGTCAGGGGAACAACATATTCCAGTGTTTCTTTGGCACGTTGCATGTATTCCCACTGCCCACTCCACTCGAGATAGTAGCCGGCCGGGAGCTTTACCTTCTGATTGACGACCTGCATCGCCTTTTTGACATAACTGCCCAAGTCCACGCCGGCGACGTCGACATAGACATAGCCCAACGGCATCCCGTCCTCTGTTTTGATGACGGGTGGACCAGTGGTCAAATGGATGGTTGCGAGCTGCGTGATGGGCACCTGGGCGCCGCTCGGCGTCGCAACCAGAACGCGGTCAAGCTCCTGGGGATCCGTGCGATAATCGCGCAGGTAGCGCACATCAATTGGAAAACGTTCACGGCCTTCGACGGTCGTAGCGATGTTCCTGCCGCCGATGGCCGTCTCAATGACGTCTTCCACGTCCCCTACCGTGAGCCCGTAGCGGGCGATGGCGTCGCGATCAATCTTAAAGTCCTCGAAGTATCCGCTCACCACGCGCTCGGCGTATATGTTACGGGTGCCGGGCATTTCACGCAGGGCGTCTTCGATCTGTTCCCCAATTCCCTGGATTACGTTCAGGTCGGAGCCAAATATTTTGATGCCGATCGGGGTGCGGATCCCGGTTGAGAGCATGTCGATGCGCCCTTTGATGGGCATCGTCCAGGAATTGGAGATGCCGGGAATTTTCAGGGCGGCGTCCATCTGGTTCACGAGCTTTTCCGGTGTCATGCCCTTGGGCCATTCATTCTCCGGCTTAAGCATAATGGTGGCTTCACTCATCGAGAGGGGCGCCGGGTCCGTTGAGGTGCGCGCCCTCCCCGCCTTGCCGAAAACCGAAAGCACTTCTGGAAACGTCTTGATGATCTTGTCCTGAATCTGGATCAGCTCGGATGCCTTGGTGATGGACGTTCCAGGAAGTCCTGAAGGCATATAAAGGAGGCTGCCCTCGTAAAGCGGAGGCATAAATTCAGATCCGAGACGCCGGAAGGCGGGTACGGTCACAGCGATGGCCACGACCGCGAGAAGAAGGACCGTCTTGGGGAATTTCAAGGCCAAGTGCACGAAGGGCCTATATACCCAGATCAAGAAGCGGTTGATCGGATTCTTCCCCTCCGGCGCAATTTTGCCCCGAATAAAGAGCAGCATCAGTACCGGCACTAGCGTCACCGAAAGCAAGGCGGCGAAAAACATGGAAAAAGTCTTTGTATAGGCCAGAGGCTTGAAGAGCCGCCCTTCCTGAGCTTGGAGTGTGAAAACTGGAATGAACGATACAGCGATAATCAATAAGGAGAAGAAGAGTGGCTTCCCGACTTCTTTGGCAGCCTCGATGACGACGAAATCGCGGCTTCCCTGGCGGCCCTCAGCTTCCCATTTTTCGAGGCGTTTATGCGCATTTTCGATCATCACTATAGCGCCGTCCACCATGGCCCCGATGGCAATGGCAATGCCGCTCAGCGACATGATGTTGGAGTTCAGGTGGATGTAGTACATGGTGATGAACATCATGAGGATCGCGACGGGGAGCGTCAGGATGGCCACGAGTGCGCTGCGCACGTGGAAAAGAAAGAACAGGGAGACGAGGCTGACGATAATGATTTCTTCGAGAAGTTTTTCCTTGAGGGTTGCGATGGATCGCAGAATGAGGTCCGACCGGTCGTAAACAGGAACGAGTTCCACGCCCTTAGGAAGGGCGCTTTTGATCTGGGCAATCTTCTGTTTCACGCGGTTGATCACCGCCAGCGCGTTTTCGCCGTAACGTACGACGACCACGCCGCCGACCACGTCGCCTTGGCCGTTCAGGTCCGCCGCGCCCCGGCGCATGTCCGGCCCCAAGTGAACGTCTGCCACATCGCGAAGAAAGATGGGAGTCCCGTCGCCGTTCGTGCCCACGACCACTTTCTGAAGGTCCGCGACATGCTTGATATAGCCGAGGCCTCGCACCATGTATTCACGCCCCGTGTACTCGACTACTCTTCCCCCGACATCGTTATTGCTTCGCCGAATGGCCGCAATCACGTGATTAAGGGGAAGGTGGTAGGCGAGCAGCGTGTCCGGGTTGATATCCACTTGATATTGCTTAACGAAACCGCCTACGCTTGCCACCTCGGAGACACCGGGCACGGCCTCCAACCAATAGCGGACGTACCAGTCCTGCAAAGTGCGCAATTGGGCGAGATCGTGGCGGCCCGTTTTGTCCACCAGCGCGTACATGTAAGCCCAGCCGACGCCCGTGGCGTCCGGACCAAGTGTGGGCGTAACGCCTTCCGGCAGGTTGCCTTGCACTCCCTGCATGTACTCGACAACCCGCGAGCGCGCCCAGTAGATATCTGTGCCGTCCTGGAAGATCACATAAACGAATGACAGTCCGAAGAAGGAGTAACCCCGAACCACTTTTACATGCGGAGCAGAGATCAGCGCGGTCACGATCGGGTAGGTTACTTGGTCTTCCACCAGATCCGGGCTGCGGCCCGGCCATTCGGTAAACACAATCACCTGTACATCGGAAAGATCAGGAATAGCGTCAAGGGGCGTGTTCTTGAGCGCCCAAAGCCCCCAGGCCACGGCAATGATGACACCCAGGAAGATATAGAACTTGTTTTTGCTGCTCCATTCGATGATCTTTTCAATCATGGTGTCTTCACTCCCGGGCCTTTGGGTGTAATCTCGCGCTCCAGCTCATCGAGCTGTTTTAAGGCTCCGCCATGCTGAGCCACAAAAGCGCGTGCCTGCTGCTCATCGACAAACGCGATCAGACTCGGCGCGCAGCGGTCAAAAAACCGTGCATAGGGGATCCGCTCCTCTTCACTCACCATCCGCGGAGAACTGCAAACTTCTACCTGGCTTCCGTCAACGAAGTAAGCCTTTTCGGCGGGAATCGCGCGGCCAGAAATGTAATCCGTTACACGCAGAATCTGGACGCGCGTTCCCGTTTGCTGTTGAAGTGTCAGCGCGCAGCGAGCGCAGCAGGCGTAGCGCGTCTGTCCGTTAACACGCACGACGGTGAGCATGTGGGCGTGGATTGGCCTGCCAGAAAGCTGACAATAAGCGGGAGTGCGGCCACGTAGCAGATACCAAGCGCCCGCGCTAGCCGCAAGCAGCAGCGCGGTGGCGAGTGTAGCGGTGATGATAGGTCTATGGTTCACAATCAACCTCTCACTTCTTCTTCGGGGACATTCCGGGCATGCTGGCCATCATGGACTGCATGGCGGCGCCCAGCCGGCTCTCCGAATCAATCAAGAAGTTGCCTGAGGCAACGATCTTTTCACCTGGCTTGAGCCCGGCCAGTACCACCGTCTCCCCATTGAACTGATCGCCAACCTTGATCTCGCGAGGCTCGAAGTAACCGTTGGGTTTCGCAACAAACACGACCTGCCTTGTTCCCGAATTCAGCACGGCCTCGCTTGGAACGAGTGTCTCGACGCCATAATCCACGTTGAGCTCCACGTCGGCGTACATGTTGGGCCTTAGCGCGAAGCCCGGATTGGGAAACTCCAAGCGAACCTTGATGGTCCGCGTTTTCGGGTCCAGCGTGGGATAAACATAGGTGACGCTCCCTCGATATGTTTTCCCGGGGAAATAACTCAATTGCATGCTAGCAGGCTGCCCCACGTGGACATAGGGAGCCTCGTACTCGTAAATGTCCACGTAGACCCAAATGGTTGAGAGATCGGCGATGTCGTAGAGTTCAGTCTGAGGCGTCACGTAGGTCTGTTCATAGGCATTCCGGCTCATGACGAAGCCGTTGATAGGGGAATAAAGCGTCAAATCCCGCTCTGCTTTGCCTGTTTCCTCCAATTTGTGAATTTGCGCTTCGGTAACATCCCAGAGGCGAAGCCTGTCGTGCGCTGCTTCAAGCAGCGAATTGGCTCCTGCCGCCACCTCGGCGTAAGAAGAGTTCCCCAAATACTTCTGTCCTCGGCGGGCGATGAGGTATTCTTCTTCAGTCGAAACCAAGTCGGGGCTGTACAACGTGAAAAGCGGCTGCCCCTTCTTGACCAACTTGCCTACATAATCCAGGTAGACTTTTTCGATCCAGCCCGCGATCTTCACGTGCACGCGGGAGATCTTGGTGTCGTCCATCTGGAGTAGCCCCACCGTTCGAATCGTCCTCTCCATCCGCGCACGACGAACCTCTGTGTAGCGAACTCCGATCAATTGTTGTGTTGAAGGGTTGAGCATGACAGTGCCCGGTGCCATGTTTTGCATACTTGCCATCGGAGTCTCGTCCTTCCCATCCTGAGGCATACTCATCCCCTTCGTCGCCGAACTCGAGGACGAGCGTTGAGCCGCAGTCTTGCTTGTGGCGGCTTGCTGAGGATCGGAGGGGCGACGGCTTCGAATCCAGCCCCTGAGACGCGGCCCGTAGCCGATAAACAACCCCACCAGAATCCCCACTAGAAAGATCGCGCCGCCCGCGAGCACTGATTTCTTCTCTATGAAATGTTCCATTGCCTTTCTCCTATTTCGTCAGTTCGATCCCCACCAAGGGTTCGAGGCGGGAGAGTGCGATCTGGTAGTCACTCAGTTCGCGGTAGTAGCCCATCTCGTAGTCCAGAACAGTGCGGAAGTTGTCGAGCATGGTCAGAAAATCTGCCTTGCCGACCTCGTAGGCCGACATCGAGGATTCCAGAGCGAGGCTGGATTGCGGCACTACCGCCTGCGAGTACAGCCGCGCCAGATCGGCAGCGGCCTTGGCTGCCAGGTACTGTGACTTCACCTGGAAGTTGACCTCTGTTTTCCGGTCATCGAGGTTGCGGCGTGCGGCGGTCATTTCCTGGCTGGCTCCAATGACCCCTTCACGCTGTTTCGTTTTGTAGAAGATGGGAATGTTGATGCCGATCGAAAAGCCACTCGAATCGCGCAGCATGGGCCGTTGCTGGTAGGTATAAGCCACGCGGAAATCGGGATTGTAAGCCTTGCGGGTCAGCTTAACCGCATATTCGCTCCCTTCGATCATTCGCGCGTCGCGTTGCAACCCGGGATCGTTCTCCCGCGCCATCGCATAAAGCGATTCGAGGGTATAGGGAAACTTTGCTTGCTCGAAAGGCGCCGCAGGAGGCAGAGGAGCCTCTGGATCACGGTAGAGAAGCGTATTCAGCCGTACGCGAGCGGTTTCGTCTTCCTGGTGCAGCACAGTAAGCTGCTGGAGCAAACGCGAGAGTTCCACCTGCGAGCGCAGCACGTCCTGCTCTATGCCTTTGCCAACCTTGTAGCGGACTTCTGCAATCTGGGTGAGTTTTTCCAGCAGATCTTTGTTCTTCTCGGTGATCTCGATCGCCCTTTCGTAGTAGAAGTAGTTGTAGTAGGCAGCTTTCACTTCTGAAACCACCTTGCGGCGGGTAGCCTCGTAATCCCACCAGGCGGCTTCCGCCTGACGGTCGGCCACTTGTCCGCGCAACTTCAGCTTTCCTGGAAAGGGAATGTCCTCCGACGCAGTGAAGTTGCGCGCGCTGGGTGGAAAGCCTTCTTGGACGTCGAATGGCGCAATATCGCCTATCCATCCTGCGGAAACCATCGGATCGGGCAGCGACCTGGCCTGCGGTATGCGAGCCTTAAGCGCCTGCACCCGGCGCCACGCGCTCTGAATCGCAGGATTTTTTTCGAGAGCCATCCGAGTCAGCTCATCCAGATTTACAGTCTGCCCTGAGGCTTGAGCAGACGGAGAGGCCTTCTCATCGCGATCCGCTCCTTGATTCCCCTTCGCCGGAGGTGTTAGGCTGGTCTCCGAATGCTGTTGTAAACTCGCTGATATCTGGCCCAAGACAGAGCCCGGAAACAAAAGACCAGCCAGCAAGGCTAGACAAAGCCATTGCAATGCGGTCCGGCCCACGCTCTTTCCGCTCGTCTCTCTGCGGCCAAGATGGTCGAGGTCAATCGGGGATTTCCGTTGTGCATTCCTCGGTTCTCTCTTCATTGGCCCGCCTCGTCGGTGGAGTGCGGACCATTCACACTGTGGGCATAAACCTCGTCGGTAAGGCGATCCAACAAACTCCGCGCCATCGGCTTCTTGAGGTCGAAAGTGTAGGTCTCCCGATGCCCAAAGAGGACGAATCGGTAGGAATCAAGGCCGGATAGTGTCTGGATGTCAGCCCAGCGCCAGCTTCGACTGTCTTTAGTCGTTGGAGTAATGTATTCAATACCTGCTTTTCCGAATCGCAGAACTCCGTTGCTGATCGTTCCTCCGAACCCGGAGCGATGCCGGGCTGGGATCGTCGCAATGGCCGGTGAATCCGGTTCAGGGTTTCCGTTGCGCACCGGCTTCCCGACTTCTCGGGCAAGTTGGGCGGCCACGGCTGAAGGCATTTCGGTGCTTAAGTCGAAGCGATAGCGCCGAACTCCTGGACGATAGCGTCCGCCCTTTTCATAACTCGTAATAATGAGTCGGCGTGGGGAAAGGTCTAAGGTCTGGATCTCGACAAATGGCCAGTGAAGAGAGGTATTCTTCGGGGACTCAAACTCAATCCCATTGGTATCAATTCTCAGGGTCCCGGCGACCGAACCAAGGCCATGGCGTAGCCGCGCTTCTGCTGTCCAACTCGAGGGAGCAACCGCGGGTTCGGTGGACATCCGAGAAGGGCCGGTGGGACTCAGGCTCTCCGCTGGCTCCGTTGTCCTTGCCGCGACGGTGAGGACCAGTGCCTTTTCTGCGGGAACGCTCGCGCTTGTCAAGGGCCTTTGGGTTGTGGTAAGCATACTCCCCCACGACGAACCAGGGAATCCCGCTAACCCAGATAAAATGAGAAGAAGAAGAAAGTTAGTTTTCATTCAGATTTTCCTCGTGCAAATCCGACCGCCAGGCCGGTGCCGTCTGCCGAATCTCCCCCATGCGAGGTGTTGATGTTGAGGTATCGCATCACGCGAATGAAATGGCATGTGAGGTTCCAAACTCGGCCGAGCAGTGTCCAATGCTGATTTTGGCTACGAGCAGCAAAGGCAGACATGAAAGAAAAGGCCCTGTGAAGGACAATAGAGTGAAGCGATTAGCACGACCCTTGTGCCCTTTCTTCCTCTTTGCAGGACGCGCTCCGTTCGGATTCGGAGGCGTGAAGATCCCGGAAAGCACCCCGCGGGATTCACAGGTAGTACTTCATTTCGAGAGGTCAAAGGTGCATCGAGGACGTCTGCTGCCTCATTAGGCACACACATGTGCCTGAAAGGGGCCAGATGCCAACTATCATCGGCGCATAGGCGGTGCCACAGGCACCAAAAAACATGACCTCGTGTGGTGGTCACGTGATGGGGCGTTGCGATAGCAGGGCAGGGTCGAGTTCCACAGCAATGGCCTCCAACGTGCTCGGCCTAATGAGAAGCGGGTAATCGCGACAGGAGTAGTCCGATGTGGACCATTAGCATCGTCGACGACGACTATACTTGCGGCCAGGAATTTGCGGAGACACTCGCCTCAAGACTCGGATTCCGATTTGTAGATGCCAGGATTCTTGTGGAGCGAGCCTCCGCATGGGGCGGTGATCGCGAGAAATTGCAACGCACATGTGAGAAAGCGCCTCATTTTCTCGACCGCTTCGTTCGCTCCAAATACGCCCAAGTGCTACAGCTCCAAGCAGCGCTCGCGACAGAAATCCGAGAGGGGAACGTGGTCTGCTATGGGGTTGCGGCGGATCTCCTCAACATAAAAGCGAGACATATTCGCCGCCTCTATATTAAGGTCTCGAACGATTCCAGGCTTTCGTTGGCCCAACAACGCATGAAGTTGACCACCGCCGAGGCCGGCAAATATCTCGCTAAAGCCGAGCGCAGACGAAATCGATGGCAGAAATACCTCTATGGGACCGGGCCCTATGGACCTGGGCTGGTGATCAACCTCGACGAGCTCGGATTTGACCAAGTCTGCGCGATGGTCCGTGAAATGATCGAGGGCTTGGCTCAATTCCAACCGACTAATGCAGATCTGAAGTTGCTTGAGGGCTGGCGTCTTCGCACAACGATTCGAGCAGCAATGGCACAACACCCCGAGACCAGACACCTCGACATTAATGTGACGACCGAAGGCGATGCGGTCGTTCTGAGTGCAGTCCTGCCGGCTGCCGACGGAGGGACTTTCCCCGTGCGCTTTCCTGCAAACCTGAGCTATTCAATTCAAGCCGCATTGGCGCAGTATCGCGGTACCAGAGACCTCAATCCAGAGGTGACAATCAAGGGCGACGCAATCCTACTGCGAGGAATCGTGTGCGCTACCAACGAAATCGTCGGCCCGCAGCCACTTCCCGCACGCCTCAAGGCTGGTTCGAGTCTCGTTCAGGTCGGTGTGTCCGACCATAAGACTGGATTCTTGTCTGGCCGGCGGCTGATCGAGCGTTTGGGACCGCGACTACGTCTGCTGGCAGGAGAGCGCATCTTGCTTCGACCCGCCGCTGTGGCGACTGTTGCGGGGGCTGTTGTGATATCGGCCCTGATTTACGGCAGTCTTTCGAGCTCGAAGAAATTACGGCCGTCAAGTGGCGCTCCATTGCAGAACTTCTCTGGAGTGATCACTGACTCGATCTGCGGCGCCATCCACAAGGGCAGTCTGCCCAGCGCGAGCTGCGTCAGGTCATGCGTCGGGTCCAACGGCGCGAAGTACGCTCTTAGTGAAGATGGACACGCCTTCGTCATCAGCAACCAGCTGGCAGCCGAAAGATTCGCCGCCCAGAGAGTTATGGTGGCTGGTTTACTTGACGAGAGGACCAGCGAGCTGCACATCGCGACGATCCGAATGGCCGCACCATGAATCAATAAGGAGCATACTCATTCGATCTTCTACCCTGCAAATATGCGAGAGTTTGAGTTGGCAGAATGATCCGCGCAGGAACAGAAGCGTCGCCGCCCTTGTCGGAAGGTTGAAAGACTAGGTGAGTGAGCTGCTCGGAAGTGCAGGAACCCGCGCCAGCGCTTAAGCGTCCACGTCCGAGGCAGATTCAGGCGCTGAGCCGCTCGGAGCAGTCAGGCCATACTTTTCCATTCGATAGAGAAGGGTCTTGCGTGTAATGTCCAGGTAGCGCGCCGCCTTGGACTGATTCCATTCCGCTTTTTCGAGCGCTTTGAGTAGAAGCTCCTTTTCAACATCCTCCAGGTTGATCCCCTCGTCGGGAATTTCGAGGTAGATTTTGGCAATTCGCCTCTCTTGTCCTCGAATATTTTCAGGCAAATCCCCGGGGGTTAATTCTTCCTTCTTGCTCATTACGACCGCGCTTTTGACAACATTCTCGAGTTCCCGCACATTGCCGGGCCAGTTGTAGGTTTCCAGCGTCTCCAAGGCTTGTGGATGGAAATGCCGGACAGGCAGTTGGTAACGTTCGCTGAACTTGCTCAGGAAATGTTCGACGAGCAGAGGGATGTCCTCGCGGCGATCACGGAGCGGCGCAACCTGGATTGTGACCACACTCAGCCGGTAATACAAATCGTCGCGGAATGAGCCATCTTCGATCATGTTGCTTAGATTCCGGTTTGTGGCAGCGATGATGCGGACGTCAACCTTGATCGGCTTGGTCTCGCCGATCTTGTCCACTTCGCGCTCTTGAATGACGCGTAACAATCGCACCTGCGACCCGGGCTTCAGTTCGCTCACTTCGTCTAGAAACACGGATCCCTCATTCGCGGCTTCGAACTTCCCCGTCTTATCCGCAACGGCCCCCGTGAAGGAACCCTTTTTATGCCCAAAAAGCTCCGACTCGATGAGATTCTCAGGAATGGCGCCGCAGTTGACGACCACGAGGGGACCGCGCCGCCGGGGACTGTTCAGATGGATAGCTTTCGCCAACAGCTCCTTCCCCGTCCCGGACTCTCCGGTGATCAGGACGGTCGAATCACGCTGAGCGACCTGGGCCGCCATCTCGAACAATTCGACCATCTTTTTGGAATGACCGATCAGGCTCTCAAACTTGGACGTTTTCTCCGCGAACGCGCGGAGGTACTGGTTTTCTGAAACGAGCTGACCATGTTCAAGAGCTTTGGTGACCGCGATCTTGAGCGCGTCGCTGGTCAGGGGCTTCAACACATAGTCGAACGCGCCGAATTTCATCGCTGTCACCGCATCGTTGACGGTCCCATAAGCCGTCACCAGGATGACCGGCACACCCGGCGACTCTTCGCGTAGCCGCTCCAGCAATTCAATCCCACTCAGTCCGGGCATCTTGATGTCCGAAATGACCAAATCGAATCGGCTCTTGCCGGTTAATTGAAGAGCCTCTTCCGCATTCGCGGCTGTAACGATCTCATACTTTTCCTCCTTGAGCCAAAATTCGCCAACGCGGCGTTGGCTCTCGTTGTCATCTACGAGGAGGACTCTCTTGCTCTTCATCGAGGGATTAGCCGTCATGATCCGATTACCTCTGCCGGCTCCAACGGAAGGACCAGGGAAAAAGTCATTCCCCGGTCCGGGTTCCGGCTTACTTCAATCCTGCCGCCGTGTTGTTCCATAATCCGGTTAGCAATTGAGAGGCCAAGCCCCGTACCGTTGGCCTTGGTGCTATAGAAAGGATCAAAGATCTGCTGCAACTGCTCCTCAGCAATTCCAGTTCCCTGGTCCTTCACACTGATGATAAGCGCGTCGGTTTGCCTGGTGGCCGACAGCTCAATTTCTCCACCCTCCGACATTGCTTCCCCTGCATTAAGCACTAGATTGAGCATGACCTCCTTAATCTGCCCTGGATCGCAGGAGACCACTGGCAGCGGGAAGTCCGGTTTCTTGCAGTGCACATCGATGTGCCGGCTGGATACTGAGCCTGACACCAGAGAACACGTCTCTTCCATCAGGTCCTGGACCGACGTCGGCTTGCGCCGGGGAGCTTCAGGACGGGCAAACGCCAGAAAGTGGTTCAGCATGTCATTGAGGCGGATCAGTTCCTTCTTTATGATAGCCCTGAATTCCTCACGTCGCTCGGGGTCTGAGTCGAGTCGCGTTGCAATCTCAAAAGCGCCTTGGATAGCGCTGAGGGGGTTTCGAAGCTCATGGGCAAGCCCGGCTGACAGTCTGCCCAGAGCAGAAAGACGCTCCGTGCGTCGCAGGCTCTCAAAAGACCGCTGAAGCTCTGCGTTGACTTCACTGAGCTGCTTTGCAGTCTCCTGTAGCCGGTCTCGTTGCTTTCTCTGCTGATCAGACAAGATTCCCGTCACCCCACCGCATGCAAAAAATAGAATGATGTCTGCATATTTATCCACCTGGTAGGTAGGAAGACCGTGCCAAGTGATAATAACGTGAGGGAGATAGAGCAGCGTTGCCAGGGAGGCTGTGAGCAACCCGCCCCGCCGGCCATACCATAGCGCCGCAACGACAATGGGTCCATAGTAAGCTCTCTGAAATATGGAGTGCCAATACAAATCATGAATGTTTGCTACATAGTGCGCCGTCGTGATTGCGCACAGGCTGAGCACGATCCCCCAAATCTTGACCTTATCTATATGTGAAAACCTGGAACTCTCCATGCGCATCAAATTCTACCACGACGTTCACGCTCGCAAACGAGTCCCTTTCTCTCCCCCGTAGCGAGGGGTCGGGCCATTCCTCACAAATTTGGAGTTAAACCAAGGATCAAGCTGCCACAGGGCGGCGCCGCGCATGGGTCCCAACGACCCATTCAATCTGTTCTGGTGAAACCGGCTTCTCCAAGTAGTCTGCGGCGCCTAACTGCATTGCCTCCAGGTAAGACCTCATGTCCAAGCACCGGGCCAGAACAAGTACCGGCAGATCGCGGTCGTGCTCGATAGCACATTCCACAACAATCCTGCCCTCGAAGGCTTGGCTCCCTTGGCTCACGACTACGCAGTCGAGGGCCTCCTGAGCAAGAAGATCCAAACTTTCTGGGAAGGAAGCACAGAACAGGACTTCATAACCGCAGGCTCCGAGAATATGGCCGAAGAATTCGAGGTCGCTCGGATCATCATCTACCAGAAGCACTCTTCCTCGGGCGACAGACATATCGAGTCTCTCCCTCTTGGCGCGATTCGCCGTCTAACCTGCACGGCCTTCAGGGGCTCGTAGCGCTTGCCGGCCGCTTCGAATTGTCTTTTTCTTGCACCACGAAAAGGTCGGATGATCTTTCAATACCGCGCGCGCAAGCCGACGTACTACCATGTGGCGTCTGGATTTCATCTTTGCCAGTCACAACTACCCCAATCAGGGAGCCCCACCGGGCCTCGGCCGGGAACGAGGCCCAGTTGGCGGAAGATGAGGCCATCATCTCTCGGCAGCCGTCCCTTGGGCCATCTTCTCCTGGACGGCCGCTAAGGCTTCATTTTGCTGCCCGCGTTTGGTGTAGACTTCGGACCAATAGCGGCAATGTCCTTCGCCAGCGATGCTGCCCCGGTCGCCCACTTTGCTCGCATCGAGCTTGGGATAAGTCGCCGCCATTTCATTGTGTTCTTTGGCCTGTTTGAAACAATGGTCAGCCTGTTGACGATAGTACGCAGCCAGTTGCGCATGCTGTGCTGGTGTTTCTGCATGCCCGACCAGCCACTGAACCTGCTTGTGCGAGAGAGTTTCCTTTCTCGTGGCGCCCGTAGGAAGTGGGGCGCCGAATAACGGCAACGACAGAAACACCATCGCAAGTACAGGGATCAACCTCGAGATTTCCTTCTTGACCTTCATCGAATCTGCTCCTCCGCGGAAATTTGAACTCGGTCCCCTGGAGAGGGACGCTTTGTGCATTTGCAAACCATGTTCCAAACAGACTGGACTGGAGCATCAGATAGGGTCGCTCAATCCGTAGGCTCCGTCAGGGCAAAACGCTTGACCTTTGGTGCACGTCGAGCAAGACCAACGCAAACAGCATACCCGCGCATTTTGTTATTGTTGGAGAGAAGGCCGAGTCGCGCCCGTTTAGCGCCTGAAGGAGTGGTCAAGAAAACCCGTGATCACCGGCCGGAGGTTCATGACTGACACGCCAACTCGCCAGTCTCCTCCTCTTCGATCAACTTGCCCTAAAAGGTCCAGCCCAATGTCTCAAAAGGTTCAGGACTCTCGCCCGTGCGGGGTCAGAGAGACTGATTCCAGCGATTCTAACCCTTCGTTTGAACCCGTGAGCGGGCGTAAGAGGCAAGAGTTCTCTCTGCACAGGCCCAATGGCCCGCTGAGTGCAAGACTCTGCTTCGGATGGACCAGGCGTCCATCCGACAACGACCAGCGAGGTGCCACGGCAATGTTTGCGCAGCATGGATACTCAATTCGGGTATTGACAAAACTGAGCACG
>JAHEKS010000337.1 GCA_024638215.1 Acidobacteriota bacterium | reverse complement strand
CGGCCGCCAGCCGTTTTCGCGCAGCAATTGCGCCACGCGCCGCGAAACGGGGCTTTTGCCGCAGCCGGTCCGCACCGCGCAGACGGACACCACCGGAACCGTGGCGATAAGCTGAGTCTGCGCCGTACTCAGCAGCCAGAAATCAGCTCCGGCAGCTACCGCGCGGCAAGCTAAGTGCATCACCGCCTGATGGGAAATGTCGCTATATGAAAAGACAACAATGTCCGCAGCCTGGCGCCGGATGGCCTCTTCCAGTCCGGACTCTTCGACGATGGGAATGCCTTCGGGATAAAGCGGCCCGGCCAGCTCGGCGGGATAGCGGCGGCCGGCAATGCCGGGGATCTGCGTTGCCGTAAAAGCCACCACGCGATAATCCGGGTTGCGCCGAAAGACCACGTTGAAGTTGTGGAAGTCCCGGCCCGCTGCTCCGACAATGACAACTCTCTTCACGGTTTATGCCTCCTGGCTTCGACGTGATTCGGGCCCAAGCAATGGCGAGGGGCGTTTCCTGAGCGAACACGGGAAGGATGCGCGGCGTAGTCGGGTTTTCACTTCCCGCCTGAGCTTTCACAGAGCACAAATATGGCCAAACACTTGGGCCGCCTTCATCCCAAAGCCCTTTTGTAGTCAAGGAGTTGGAAGCAATGATGAAATACTAATCGGAGGGCAGTGTGTGGGATATCCCGCTGATGTGGACAAGGCGTCCGGTTGGGTAAGGCAGCAGAGACGCCTCGCTGAAGGGTATCTACAAATGCGAATCCAGAAGCGGTGCGGAAGTCACCTGAAAGGGTGCGTACGGGTTGAGCAATTCCACGCGGCGGTTCTTGGCTTTGCCTTCCTCGGTATCGTTGAGGGCAATCCTCTAAGGGGCAGATTTTGAAACTACAGGTCTAGTGAGAGGCGCCAGAATCCTTCATATACTTTAGGCAAATGAGTGGAATTCTATTGGTAAAGAGCATGTTGCCCTGGATCTTTGGCGTGATTCGGTCTTTCGTCAAACTCCAGCCCTCCATCATCGACCCGTAAAGCGGGCTAGACTTGTCGCTGAATTGGTATTCGTCCAACCTTGGGAGTCCCAAGCGGAAGAGTTTCAGCCAGTAACGTTTGCGAGTGGCTTCGTAGAGGCTTAATAGCGTCTCCAATTCAAGGGGGAGTTCGGACCCGAAGGTCTGATCAATGCAATAGTTCATCCCGCCGGAAGCCTGGGTGGTTCCTTTCACCTTGTGCAACAGACTGCCTTGCGGAAATTCCCAGAGCCATTGGTACAGACCCCAAAACTCGCCCGCCTTCTCGGCCACTATGAGATATCGTGTCTCCCCTGTCACACGATAAAGGCTCAGAAAACCATCCATGAGAAAACAAATCGCGGTGGGACTCGGAGTTTCCCAGCGATTCAAGCCGTTCGTGGTGGCGGGGTAATACAAATCATCGGTTATGAAGCCTCCATAATCATCGGTTCGCACGAATGACTTTTCAGCCCAATCCGCCAGCTTTCCGGCGCCATCCAAGTATTTTTCACCCTTGGTAATTTCGTAGGCCTCAGCCCAGGCACTGAGCACCTCAGCAGACGCGGCCGCATAGGAAGGCGGACCTTCCGTTTCGCCCGTCGAATCAACAAATTTCCATTGAACGCCGCCATTCGGTTCCTGGACCTTCAGCAGCCAGTCGCAAGCCTTCAGGCCCGAACGCAGGTGCGCCTCGTCTTTAGTAAATTTGTAGAGACGCAGCATCTCGGCAGCGTTGCGCGCGGTGGTGTGACTATAAAGCAAATCTTCGTTGATGAAGTCGGCTCCCTCATTCAACTTCAGATCGTAGACTTCGTGGAACGCTCCGTAATCCGTCTGGCCGTGCCGCGCCAGCCAGTTTCCGATCCGAACTGCCATGTTCTTCGCTTTCGGGTCGCCGGTTTCCTTGGAGTAGGCGATTAAAGGCGATAGCACCTGACCGTTCCAACCCAGGCTGAATCCGATGTCAAAGGCGGTGGGGCTGTGCTTCATATGCACGTGAGTGAACCCAGTTTCCGTCACACTGCCCACGAGGACGCCTTCGTCGGGTCTGGAAAGCTTCTGCGATTCTCCTGCAGCGAAGGCGCGAGAAATACAATCGTAGGACGCCTGCATGATCTCCATCGGACTCCGACGCAGCTCATCGGGTTGGGGGTCCAGGTAGCTCTGAAGAAAATGCAGGAGCTCCTGTGGCGCCCATTGGGCCGCAAGGAAATACCCTTGGATTACGATTACGCTCTGCCTGTCGGCACGCTTGGTCGCTTTGTAGCTAAACGGATACTGCGTGTTGTGAATCAGCTTGGACCCCTCCAGCCGCATCCACCAGGGATCATCTCTCGTCGGGAAAATAGCGTAGGCCACGCCCTCGTGAAAACCACAGCAGGAAGGCAAGGTTAGCGTCCTGAACCGATGCGGCAAGACATTAAAGCGTACATTCAGGAGCAGTTTTTCTGCAGGGACTTGTGAGGGGGTAAAACGATAGTGCCAGAATAATTTGTCATCTCCCGCGCGAATGCTCCATGTGGATTTGACACTCCAGTCGACTCCTTTGAAACTCAGCGTCTCATCGGAGAGTTCAATTACCGATTCTGCGGGCGCATTCTTGATTATTCTAATCTGAGTGGGGAGCGCACTTTCAATTTCTGCCGGATCAAGTTGCTGCCCGCCCAACTCGCTGACCTTTGTCCACTCCACCGCACTCGCATCACCCTCGGCCATGTCGGCTATCTTCATCCAGGCGCCGGGTCGGTGAAACCAAATTCCCCCGCCGTTCCAGGCCCGGTATTGCCCTTCGAGCTCTGTCCAGCGAATTTTCAGCTTGTCGTTGCCTAAGATAACTTGTCGGCCTTCCTTTCGGGCGTAGGCTCCAGGCTCGGGATCAACCACATGTTCCGCCTCGAAAGATGCCCCCCGCAGCAACGCGCTGGCGGGTTTCGAAACACTCACTGTCATCGAAGCTGCCACGACGTTACGAAAAAAGTCACGCCGCGTCTCTCTGCGCATTGTGAAGTCTCCTCGTTACATGCCTTGTACATTCCTGTCCGAATCCGAAGTGCTTGCCGGTCTTCTTGGCCGTGTTGGCCACCACGTCCTGCTTCATGGTTTCACGCTCGACGATCACCAGCGTCAACTGCGGCCCGTAGGGCTCTACTGCTCTCCGTCCTCTCAGCCTCGCTTCACCCCCGGGCAGAACGTGGGACGGGCGGCAGCGTTTCCGTGCGACGCCAATGCCGGCACACGCGGCATTTACAATAGTTGAAACAACTTGAGTGCCGCCGCATTGGCGCAGCTTATATACCCGGGCGCATCACGGCACAAGAGACAAAAAGTCGGCAGGACAAGATGACGGGATTTCTGATTTTGGAATTGCGATTTTGGATTTGGGATTGCAGTCGCGTGTCTTTTATTGTGGGCAAGAGCCTAGAATTGAATTATTGCTTGCGTTTACTTTCTAAATGGTGTATAGGTGCCTCAGAACTGATACGGAGTTGAATTCGGACAAAATTGCACGGCCCGCAAGCCGCCTGTGCGGCGGAGTTGTGTGCCGCTGATCCTTCCCGAGCCCACGCTGGTGCACTGACGGTCGTCATTGTGTTGAAGCCAGCCATCCCGCCGCGCGCGAGCGCTGAGCTCACCTGAGTTGCTTTTGCGTTCGAGTCCAGCCCCGAGGAGGAAAACATGAAGGGCAAATTAATGCTTAATTATCATTGTGTGATTCTGAGTTGCGTGATAGCTCTTTCGTTCGGCCCGGCCGCGGCTCTGGCGGTCCGTCCGGCGTCAGGCAATGGGCAGGCCATTAAGGACGCCGTCACAGGCATTTTGGATAAGACCGACACTTTGACGACCACGATGGATAACCTCTGCGACCTCAACTGCCAGAGCACCGACGCAGGAAAGATGTATCACGGAAAGGTGGTCCGAATGCAGCAGGCCCAAGGCCGAGCGAAGAATGCCAACGGCCGGACTACCGCGGCGGACTACGAGAAGGTTAACAGAAAAAACAGCAAGAAAAAAAGCGTCGACGGTTGTGACCCGGACGTTCAAATATGCGTGGCGGGCCAATCGGGGCAGGTGACCGCTTCCTCAAGTAGCAACGAGCCCGAAATCGACGAAGAAACAGGCAAGGACACGATTGAGAATCTCAATGACGTCGGGTCGGACGTGGACCAACTAAATCTGATCCTCTCCGGGAATGCTCCTCCGCCGGGTCCAACCGTGTACAAGACACTCTCGAACGCGGAGTACTTCTTTCCGGAATCCATGTGGCCGTCCCCGTCGCTAGTCCTTGCGGCCTTCATCGCTGACCAAGTCGCCGACAAAGCATCGGCCATCGCGACCCATTTTTGCGATGAAACTGTCGTCGCCCTCGGTGAGGGAGGCAACGGCTCGGCGGCCTGCGCCGTCACGGAAACCATTCACGAGGTTCTCAAAACTACCTACGAGACGATGGAGTTTATCGTTCGGGAACGCGCCAACGCGGAAGTCACCGGAGCGTACGAGCGGATCGGGGATGTCTACGACCAACTGCTGGGGACGGGTGGCGACATCAACGAAGTGAAACAGGTCGTTGACGCCATG
>JAHEKS010000001.1 GCA_024638215.1 Acidobacteriota bacterium | reverse complement strand
CCTTGGAGCAACAAACAACCGATGCCGAAGCGCACTGACATCAAGAAAATCCTGATTATCGGCTCGGGGCCGATTGTGATCGGCCAGGCGTGCGAGTTCGACTATTCGGGCACCCAGGCGTGCAAGGCGCTGCGCGCCGAAGGCTACGAAGTCGTGCTGGTGAATTCAAATCCCGCCACCATCATGACCGATCCGGAGTTTGCCGACCGCACCTACATCGAGCCGCTGACCGCCGACTACCTGGATGCGATTCTCGCGCGCGAGCGGCCCGACGCGCTGCTGCCGACCGTCGGCGGCCAGACAGCGCTCAACCTCGCCGTGGAGCTGGCGGAGAAGGGCATTCTCGACCGTTACAACGTGCAGCTGATCGGCGCGTCGCTCAACGCCATCAAGATGGCGGAAGACCGCTTGTGGTTCAAGGACGCGATGACCAAGATCGGCCTGGACGTGGCGCGCAGCGTGCTGGTGAACAACATCGAGGCAGCGCTCAAGGCCGCAGACCAGCTCGGATTTCCGCTCATCATCCGTCCGTCCTTCACGCTCGGAGGAACGGGCTCCGGCATTTCCTACAACCGCGAGGATTTTGAGGAAGCGGTGCGCTGGGGATTGGAGCTGAGCCCCGTCCACGAAGTTCTGGTGGAAGAATCCGTGCTCGGCTGGAAGGAATTCGAGCTGGAGGTCATGCGCGACCACGCCGACAACGTCGTGGTCGTCTGCTCCATCGAGAACTTCGATCCCATGGGCGTGCACACGGGCGATTCGATTACCGTCGCGCCCGTGCAGACCCTCACCGACAAGGAATACCAGAGGATGCGCGACGCCGCGTTCGCGGTGATTCGCGCCGTGGGTGTCGAGACCGGCGGCTCGAACATCCAGTTTGCCGTGGAGCCGCGCTCGGGCCGCATGGTCGTGATCGAAATGAACCCGCGCGTTTCGCGCAGCTCGGCCTTGGCCTCGAAGGCCACGGGATTCCCCATCGCCAAGATTGCCGCGCGGCTTGCCGTGGGCTACCGCCTGGACGAGATTCCCAACGACATCACGCAGAAAACGCCGTCCTGCTTCGAGCCGACCATTGACTACGTGGTGGCCAAGATTCCCAAGTGGGCGCAGGAAAAATTCCCTGAGTCCGATCACACCCTCGGCACGCAAATGAAATCGGTGGGCGAAGTGATGGCCATCGGCCGCACGTTCAAGGAAGCGTTACTGAAGGGCATGCGGTCGCTCGAAACCGGCCGCAAGACGCCCAAACCGCCGGAAGATCCCGCCGAATTGCTCAGCCGCCTGGCGGTGCCTCATCCCCAGCGCCTGTGGGATTTGCTGTTCGCCTTCCAGGCCGGATACAGCGTCGAGTCGCTGGAAGAGATCACGCACATTGATCCGTGGTTTCTCGACCAACTGGAGCAAATCGTCGAGATGCAGGGCGAGCTGAAACGGTTCGACGCGGCCTCCGTCCCCGCGCCCGTGCTCCGCGAGGCCAAGCGCTTCGGCCTTTCCGACGCCCACCTGGGGGAAATCTGGGGCGCCAGGGAAGAGCAGGTCTACGCCCGCCGGCAGGAAACCAGCGTCCGCCCCGTCTTCAAGCGCGTGGATACCTGCGCGGCCGAATTTGAATCGTTCACCCCGTATCTCTATTCGACATACGAAAGTGAAGACGAATCCGAGCCGACACAGCGCAAGAAAGTTATGATCCTGGGCAGCGGGCCCAACCGCATCGGCCAGGGCATTGAATTCGATTATTGCTGCGTGCACGCCTCCTACGCACTCAAGGACGCCGGCTTCGAGACCATCATGGTGAACTGCAATCCCGAAACGGTTTCGACCGACTACGACACTTCGGACCGCCTCTACTTCGAGCCGCTCACTTTCGAAGACGTGATGGCCATCGTGGACACCGAGAAGCCTTACGGGGTCATCGTGCAGTTCGGCGGGCAGACGCCCTTGACGCTGGCGCGGCGGTTGAAGGCGGCGGGAGTGCCGATCATCGGGACCTCGCCCGAATCCATTCACCTGGCGGAGGACCGGAAACAATTTGGAAAGCTCCTCGCGCGCCTGAAGATTCCGCAGCCGGAAAACGGCACGGCCATGAATGTTGAAGAGGCGCTCGCCGTCGCCGCCCGCATTGGCTACCCGGTCCTGGTGCGCCCTTCCTACGTGCTGGGCGGGCGCGCCATGGTCATCGCCTACGACGGGGCGTCGCTGCGTGAATACGCCGCGCGGGTGGAGGAGCTGCAGGGCGCGTTGCCGATCCTCGTGGATCGCTTCCTGGAAAACGCCACCGAAGTGGATGTGGATTGTCTGGCTGACGGCGAAGACGTCGTGGTGGCCGGCATCATGGAACACATCGAGGAGGCGGGAATCCATTCCGGCGACAGTTCCTGTGTGCTTCCGTCCCAGCAGATTCCCGAGCCGCAGCGAAAGTTGCTGCGCGACTACACGCGCACGCTGGCCCTGCAATTGAACGTGGTCGGGCTGATGAACGTTCAATACGCCATCCAGAACGGAACCATCTACGTGCTGGAAGTAAACCCGCGCGCCTCTCGAACCGTCCCTTACGTCAGCAAGGCTACCGGCCTTCCGCTGGCCAAAATCGCGGCGCAATTGATGGTGGGACACAAGCTGAGCGAGTTCAACCTGGCGCCGGAGCTGCCCGTGCGCCACGCTTTCGTCAAATCGCCGGTGTTTCCTTTCCAGAAATTTCCCGGCGTGGACACGCTCCTGGGGCCGGAGATGAAATCCACCGGCGAAGTGATGGGCGAAGCGGAAACCTTCGGCCTGGCCTTCGCCAAGGCGCAGCTTGCGGCAGGCCTGCGGATACCTCCGTCGGGAAAGGTTTTCATCTCCGTGAACGACCGCGACAAGCCCAACGTCGCCGGCATTGCGCGCACTCTTTCCCAGTTGGGTTTCGAACTCGTCGCCACGCGCGGAACGGCGCAAACGCTTCGTGCCGCGGGCCTGCGCGTGGAAAAGGTTTTCAAGGTAAACGAAGGCAGGCCGAACGTCGTGGACCTCATCAAGAGCGGTTCGCTCGCGTTTCTGATCAACACGCCGCTCGGCCGTGCATCCAAGTTCGACGAGAAGGCAATTCGCCGCGCCGCGATCCAGCGCGGCCTGACCTGCATCACCACGCTCTCCGCCGCGACCGCCGCCGTCAACGGCATCCGCGCTCAGAGAGAACATGGCATCCGCGTGGCGAGCTTGCAGGAATTGCACCAGACACAACCTTCCGGGGCGGAGCCCTCGGCTGTCGCCCGCGGTCAATCGTGAAGGAGAGCGGTGGCAACCATGCCCATGACCCAAAAGCAAATCATCGCCAACCTGCGCGGGATCTTCCCGCCGGTTGTCACTCCCTTCAACCGTCGAGGCGATATTGACGAGAAGCGGTTCGAAGAGAATCTGCGAAAGTACGCCGGAATCGGATTCGGCGGCATGGTCGTTTCAGGTTCGACGGGCGAGATGCCGTATCTTCTCGCCGCGGAGCGCCTGAGGCTGGTGGAATTGGCGCGGCCCATCATCCGCCCGCCCGAGCTTCTGATCGTCGGCACGGGTTTCGAAAGCACTCGCGAAACCCTGCGCGTCAGCCGCGAAGCCGTCGCGCGCGGCGCGGACGCGGTGCTGATTCTCACACCGAACTATTTCAAATCGCGGATGGACAGTGCGACGCTGATCGCCCACTACCGTTCGCTGGCGGATCAGCTCCCGCGTCCGGTGATCGTTTACAACATTCCGCCCTTTACCGGCATTCGCATGGAACCGCAGGCCATCGCAACGCTCGCCCGCCATCCGAACATCATCGGGGTGAAGGAAAGCTCCGGCGATCTCCAATACCTGAAGTCGGTGCTTCGTGCCGTGCCGCGCGGTTTTCGCGTCATGACCGGCGCGGCGCAAATCATCCTGGAGGCGCTCAAGGCCGGGTCGGTGGGAGGCATCCTGGGCCAGTCGAATTTCGTCCCTGACCTTTGCATCGGTCTTTACGAAGCTTTCAGCCGCGGGCAAATAAAACTGGCCGGCGAACTACAGCAGCGTTTGATGCCCCTCGTACACAAAATCACCATGCCCTATGGCGTGCCCGGCATCAAGGCGGCACTGGAATTATGCGGCTATGCGGGCGGCAACCCGCGGCCGCCGCTCCTGCCGGTGAATACCGCCGCGCGGCGCGTGATCCAGTCGGCGCTGAGGGAAGCGCGCGAGGGCCTGGCGCTCTGAAACTTTCCCCTGGCCTCGACATCTAAACTCCGAGTGACGTGCGCCGCGAGCCCGGCATCAGGTAGCGTGCCCAACATTGTGGGGACTTCGCGGTCAGTGTAGGATGAATGCTTTATGGGCTGTACCTGTATCCCGTACACGCGTGTGCCCAAGTCGAGCGCGCTGCTCACGGACTACCTCTATCACTTCGACCGTGTCTCGCATTTTTACAGCGGCGCGCCCTTCGAATCCGCCAGCCTTCAATCCGTGGCGGGCAAGATCGCGATCCCCGACGACGCTCGGCGCCGACTGGCGTCGGTTCTGACCCGGCAGAATCAATTCTTTGGATGCAGCGAGCCGACGTTTGACAACATCCGGCTTCTCGCCGAGCCGGGGACGGTTGCCGTGGTTACGGGGCAGCAAGTCGGCTTGCTGACCGGCCCCGTCTTTACGCTGTACAAAGCGCTGACGGCCGTGCGCATGGCGCGGTCCTTGAGCGAACAGGGTATGCGCGCCGTGCCGGTTTTCTGGCTGGCCACCGAGGACCACGATTTGGAAGAAGTGGCGCAGGCGGCGGTGTTTGATGACGAATACAACCTGGTTCCGCTGCGCGACGCAGGCGTGCGGCCGGCCGAGCGTTCGTCCGTTGGCGCGGTGCAGCTCTCCGCCGAGATCGACCAGACTTTGGGGAAGCTCGAAGCGTTGCTGCCGGCCGGCGAACCGCGCGAGCGGCTGGTGAGCGACCTGCGCGAGTGTTACGTCCCCGGCGCGACCTGGGGCCAGGCCTTCGGGCGATTCATGGCCAAACTTTTCAGCCGGTGGGGAGTGATTCTGCTCGATCCTCTGGACCGTGACATTCACCAACTGGCGAAGCCCGTCTACGAACATGCCCTCACGCAGGCGCAGGACTTGCGCCGCCGGCTTTTGGAGCGCTGGGCGGAATTGGTGCGCTCCGGCCACCACGCCCAGGTGCATGTGACGGACGATTCCACCCTGGTTTTCATCACCCGCGAGGGAAACCGTTTGCCCGTCCACCAACGCAACGGGCAATATGTGGTTGACGACGCGGACTCGATTTCGCTGGCGGACTTGCAGGCGATTGCCGACCGCAATCCGCTAGACCTTTCTCCCAATGTCTTGCTGCGGCCCGTCGTCCAGGATTCGCTCCTTCCGACCGTGGCCTACGTCGCCGGACCTTCCGAGCTCGCGTATTTTGGGCAAGCCCAGGTTCTTTACGAGGCGACGGGTCACCCGATGCCGGTGATCCTTCCGCGCGCCGCGTTCACGCTGGTGGACCGCCGCGTTCACCGCTTGATGGAGAAATATCAGGTCACCGTCGAAGACGTCTGGCAGGGGAGGGACCATCTGAGCCGCAAGATTGCCGCCGCGGGTTTCTCGGAAGGCGGCGCGCAAGGGTGGTCCGAGCGATTCGACCAAAGCGAAAGTGAGCTGGCCGTGCTGCTCGAGCGGCTGCGCAAGGAAATTGAAGCGCTCGATTCCACTTTGCTCGACTCGCTGAAGCACGCTGAAGAAAAAATGAAATACCAGATGGAGAAGCTGCGCGGGAAAATCAGCCGCGCCGCGCTCCAGAAATCCGAATTGCTCGCCCGCCACGAAGAATCGCTCCTGCGCTTCCTCGCGCCGCACAGGGATTTGCAGGAGCGCGAAGTGAGCGGCGTTTATTTTTTGGGGCGTGCTGGGTACCAACTCCTCGACCGGCTCTTGGAACAGACGCGCACCAACACCTCCGATCATCAGATCCTGGTTTACTGATTCATCGCCGCACGGGCCGCGCCTGCCCCGGCGCGCACTCCCATCCACGACAGTGGACTCAACCGCTTGAGCGCAAGCGGGCGAAGCGCGTCTGATATAATCAATCGCAGAGCTTGCGAGCCACCAGGGCTCAAATGCACGGCGGCTAAATCCGCTCGCGAGGAGCAACGATGGCATCGGAAACAGGGAAGGAATCTTCGGCGGGGAAAATCGCCGCGCGCCTGCACGCAGTCGAGGTGCAAACCCGCTCACGCGTGGAATTCAGGGATATCACCGGCCAGATCGAACATCTGATCGCCGAGTCGGGAATCCGCGACGGGCTGTGCGCCGTGTTCACGCCTCACACGACCGCCGCCATTCTGATTAACGAGAATGCCGACCCGGCCTTGCACAAGGATTTCGACAATTTCCTGCGGCGCCTGGCGCCCCAGGGCGGCGATTACGCCCACAACGACGGTAACTGCGACGCGCACCTCAAATCCGCGCTGATCGGCCCTTCGAAGACGTTGTTGATCCAGAACGGCCGGATGATTCTCGGGACGTGGCAGGGCGTTTTCCTCTGCGAGTTCGATGGGCCGCGGCGGCGCGCGGTGCGAATCAAAATCGTCCCCGACTGAGAATTCGTCTGAGACGCGGTCAAACCTTCGCCATGGAACCGGCCGGCCTGTACGTTCAAATCCCGTTCTGCGCGTCCAAGTGCAGCTTCTGCAATTTCAGCTCGCGCGTGGAGCGGCCCGAAGTCTTTGCCGCGTATGCCGGCGCGGTGTGCCAGGAAATCGAGCGCCTGCCGGAAATTTACGCTCCGCACGGAATTGACGCGCGATGCGCGTCGGCCCCCGTAGATACCGTTTACATCGGGGGCGGAACTCCCACGATTCTCGGCGCGGATTTGCTGTGCGAGATGGTGGAGCGCCTGCGGCGTGGCTTCAGCTTCGCAGAACGCGTGGAATTCACGCTTGAAACAACGCCTGGGTCAGCCGACGGCGAGTTTCTGCGCCGGGCGCACGCGCTCGGCATCAACCGGCTCAGCGTCGGTGCGCAGTCGTTCGAGGACCGTGAACTCAAAGCCGTCGGACGGCTTAATTCGGCGGCGGAAACCTTCGCGCTGGTGGATTCGGCGCGAAAAGTTGGATTCAGCAATATCAGCCTGGATTTGATCGCGGGATTGCCCTTCCAGACCGCCTTATCGTGGCAAACAAGCCTGCGTGCGGCCTTGTCGCTGCGCCCCGAGCACCTTTCGATTTACCTTTTCGAAATTGACGCCAAAAGCCGGCTCGGCAACGAAGTGCTGGAACATGGCCGCCGCTATCACGCCATCGAAGTTCCGGGCGAGGACTTCATGGCGGAGGCCTATGAAACCGCGCGTCCCATGCTCGCCGATGCCGGATACGTTCAGTACGAGATCTCCAATTTCGCGCTGCCCGGCTTCGAGTCGCGCCACAACCGAAAATACTGGCAACTGGCGCCCTACTTTGGCATCGGCGCGGGCGCGCACTCGTTCGACGGCGTACACCGGTGGGCGAACGTAGTATCTTCCGAGCGCTACGTCGAAATGCTTGACATGAAAAAATCGCCCATCGCCGAATTCCGCTCGCTCACGTCCAAGGAACTGCTGGAGGAGTTTTTCTTCCTCGGCCTGCGCCAGAGAGACGGCATTGATCTTGAGTTTGCGCGGCGGCAGTGGGGAACTGAGGCCGTCCAACCCTGGGAGGCGACGATTTCGAATCTGGCCGGAGAGGGTTTGCTGGATCACCGCCGGGAGCGCGTCAGCTTGACTCCCCGCGCCTATCTGGTCTCCAACGAGATCTTCCAGCAATTCCTGGCGGATTAGCCGCACATAATGCGGTGTACGCTGGCAGCGGCGCAGTGCGGTAGAATAGATGACGAGTTTCTAATCACTGGAGCTTGGGAATTATATGAGTGAGCCCATTGTTGATTTGCGAAGCGATACGGTCACGCGTCCGACAGCCGCGATGCGACGCGCGATGGCGGAGGCCGAGGTCGGAGACGACGTCTATCGCGAAGATCCCACCGTCAACCGCTTGCAGGAACGCGCGGCGGAAATTTTCAACCGCGAAGCCGCCCTCTTTGTTCCTTCCGGCACCATGGGCAATCAAGCCGCCATCAAGGTGCACACGCACCACGGGCAGGAGGTGATTTGCGAAGAGCGCTCGCACATCGTCAATTTCGAGATGGCGATGATGTCGGCTTTTTCAGGCTGCCTGCCGCGTACCATTCGCGCTGAAGACGGAATTCTGACCTGGGATCTGATTGCGCCGCAGATCCACCCCCGCAGCGATCATCGCCCGCGAACCGGCCTGGTCGAGATCGAGAACACTTCCAATCTGGCGGGCGGCTCGGTTTATCCCCCTGAGATCCTCAACGATATCTGTGAGCGCACGCACGCCGCCGGCCTTCCCATTCATCTCGACGGCGCGCGGATCTTCAACGCGTCCGTGGCAACAAGGAAATCGGTGGTGGAATTGACTCGCCAATTCGATTCCGTCATGTTTTGTCTCTCGAAAGGCCTGGGCGCCCCGGTCGGTTCCATGCTGGTCGGCAGCAAGGCTTTCATCGAGGACGCGCGCCTGGTTCGAAAAATGCTGGGAGGCGGCATGCGCCAGGCAGGAGTTCTGGCGGCGGCCGGACTGGTGGCGCTGGAGGAAAGCCCCAAGCGCCTGCACATTGACCACGAAAACGCCCGATTCCTTGCCGAGGGGTTGCACGAAATTCCGGGAATCAACATCGACCCTGCCAAGGTGCAAAGCAACATTCTGTTCCTGGAAGTTTCGGCGACAGGCTTGACGTCGTTCGAGATTTCCAAGCGGCTTGCCGCGCGAGGCGTGCTGGCCAACGGCTCTTCGCCGACGACCCTGCGGATGGTGACCCACTGCGACGTGGACCGCGCGGGCTGCGAGCGAGCCTTGAAGGTTCTGCGCGAGGTTTTGGAGACACAACAGAAAAGCGTTGCGGTCTGAGCGCAGCGGCAATCTTGGCCTTCGCAATGCGGCCGCGGTTCCCGCAGGGAACTCAGCCGCTACCTGTGCTTTTCCTTCTGTTCCGCATCGCGCGCGGCGATTTTCCCGAGCGCCTCGAAGTAGTGCTGCTCATACGATGCGTCATTGGGCTCGAGACGAGTGGCGATTCGAAATTCCTTCACCGCGCCGTCCAGGTCTCCCATTTTATCGAGGGCGTATCCGAGGCCGTTGTGGGCGTCAGCATCCTGCGGATCGTGACGGATGGCTTCGAGCATCTCGACGCGCCCCCTTGCCCAGTCTTTCCCGAGAAGAAACGTGATGCCCAGCTCGCGGTGCAGATCGGAGTTTTCAGGGTCAAGCCGCGTGGCTTCGCGCAAGAGTTGAACTGCCTGATCCAGTTCGCCGCGTGCGCGCAGCCGCACCGCCTGCTGCACGGCATGGGTCAGCTTCATCCTTCGCTGGGCTTCTTCCAAAGGTGAATATTTGGCAAAGGCGTTGCGGGAAACCGCCATTTCAGGCTTGATTACAGAGCTTTGGCCGGCGGCGAGAGATACAAAAAAGGCTTCTTCCCGCTGGCCCGGGCAGTCCACATGGATGTAGTGGTCGCCCGGCTCAACGGCGGCGAGCAGCAAAACGCCATCCGCGTCCGTTTCTCCCACGGTCGAGTCGTCGAGGTCCACCTTGCAGCCCGCGTGCCCGATCCTGACGTCAACGGTGGCGACGGTGGGCTGCGGCTTCTCGTGCCCGTGCAAGGCGGCGAGGGACGTGGCGGACGCAACCATGCACAGCGCCAGCAAGGCGCCGGTTTTGCGAAGGGAATCGCCTTTCTTCACCAATTGAAATCTTAGCATAGGCGCGGTCGCGCCGGGCTCAACTCGTACTTCGCGGCCCGCCAACGACGATTGTGTTATAGTAAAATTCGCAGGGGCAGGTGTGTCGCTCTTGGACGTTCAGTTGAGCACGCCCCGCCTGAAAGATTCTGGATCTGCTCAAAGCGCCGCAAGAATTGGGGGTGGCATCTGGATTTTGAGCTGACGGAAGAACAAAAGGAAATTCAAAAAACCGCTCGGGATTTTTCCGAACAAGAGATTCGGCCTCATGTCATGGAATGGGACGAGGCGCAGCATTTTCCTCAGGAGGCGCTGGCAAAACTCGCCCCGCTGGGCTTCATGGGTGTGGTGATACCCGCCGAATACGGCGGCGCAGGCCTCGGCCACTTGGAATATGTCACAATCCTGGAAGAATTGGCACGCGTGGATGCCTCGGTGGCGTTGATCGTTTCCGCTCATAACACGCTTTGCGCCGGCCATATTCATCAATCCGGCAACGAAGAGCAGAAGCGCAAATACCTGGCGCCGCTCGCGCGCGGCGAGAAGATCGGCTGCTGGAGTCTGACCGAGCCCGGTTCCGGCAGCGACGCCGGCGCGGCCCGCACTTCGGCGCGGCTGGAGGGCGACACCTGGGTCCTGAACGGAGTGAAATCCTTCGCGACCAACGGCCACTATGCCGACACCTGCGTCGTCATGGCCGTGACCGACAAGAGCGCGGGCAAACACGGCATCTCAGCCTTCATCGTTGAAAAAGGGACGCCGGGTTTTCGCGCCGGAAAGAAAGAAAACAAATTGGGCCTCCGCGCCAGCGACACGGCCGAACTGATCTTTGAAGACTGCAGAATTCCCGGGCAGAATTGCCTGGGCAAACTGGGCGAGGGCTTCGTTGATTGCCTGAAGATTCTCGACAAGGGGCGCATCGGCGTGGCCGCCATCGCGGTTGGCATCGCCCAGGGCGCGTATGAAGCGTCGCTCGCCTACGCCAGGCAGCGGAAACAGTTTGGCAAGCCCATCGGCGCTTTTCAGGCCGTCGGGTGGAAACTGTCGGACATGGCAACGGAGATCGCCGCGGCGCGCCTTCTGACTTACCGGGCGGCGGCGCTGGCCGACCGCAATCGTCCTTTCAAGCTCGAGGCGTGCATGGCCAAGCTCTACGCGTCCGAGGCGGCCTTTCGCGCCGCGAATGAATCGGTGCAAATCCACGGCGGCTATGGGTTCATCAAAGACTACCCGGTGGAAAAGTTTTACCGCGACGTCAAGTTGTGCGCGATCGGCGAAGGTACCAGCGAAATCCAGCGGTTGGTGATCGCACGCGAGCTGCTGGGGCCGCTCTGATCGTCTCCCTTCTTTTTCATGATGCAGGCAAAACAGGAATGGGCGGAGAAAATCCTGTCGGGCGACCGCCGCGCTATCGCCCGCGCCATCTCCGCCATCGAGAAGGGCGAGCCGGCGGGACGCGAGTTGCTGAAGCGCGTCTTCTCCAAAACCGGCGGCGCGTTTGTCATCGGCGTCACGGGCTCACCCGGAGCGGGGAAGAGCACGCTGGTTGAAAAACTCGCTGCCGAATATCGCGCCGACGGCACGCGGGTGGGAATCATCGCCGTGGACCCCACCAGCCCTTTTTCGGGGGGCGCCATTCTGGGCGACCGCATCCGGATGCAGCGCCTTGCGACCGACGAGGGTGTTTACATCCGCAGCATGGCGACGCGCGGGCAACTGGGAGGTCTGGCGCCCGCGGCGCACGATGCGGTCTCGATTCTCGATGCCGCGGGTTGCGGCGTCGTGATCATCGAAACGGTCGGCGTCGGGCAGGACGAAGTGGAAGTGGCGCGCCTGGCGGAAGCGACCGTCCTCCTTCTGGTTCCCGGCATGGGCGACGACGTTCAAACGTTCAAGGCCGGCGTGATGGAAATCGCGGACCTGTTCGTGATCAACAAGGCGGACCAGCCGGGGGCCGGGCGCATTGAGCAGGAGATCACGGCCATGCTGGCGATCAGCACGCCTCGCGACGGCTGGCAGCCGCCCATCCTGCGCACCGTGGCGACCACGGGCGAGGGCATCGCCGCCCTGCGCGAAAAGCTGGACGAGTTTCGCGTTTTCGGCGGGCAGGGCGTGCGCGAAGCGCGGCGGCGCGAGCAATGCCGCTCAAGGTTGCTTGACCTTCTGCGGCAGGAATTGTTCGAAAAGGTCGCACGCCAGCGCTTGCAGGGAAGCGAGCTTGACGCGCTCGTCGGCGAGGTGCTCTCGCGCCGGCGCGACCCTCACACGGTGGTCGAGGAATTGGTTGCGGAAACGGCGCCACGCGAAACAGAAATCAGCAAATCCCGGCGCTGATATCGGATGAGCCTATGAAGATTCACCACGTCGGCATTGCGGTCGAATCGCTCGAGTCGGCGGTCCCGGTTTTCGCCAAGCTTTTCGGCCGCGCGCCGCGCTCGGAAGAAACGGTGGAGGAACAGAAGGTGCGCGTGGCTGTGTTTGACCTGGAGGGCTCGCGCATTGAGCTTCTCGAGGCCACAACTTCCGATTCACCCGTCGGCCGGTTTCTCGCCAAGCGCGGCCAGGGGGTCCATCATCTGACGATGACCGTTCCGGATATCAGCAAAGCGATTTCGGAACTCGAGGCGAGCGGAATCCGTGCGATTGACCCCCAACCTCGCACGGGCGCAGGAGGAGAACGGATCGTTTTCCTCGACCCTCGCACCACTTCCGGCGTGCTCATCGAACTGGTTGAGGAGAAATGAAACTCGGCGCCTTTGAGCTGGAAATCCTTTCCGACGGCACGTTCGCGCTGGACGGCGGGCAGATGTTCGGCGTCGTCCCCAAGGCGCTTTGGCAGAAGCGGCTTCCTGCGGACGAGCGCAACCGCGTGCGGCTGGGATTGACTTGCCTGCTGGTGCGCGCGGGAAAGCAAAACGTGCTCATCGAAACCGGAATCGGCGACAAGTACGATGCGAAATTTGCCGACATCTACGCGGTCGAGCGCCCGGCCACGCTCCTCGACGATTTGAAAAGACGCGGGCTCGCGCCCGAGGATATTGATATCGTTATCAATACACATTTGCACTTCGATCATTGCGGCTGGAACGTCCGCCGCGAAGGCGGTAAGTTCATTCCCACTTTTCCCCGCGCGAAGTACTTCGTTCAACGGGGCGAATGGGAGCACGCGCTCCAGCCCACGGAACGCGACCGGGCAAGCTATCTTGAGGATTTTTTCGCGCCTGCGGGACGGCACACCGAGTTGTTGGACGGCGACGCCGAAATTATTCCTGGGATCAAGTTGGAAGTGGTGCCGGGCCATACCCGCCACATGCAGTGTGTCCGGGTGGAATCGGAAGGCGCGCAGGCGTACTTCATTTCGGACCTGGTGCCCACGCGGGCGCACTTGCCCTATCCGTGGGTGATGAGTTTCGATTTGTACCCGCTCGAGACGCTCGAAAACAGGCATCGCGTGCTTCCACGCCTGGTCGCAGAGAAGGCCCTGGTGATTTTCCCGCACGACACGGCGCAGCCCTGCGTGCGGCTGGCCGAAAAGGACGGCCGGATCCTCGCGCTGCCTGCGGCGGAACTCAGGTGATCAGTTCACTGGAAAAAGGAGATTAACTAGAGTGGCTCAGGCTGAAATCGGCATTATCGGCGGCAGCGGCCTTTACAAGATGGCAGGGATCGAGCGCGTTCGCGAAGTGCGCGTCGCGACGCCTTTCGGCAAGCCCTCGGACGCCTACATTCTGGGGGTGCTGGAAGGGCGCAAGGTGGCCTTCCTGGCGCGGCATGGGCGCGGCCACTTGCTGATGCCGACCGAGATCAACTTTCGCGCCAATATCTACGGAATGAAAAAACTGGGGGTGGAGCGGATTATTTCCGCCAGCGCCGTCGGCTCGTTGCGCGAGGACCTGCACCCCCTCGACATGTTGCTGCCTTCCCAGTTTTTCGACCGCACGCGCCATCGAATTTCGACTTTTTTTGGCGGCGGCCTGGCGGCGCACATCAGCTTTGCCGACCCGGTTTGTCCGACCGTGGTCAAGGCGCTGCACGCGGCCTGCGAGGTAAATCAGGTGCGCTGCCACGACGGCGGAACTTATCTGTGCATGGAGGGACCGGCGTTTTCGACCCAAGCCGAATCGAACCTGTACCGCTCCTGGGGCATGGACGTCATCGGCATGACTAACCTGCAGGAGGCCAAGCTGGCGCGCGAGGCGGAAATCTGTTACGCCACGCTGGCCATGGTCACCGACTACGATTGCTGGCATCCCGAGCACGAGGCCGTGACAGTTACGCAGGTGGTCGAATATCTGAACAAGAACGCCGAAAACGCGCAGAAGATTATCCGCGCCGCGGTGGGCGTTCTTCCCCGCGAGCGTTCGTGCAAGTGTGGCTCGGCGCTCGCCCATGCTATCCTGACCGACCGGAAGAAGATTTCGCCGCGCGCGCGCAAGAAGCTGGCGCTGCTGGTGGGGAGGTACCTGAAGTAGCTGGAAATTTCATCCATCACGAGATCGCGAGGGAGGTTCACCCGCTTGTCACTTCTGGTAGTCGGCTCCGTGGCTTTCGATTCTCTGCGCACGCCGTACGGCGAGGCCAAACACATCCTGGGCGGCGCGGCAACGCATTTCTCCGTGACCGCGAGCTACTTCACGCCGGTGAAAGTGGTGGCGGTCGTCGGCGACGACTTCGGGGAAGAGCACCTCAAGGTGTTTCATGACCGCGGCATTGACACCGAGGGCCTGGAGCGCGCGCCCGGAAAATCTTTCCGCTGGGCCGCCGAGTATTCGGGTGATATGAACGAAGCGCGGACGCTCGACACGCAACTCAATGTCTTCGAGCAATTCTCGCCCAAAATTCCCGCCGCCTACCGGGACTGCGATTATCTGTTCCTCGCCAACATTCATCCCAAGCTTCAGCTTGACGTGCGCCGCCAGCTTCCCGAGGCGCGGCTGGTGGCGATGGACACGATGAATTTTTGGATCAAAGGCACGCCGGAAGATTTGAACGCAACACTGGCGAGCGTGCACATGGTCACCATCAACGAAACCGAGGCGCGCATGCTTGCCGGCTGCCACAACCTGCGGAAGGCCGCCCAGGCGGTTCAGAAGCTCGGTCCCAACGTGGTGATTGTAAAGCGCGGCGAATACGGTGTGATTTCATTCCACGGCAACTCGATCTTTTCCGTTCCCGCTTACCCGCTCGAAGATGTTCACGACCCCACCGGGGCCGGGGACAGCTTCGCGGGCGGGCTTATGGGCCACCTGGCGCAGACAGGCGATCTCTCCGAACGGAATCTGCGCCGCGCCATGGTTTACGGGTCCGTCATGGCCAGCTTCGCGGTGGAAGATTTCGGCCTGCGGCGCACGGCGAGGCTCACGCGGCCGGAAATCGAAACGCGCTTTCGCGAATTCAAGAGCCTCACCCATTTTGATGTCTGAGCCCGTTCCCGAACCCACGCCGGGAACAAAATCCGCCGTCCCTTCGAGCCTTTGCTCCGGCCTTGTTGCCACCCTTATCATTGCCGCGACCGCAGCCCTCACGCTCCACATCTTCTACTCGCGCGGCCTGACGAATCTCTACGGAGACGGCATCGCGCACATGGAAGGCGCGCGCCGCCTCTTCGACTCGCTCAACCCGGGATACCAGGAAATCGGAACCGTTTGGCTGCCGCTCTATCACCTGCTGGTGGCGCCGCTGGCGGTGCACGATTTCCTCTGGCGGAGCGGCCTGGGTGGCAGCTTGGTTTCGGAGGCCGCGTTCGCCGTGGCGGCGTGGTTCATTTATCGCCTGGCGCTCGAAATGAATCGCAGCCGGGCTTCAGCCTGGGTGGCACTGGCCGCCTTCCTGCTTTGCCCGAGCATGATGTACTTGGCCTCGACGCCGCTGACCGAGCCGTTGACTCTTATGTTGGCGGTTCTGACGGTCTACGGCCTTTTCCGATACCGCGAAAGCGGCTCGACGCACGCACTTCTGGGTGCGGCCGCGGCGGCGTTTTTCGGCACGCTGACACGATACGATGGTTGGTTTTTGCTGCCGTTCGCGGCGCTCTTCGTGTTCCTCGCCCGGCGCGAGCCCCTCAAGGACCGTCTCCGTCACGCCATTATCTTTTGTCTTATTGCCGGTGCAGGGCCTGTTCTCTGGTTGATTCACAACGCGGTCCGCTTCGGAAATCCGCTGGAGTTCTACAACGGGCCGTTCTCGGCGCAGGCCATCTACGCGCACCAGATCGCGACCACCGGGTTCCATTATCCGACCGACGGCAGCCTGCGGATTTCCGCGCGCTATTATCTTGCCGATCTCGCGCTGATCATCGGCCCTTGGCTGCTGGAACTGGCCGTACTGGGCTTTGTGGTTTGGACGCTTGAAACGCGCGAGCGCGCGCGGCGGTCGGCGGCCCTGCTGTTTCTGGTCCCGTTTGTTTTCTACGTGCAGTCCATGGCGCACGCGGCCGTGGCGCTCTACGTCCCCGCGCTGTTTCCCCACACTTACTACAATCTGCGCTATGGGATCCAAATGCTGCCGGCGGTGGCGATTTTCCCGTCGTTTCTGCTCACATCCAAAACACCCGCCTGTTTGCGCGCCGGCTTGACTGCGATTCTCCTGGTCGTGATCCTCGGCCAATACGGGTTCGAACTTTCGCGCGGCGTGCGCCGGCTCCCGGTCGTCCGGGAAAGCATCCTGAACACGCCCTGCAAGTCACCCGAGCAGCAGGCGCTGATCGGCTTTTTCCGCGAACACTACGACGGTGGAACGATCCTGACGGCGTTGGGGAAATGGCCGTGCGTCATGCCCGCCCTGGATATTCCCTTTCGTCATACTATTTCTGAGGCGAATAAGCGGATCTGGAAACAGTTGCCGCGCGATCCCGGTGCGTGGGTGGAGTGGATTATCCGCTCGGACGACGACACGGTGGATCAGTTGATGCGCGCCTATCCCGGCTCGTTCAAAGGATTCGATCTCGTAGCCCGCCACAAGTTCAGCGACGGCGCGTGGCTGGAGATATATCATCGTCGCCCGAAATGAATCCCGCTTGGCGGGCAGGCCAACTCTGGATAAGCTATTCGGCCGCAGAGGACCGGCACAATGGCCAGAGAAACACGGATAAGGTTTCAAAAGTTCCACGGCCTGGGCAATGACTTCATTGTGGCGCGCGGGGGAGGCCTTCCGAAACCGCTGGCCCGGCTGGCGCGTGCAATCACCCAGCGCAACACGGGCGTGGGCGCCGACGGCTTCCTCGTGCTGCTGCCCCCAACCAGCCGCGCGCACGACGCCCGCGTACGCTTCTTCAACACCGACGGCAGCGAGCCGGAGATGTCCGGCAACGGAATCCGTTGTGTGGGGGCTTTTCTCATGATGGAGATCGGCTCGAAGCGCAATCTCGCCATTGAAACGAACGCCGGATTGAAGACGCTGCACCTGGCAAGCTCTCAGCCAGGCCGCTGGATTTTTCGCGTCAACATGGGCGCGCCGATTCTCGAGTCGCGACTCATCCCCTTCGACGCCGGCGGCGCACGCTCGCCGGTGGTGAACTTTCCTCTTCGCACCTCTCGCGGGCAAGTTCGCGCCACCGTCACTTCAATGGGGAATCCGCACTGCTCGGTCTTTGTGAAGGATTTCAAGGCCATCGACTGGCCAGCCGTCGGAAGGGAGCTTGAGCGCAACGCGCATTTTCCCAACCGCACCAACGTCGAGTTCGTCCGGGTCGTCTCCAGGCACCGCATCGAAGTCCGCTTTTGGGAGCGCGGCGTGGGCATAACCCAGTCGTCCGGGACGGGCTCTTGCGGGGCCGTCGTCGCTTCGATTCTCAACGGATTGACCGGCCGCCGAGTGACAGTCGAGACGCTGGCAGGAAATTTGCAGGTTGATTGGCCGGAGGGCGGCGAGGTCCTGCTCACCGGCCCCGCCGAGCGAATCGCGCAAGGGGTTTACTTTTACCGGAGCTCTCGATAGCTGTTCCGGCCAAACTCGCCCTGGCGCCGCCTGGCTTCTACGGCACTCGGGCTTCCTCTCGCACCATCGGGACGAAACGCACCGGCAAAAGGTTTTCGCGCTTGTAGCCTTCTTTGGTGCGGCGAATCCTCACCAGCACTTGCTCGCCGCGTCCTACCGGCACTACCATACGCCCACCCACCGCCAACTGTTCGAGCAGAACCACAGGAATCGCATCGGGCGCCGCGGTCACAATAATGGCGTCGAACGGCGCGGCTTCGGGCCAGCCGCGGTAGCCGTCTCCGGCACGCAGGTGAACGCGCGTGTAGCCGAGTTGCTTCAGCCGCGCGGCGGCTTCACTGGCCAGGGGCTCGATGATTTCGATCGAGTAAACCTCCGAGCAGATCTGTGCCAGTACTGCCGCCTGATAGCCGGAGCCGGTGCCGATCTCGAGCACGCGGTCGGTACGCTTGAGGTCCAGAGCTTCCGTCATGAACGCGACAATGTAAGGTTGCGAGATCGTTTGGCCGTGCCCAATCGGCAAAGGCGTGTCCGCGTAGGCGTAGTGTCTCCAAGCCTCGGGCACAAAAAGATGCCGCGGGACGCTGCGCATGGCCTCGAGCGTGCGCCGGTCGCGAACGCCGCGCCCGGCAATCTGCTCGCGCACCATAGCCTCACGATTCTCCTGAAATTCACCCTCAGTCTCCGCCGCACCGCCGGCTGGAGGTTTCGTCGCCTCTTCAAGAGGCGGTCCACAGCGAAATAACAAACCAATCAGAAGCGAAAACATAATCGCCCTCGACTTTGCGCGATGATTCAACATGGTTCCTCGCGTGAGATGTCGAACGACCAGAAAGAAGAACAACCAGGAGGGAAGACGCCACAGGTCGAGCGACACCCCAACTCGTCCGGCGCAGGGCCAAGCTGAGATCATTCTAAGAGCTTGCTCGTTTGTTGTCGAGAAGCGAAATGGCTATGAGGGACAAAATGGCCGTTGCCCTTCGGGCGCGCAACATCTAGGCTTGTCTCAGGCGCGGGTCGCGCGGCGCCGAGTTGGTCCCTCTGGAAGTGCGCAATGACGGGTCTTCCGCGAAGGCTCACGCTCCTGAGCTCGGCTGCCATCGTCGTTTCGAACATGATCGGCGTGGGCATCTTTGGCGCCACGGGTTTTCTTGCGGGCGACCTTGGCCGGCCGGTGTGGGTTCTGGCAGTTTGGGTGGCGGGCGCAGTGGTGGCGACGGCAGGATGCCTCTCGTACGCCGAACTCGGCATCAACCTTCCGCGCTCAGGCGGGGAATATGTCTACATCCGCGAGGCGTGGGGCCCGTTGTGGGGATTTCTGAGCGGATGGATTTCGTTTTTTGCGGGCTTCTCCGCCCCGATCGCGGCGGGCGCGCTTCTGTTCGCGGAATACCTGGGCCACTTTTCCCCGGCCCTGGCAACGTCGCGGCAAAGTCCCAGCACAGCGCCTTGGATGGGCTACCTGCAATTAGGGTGGCCGCAATTCGTGGCCCTGGTGGTCATCGCGCTCTTCGCGATCATCAACATCCTGGGTGTCGAGTTGGCCGCGCGCGTGCAGAACGCGCTGACTGCGCTCAAAATCTTCGTGCTGGCCTCTTTCGTCGTCCTGGCGTTCTGGGTTGGCAACGGGCACTGGGAAAACCTGAGAGAGGCAACGGAGCGTACCTCGCCGCACGGCCTCGCCGTGCAATTCGCCATCTCCCTGATCTTCGTGATGTACGCCTACAGCGGATGGAATGCGGCCACCTACGTCGCGGAGGAAATCCGGCAGCCCGAACGCACTCTGCCTCGGGCGCTGCTGCTCGGCACCACGCTCGTGGCCGCGCTCTATTTGGCGTTGAACGTAGCCTTCCTTTACGCGCTGCCCTTGGGTTCGCTGAAGGGAGTATTGAGCGTGGGCGCGGCGACTGCAACGGCGCTCTTCGGCAAGGGAGTGGGCGCCCTCTTCACCGCCATCATGGCGGCGTGCATTCTTTCGAGCGTCAGCGCCATGGTGATTGTCGGGCCGCGCGTCTACTACGCCATGGCCGCGGACGGTTGCTTTTTCCGCGATGCGGCGCGCATCAACGTTCGCTGGCAAACGCCCAGCCGGGCCATTCTCTACCAGGCGCTGGCGGCAGGAATCATGGTCGTGACCGCGAGTTTTGCCGGTCTGGCTTATTACATCGGAGGCGCGCTGGTTTTCTTTGCCGGGCTCGCCACGGCGGGAGACATCCGGCTTCGCCGCCGGGCGGGCTGGAAGCGCCTTCCGGCTCTCAACCTCGCCTTTCCGCTGATTCCGGCCATCTTCATTCTCGCCAGCCTTTGGATGCTCGCCTACGCCTTGTGGTCGAAACCGACCGTCGCGGCAGCGTGGGCCTTGACTCTGAGCACCGGTGCGGTGATTTACGGCTGGAAATTTCGCGGCGCACGTAAAACCGACCTCGATTCTTCCAAGACGGCGAATTGAATTGCTCTTCGTCCCACCTCTGGATATATTAGCCCGCGAACCATGGAATCAATTCTCCGAATTCCCGATCGGTCAACGAGGCGCGAAACGATTCGTCACCCAGGCAGTTGCAAGGGAAGCCGCAAGCTTGAGACAGACGCAGCCGCGGCCCGGATGACGTGGTGCGGGCTTGTCTTCTTCGTGGCCGCGCTTTCGACCGCGACGGCGCGAGCTGCCGATTTGACGGTGCGCTACGCGCTCGACCTGCGCTCAACCGACACGCACAAGGTGAGTGTCGAAATGAGCGTGCCCGACGTTCCTCCCAGAACCGAGATTCAATTCCCGGCGTGGAACGCTCTCTACCAGATTCGCGATTTCGTCCGCAACGTGAGCGACGTCCGCGCCAATTGCGACGGCCAAAAGCTCAAGCTCAAACGGGTGGACGTAGAAACCTGGCGTACCCGGTCCGGGAATTGCGCGACGCTCGCAGTTCGCTACTCCGTTTACGCCAATGAGGAAGGTCCTTTCTCGAGCATCCTGAACGACCACCACAGTTTTCTGAATCTCGCCATGCTGCTTTTCTACCTGCCACAGGGCCGTGACCGTCCGGCTCGCGTCAGTGTCATTCTTCCCGAAGGCTGGAAGCTGGTCACGCTGCTTCCTGCTAGTGGCCCGACGGAGGAATTCGCGGCCGCGAACTATGACGCGCTGGTGGACAGTCCGGTTGAGGCGGGCCATTTCGCCGAATACGATTACCAGCAGGGAAACGCGAAGTATCGCGTGATCGTGGATGCAAATCCGAAGGATTACTCTTCCGAGCGGTTGCTGGATTCGCTCGAAAAAATCACCGCAACGGAAACCGCGATGATGCGCGACGTGCCTTTCTTGCGCTACACGTTCATCTTCCATTTCCTGCCGGCCGGCGGGGGCGGCGGAATGGAACACGCTTACGGGACGGCCATCAGCCTGCCCGCCCCGACGGTGCGCGAAAACTGGCAAGCGGTGGAGGCGACCGCCGCTCACGAATTTTTCCACCTTTGGAACGTCAAGCGCATCCGGCCCGCCGGGCTCGAGCCGGTGGATTACGTGCACGGCAACGACACGCGCGCTTTGTGGTTCTCCGAAGGCGTGACTAGCACTTACCAGGAACTGACGCTCCTGCGCGCCGGCCTGACGTCGCGCGAGGATTTTTACCGGCGCATTGCCTCCCAGATCGGGGCGCTGCAGGACAGGCCCGCGCGCCTGTTTCAGAGCGTCGAAGACGCCGGACGCTCGGCGTGGCTCGAAAAGTATCTGGACTATTTGCGGCCCGACCGGAGCATTTCCTATTACAACAAGGGCGAGTTGCTGGGTTTTCTGCTCGATCTCCGGATCCGCCACGCCACGCAAAACCGTGAGAGCCTGGACGACGTGATGCGGCGCTTGAACGACGATTTTGCCAAGCGGCACCGCTTTTTCACCCAAGCGGACCTGTTGAACGTGATCGGCGAAGTCGCGCCCGAGTTCAGCGGACGCGAGGAGTTTTTCCGCGACTACGTTTCCGGAACGCGCGAACTCGATTACAACACCTATCTCGGATATGCGGGACTCGAGCTTCTCTCGACCACGGCGGTGCAGGGCGCGCTGGGATTCCACGCGGAGCGCGGATTCAACGGGCCCGTCACGGTTGAGTCGGTTGACCCTGACGGCAACGCGGCTCGCGCGGGAATCAGGAAGGGAGACGTGCTGCTCAAGATGAACGGCCGGCCGCTGAATTATCCTCCCGACGAACTTCTTTCCAACACCACCGGCGGCGAGAAAGTGGAATTCGAAGTGCGTCGCGCGGGAAAGTCTCTCACCGTCAAATACCGGCTGGAAAAATCCAGGGTCAATTCCTATCGCGTCGAGGAGAAAGCCCACGCGACCGATGACGAGCTTCGCGTGCGCAACGGCTGGCTGGAAGGGAAGACCGACGCCGCGCCTGAGCGGTAAGAACCATGATCCGCTCCATTTTTGTCATTGGCATCACGGTCGCTTACATCCTCATTATTGGGACGCCGGTCGTGCTTTACGCCATCGTCACCGGGAACACCGACCCGGTTTATCAAGTCGGCGTCGCCGGGGCGCGAATGGCCTTGTGGCTGGCGGGCGTGCGCCTGGAAGTTCAAGGGAAAGAGAACATCCCCCACGACCGCGCCGTGGTTTTTATGCCCAATCATCAGAGCAACTCCGACCCGCCCGCTGCGCTGGCGGTGCTGCCGCCCGTTTTGGTGATGGTGAAGAAGGAGTTCTTCCGCGTGCCGGTGCTGGGGCGGGCGATGCGGATGCGCGGCTTTGTCCCCGTCGATCGCAAGAACCGCGAGCGCGCGATTCAGGCGGTCGAGCGCGCGGTGGAATCGCTGAAGGCCGGCAAGTCGTTTCTGGCTTATCCGGAAGGCACGCGCAGCCCCAGTGGCCGCCTGCAACCGTTCAAGAAAGGCGTCTTCATGATGGCGCTGAAGGCGGGCGCGCCCATCGTGCCCGTTTCCATTTCCGGCAGCAACAAGATCATGCGCAAAGGCGAGGCAAGCCTGCACCCCGGCACCGTGCGCATCACGATTCACGAACCCGTTCCTACCCAAGGTTGCTCGGTTGATGATCGCGCCAGGATCATGGAAGCGGTGCGGGCGAAGATTCTCTCCGGTCTCGCGCCGGAGGAGTGGCCGGCGGAGGATGCGGCGCGCAGAAACTGAGGCGGCAAGCGAGCGCTGCCGAGGCGGCTCACGCCGCCGTCACGGTTTCTCTTTCTTGAGAGTTCTGCGGGATTTCCGCACTTCGTTATAAAGCTCGGGCAACTTGTTGAAAACCGCCGAGCACTTCAGCCACTGGGCGTTGTCAATGGCGGGATATCCGGAAACGATCTTGCCTGGCTCGACGTCGGCAGGGATGCCGGATTGCGCGGTGGCAATGACGTTGTCGCCGATGGTCAAGTGGCCGGCCACGCCCACTTGCCCGGCCAGCACAACGTTGCGGCCCAGTTTGGTGCTGCCTGCCAGGCCCGCCTGGCCGCAGAGCAGAGTGTTCTCGCCCACGTCGCACGAATGCCCCACCTGCACCAGGTTATCCACCTTCACGCCGCGGTGCAGGCGGGTTTCGCCCACGGTTGCGCGGTCAATGCAGGCGTTGGACTGGATTTCCACGCCGTTTTCGACGATCACGGTTCCCGCCTGGACGATCTTGTAATACGAGCCGTCAGCTTGCTTGGCGAAGCCGAAGCCGTCGCCCCCAACCACCGCGCCGTTCTGTAGAATCACGTCGTCGCCGATGAAGACGTTTTCGCGCACCACGGCGTGGGCGTGAGCCAGAAATCGGTTGCCGATCTTCGCGCCGCGATAAATGACCACGAAGCTCTTCAGCACGCAGTCGTCTCCCAGCTCAACGTCCTCTTCGATCACCACATAAGGCCCGATCGAAGCGTTGTGGCCGATCTTCGCGCCGGGAGCGATGACGGCGGTGGGATGAATGCCGGTGGAGGGCTTTGGCGGCGGCGAGAAGAGTTCCAGCGCGCGAGCGAACACCAGATACGGATTGTCGGAGCGCAGGGCGGGCCGGCCGGGCGAAGGCTCGTCGAGGTCGAGGATGACCGCGGCGGCGCGCGTTGTGCGCAGCTTCGGCCGGTATTTGCGGTTGGCCAGGAAGGTGAGCTGGCTCGGGGTTGCTTCGTCCATACCCGCAACGCCCGTGATCTCCAAATCGCCCGGTCCCTCCAGCCGGCAGTCGAGGCGGGCGGCAATCTCGTCCAATCTCATTTTGTGAATCTCCATTTCTGAGGTCGCGAACCAGGCAGCGCGCCACCGGCGCCTCGGCAGAGACGCCCGCTCTGCGGCAAATGAAGCCTGGCTCGCTACGATGCGCACCCTCAAGTTATCAGTCCGCGGGTCACGGCGCAACGTGGAGCAGCTTTCGTAAGGCGGCCAGCCCCAAGCAGGAAGGATGAGGCCTGCCTGCCGAGCGGCGAGGCTAGCGCCGGTGCTTACCTCATAGTACTTCCGTGTCATTGCTCTCGGGAACGATTCGTCGGAGAATCTGCAGCACGGGACGAACTACCCCCTTGGTGGCGGGTGGTGGAAAGGCGAGTGGCAAGTTAGTTGAGCGATCCCGCTTCTCGTGGCCTTGGGAACCATAAAGCTTGCGGGGACGGCCGTTCAGGTTGAGTCCGAAGCTGGGTTGAGCGGCGACACCGGAGTGAACGTAGCAATCAGCAGCCAACCGTCCCCGCCGCTCCGGCCAAAGGAAGATATTTACTGGGTGGATGACTCCCCCTGCGTCGGGTTGTGGTGTTGGCAAGAAAGCAACTTGCATTGAAAACAGAAAAAGGCTAACCTCTGAACGTCGAAGATGAGGGCTTCAGAGGGCCGGTAAATGGATATGAACTTTCTACGCTCAGGCGCCCGGATTCCGGTCGAACTCCCGGTTGAAATCAGCTGGAAGAATCGCGCCGGAAGGCCTCAGCGGGCGCAAGGGAAAACGGCGATCATGAGCGGAAACGGCGTGTATTTGAGTATTCCCGTTCGTCTCCGCGCCTTGACCCCGATTTCCATCACGGTGAACTTGCCGGTGGAAATCACCCGAACCCCCTTCCAATTACTCTGCCAGGGACGCGTGGTGAAGCAGGAGAAGTCCGGCGCGTCTGCCGGCCTCGGTGCGATCATCGACGACTATCGTTTCCGGCCTGCACATCGCGTGGTCTGATGCCCGTCGGCGCCTTTTGCGCGCACGTCCAGCGCTCCCGCCCACGGGAAGAGCCGCGTCCAGGCCTGAAAACGCTTCCAACTGTCCATGATGGAGTCTTTCGTTTCCGGCGGTTTGCCCGTCAGTCGGCGGGCTGATTGCAACGCGGCCGCCAGGATGTCGTCACGTGCGCGCAGAAGCTAAACCTAACCGCAAATACCGAATTCTCATCGCCGATCGCGCCGGGGTGTTCCGGCTCGGCTTGAAGAAGCTCTTTGCCCTGGAAGACGATTTTCGCGTTGTCGCGCAGGCGGAGAACGCCGCGCAAGTGCCCGAACTAGCCAAGAAGTTTCGGGCGGACCTTCTCTTTGTCCAGTATGAGATCGCCCAGGAAGGTTCGGGCGATCTGATGGCGCGGACTCGCCAGGCCGTTCCGCGCAGCAAGATCGTCATCATGGGTGACAGTGTCAGCGACGATGAGGTGCAGTCCCTTGTCAAGCGCGGGGCCGTGGGCGTTGTTCTGAAATCGGCCGCGGCGGAGAGCTTTGTCAAATGCGCCGTAACGATCACGAAAAACGGCAGCTTTCTCCCCAAGCCAGAGACTGAGGAACCCTCCTCCGCAGGCGCAGCAGGAGCGGAAGTCCGGCCCGTGGATACTCTGACGCGGCGCGAGAAATCCATCATCGGCTGCCTTCTCCAAGGCTGGCGAAACCGCGAAATCGCCGACCACCTTTCCATCACCGAGCAGACCGTCAAGAACCACCTGCGAACGATTTTTGACAAGGTGGGTGTTTCAGACCGCCTGGAGTTGGTCCTTTACGCCATCCATCACCGCATGGAACTTCCTCCTCCCGCGGCTTCCGCCGCCGGATAATCGTCCACCCATTTCTGCGTGATTCCCATCGTGGCGCAAGTGTCTGCGCCGGGTCAGGGGAAGAAGAGGCGCATCTGACGGGAAGGGGAGAGTGTTTTGCGCCGCACGCGGTCCGGCCCGCCGTTCCCGCGGCGCGCCCCGTTGGCGATGACGCCCAGCACTTCCAGCGTCTCCAGCGCCGAGCGCGGGACGAAAATCTTGAGGTTGTTGGAGAAAACGTCCGGCGGCGTCACCAAATACCCCTGGGGCTCAAGTTCCAGCAGGTTTTCCGAGAGCAGCCCGTCCAGGACTTCGGCGTCCTTGAACTTCATGCGGACCCAGAGGCCGGCCAATTTGGGGCGGCTGAGGAACTTCTTTCGCTCGACGCGCTCGCTGTCGCCTTCAAATTCCCGAACGAAATAAATCCCCTTGACCTCGTCGAGCGGGATCGCCATCCGGCGGCCGTCGAGGTCCATCAATTCGACGCCTTCCGGCCCCAGATAGGCTCCCGGGTTCACGAAACCCCTGACCACCCCGCGGTCCAGCTTGCGGACGACCACCTTCTTGTAGGTGGATGACTGTGGGGCTTTCACAATCGTTGACCGTCCTAAGCTTCTAATTAACTTCGGATTACAGCTTGGCCACTGTAATGTGCTTGTGCTAGTATAGGCGCCGGAAGGGACCTGTCAAGTATCTCGGCGGCCAGCCGGAGCGGCGCTTTTGAAAAAGTCCGCTAAGCGTCTTACAAAACAACGACTTACAGCACAATTGGGAGGAGAGGTCTGCGCCGCGGCGGAATGCCCGAGGCGACTTCTCATGTCGTGGGGAAGCCAGATAGCCTCAAGTTTCGGCCCCTGTCCAGCGTAATCGAAATGGCCGGCAAGGCAAAATTCGGATCGGGCCGCACCGGGGAACGAGCAACTCAGGGCCCGCCTCCCCCCGCGCCGGCAACTGATCGGCCGCCGGATTTCGCCGCACCCGCCAGCCCGGACTTTGATCTGGCCATCGCGCAATTCCTCGACTATGTTCGCGTTGAAAAAGGCCTGGCAGCGAACAGCATTTCGAGCTATGGGCGCGACCTGGCGGACTTCGGCCGGTTTCTTGCCCGCACCGGCAACGAGCTCGACCGGCTCAGCCGCGACGACTTGCGGGATTACCTGGCGTCGCTTTACCGCCGCGGCCTGAGCGCGCGGTCGGTGGCGCGCCAACTGGTTTCGTTGCGCAACCTTTTCCGATTCCTGGTTCAGGAAGGCAGAGTCCCGAGCGACCCGACGCGGGAAGTGGACGCGCCCAAGATCGGACTCAGCCTGCCCAAGTATCTGACCGCGGGTGAAGTTGACGCCCTGCTCGCGAAGCCCGACGCCTCCTCCCGCGCCGGGCGGCGCGACCGCGCCATGCTGGAACTGCTGTACGCCACCGGCATGCGGGTTTCGGAAATCGTCCACTTGTCCTGGGACGATTTCGAACCGAACCTCGGCGTGGTGCGCTGCCGCGGCAAGGGAAACAAGGAGCGGCTGATCCCGGTGGGAAAATCGGCGCTGCGGGCGGTTGAAGCCTACGTGCGCGAGGGCCGGCCCAAGCTCGCCAAGAAGCCGGGCGTTCCGTTTTTGTTCCTGAACCAGCGCGGCACCCGGCTCACTCGGGTGGGTTTCTGGAAAATCCTGGCGGCCTATGGCCGCGCGGCGGGCATCCAAACGCCGCTCACGCCCCACCTGGTGCGCCATTCCTTCGCCACGCACCTGCTCGAGCGCGGCGCGGACCTGCGCTCCATCCAGTTGATGCTGGGGCACAGCGATATTTCGACCACGCAGATTTACACGCACGTCATGAAGGAGCGAATCAAACAGGTCTACCAGAGCCACCATCCACGCGCTTGAGGACGCGGCCCGCGCAAGCGCGAGGGCGGAATGCACGGGGAACGGGCCGCGAGCGCGCGTGCAGCACGCGATGAAGTAACACTGGGACTGATAACTGATAACTGAGGACTGATGACTAAACGATGAGCGACTACAATTTCCTGATGGAAACGCGGCTGAAGCCCGAACACTTCCGGGTGGTCAGCCAGATCAGTCGGGCGGCGGGCGAGCAAGGGTTGAATCTCTATCTGGTCGGCGGAGCGGTCCGCGACCTTACCTACGGCCAGCAAACCATCAACGATTTGGATTTTACTGTTGAAGGTAATCCTGAGAGAGTTATCCGTTACTTTCCAGGGCCGGGGAGCCGGCCGGGCGCGGCCGCGGGGGATTCGCTCGAGCCGCTTCAGGCGGAGGTGGCCCAGTTCTCGCGGCGGTTGAGCTCGGCGGAAGTGGTTTTCTCGAACGGCGTGCGCGCCGAAATCAGCATGAGCCGCGGCGAAGTCTACTCCAAGCCCGGGCGGCCGCCGGAAATCTATCCCGCCACGATCTTCGAGGACCTGTGCCGGCGCGACTTCTCCGTCAACGCCATGGCCGTCTCGCTGCACCCGAATTCGCGCGGCCTGCTTCTGGATCCCACCAACGGCGCCGCCGACATCGAAAAGCGCGAGCTGCGCATCCTTCACAGCCGCAGCCTGAGCGAAGACCCTTCGCGCCTCTATCGCCTGCTGCGGCTGGGCCTGCGGCTGGGTTTCAAGCCGGAGGAGCGCACCGCCCGTCATCTGGCGTCGGCGCTCGAGAACCGCCTGTGGACACGGCTCGATCCCGCGCAGCAGGGAAGCGAGCTGCGCGCGATTCTGCACGAGGAAGACCCGGGCCGCATTCTCAAGCAGCTTGGTGCCCAAGGGCTGCTCGCCGGGCTTGACAGGAAACTCTCGCCGCGCAAGATTGCCTTCGACCAATTCAAAAGAATCCAATCCGTGTCGCAAAGCGTTCCCAGCGCCGACCCCTTCCTGCTGAATTTTCACACCCTGGTCGCCAAACCCGGCGGCGGCCAGCGGGCCCGGCTGGCGCGCAAAATCATTGTGGAACCCAAGGCGGTCAAGACCGCGCTGGGACTTGAGCAAGCCGCCAAGAAGCTGGCCCGCCTGCTCGGCTCGGCACGCGCCGCCGCGCCGAGCAAGGCCTACACGATTCTGGCCGAGCAGCCGCCCACGCTGCTTCTCTTCGTTCTGGTGCATTACCCGCAGGCCAAGGTTCAGAATCGCATCAAGCATTTCCTGCAAAAGGCGCCGGTGGTGCTCGCCTCCATGCCGCGGAACGAGTTCCTGTCCCTCGGCGCCAAGCCGGGTCCGAAATTCGAAAAGATCGTCGAGCAGCTTTTCTTCAATCAGCTCGACGGCAAAATCAAATCGCATCCTCAACTCATCAAAGAATTCCGGCGCCTGGCCGGGATTCCCGAGCCCAAACCTCCGAAGCCCGCTCGTCCAAAGCCCAAGGTAAAAGCCGCGCCCGCGCCCGCAGCGGCCAAGCCCGCCGCGCCGCCAAAACCGGCCAAGCCCGTCACGCTTCCTCGCAAGGCCGCAGTGAAGAAACCGAAAAAGAACCCGGTTGTTGGCAAAACCGAACGCAAGGACAAATCCAAACGACGCTGACCGCTTGCCGCACCGCCCGATGCATCGCGAACCGCCGGGGCGGACCCTCACGCGCTTGGGTTTGTCCGCGCGGCGGATGGCTTCGTCGGCGGTTCGTTTCGCCGCTTGCGCGGGTTCGTTTTTTCGGCCGATCTTGTATTTTCAACGACATCACGGCTTTGATGGCCAAAAGGGAGGGTGTTTTTCCCCGTTCCTTTCGCGTAGGCATCGAGCCAGACCCGCATAAATACTGCCTGATGTGGACTTGGCTTGGTTCGGCACAATGGGTTCGCTGCAAAATCAAATATTATTGCAGTGATTATTCCAGGTCGTCCCGTGATGCCGGCACCGCGGGTGGCCGCTTCGATTCGGATCGCTCTGCCAATTCTCCTCGCACCTGCCATTTGCGTCTCCGTCCTGAACCCTGAATCCTGAATCCTAGATCCTGAATCCTGCTCCCAGCAGCCTAGCAGATCGAAATGACACGGTGGGTACCAGGGATACAACTGGCACAGTTTATTTTCGGGCCGTGCAAGGCGACTTGCGACCTTGCCGGTGCTAAGATTCAGAGGGAATCCACCTATGAAGCCGCGCACCAAAGGATTTCTGCGACTGATACTTCTGCTGGCGCTCGTCACGCTCGGGCTATTCGCGTGTCCGCCGGCGGCGTTTGCGCAAAACAGCGGTCCGGAGCGCGACGCCTGGCAGCATCCCGAGCGTGTGCTGGACGCCTTGGGCATCCGCGCGGGCGGCGCCGTGGCCGATGTCGGCTGCGGGCGCGGCTACTTCACGTTCAAGCTCGCGGCCCGCGTCGGCGTGCAAGGAAAGGTCTACGCGGTGGATCTTCGCGAAGACGAGTTGGCCGCGATTCGCCGCGAAGCAAACGACGACCATCTCACGCAAATCGCGACCGTCCAAGGCGCGGAGGACAATCCTCGCCTGCCCGGCGATAGCCTCGACGCGGTGCTGGTGATGAACGCTTACCACGAATTCACCGAGCGCCAGGCGATGCTCGCGGGCATTTATCGCGCCCTCAAGCCCGGCGGCCTGCTGGCGCTGATTGACGGCGCGGCGCCCGCCGGCCACCCGCGCGATTATTATGCCGGCTGGCATCGGCTGCCCGAGCCCTTCGAGCGCGGGGACGCCCTCCAGGCCGGGTTCAAATTTCTTCGCAGCGAGCCCGGCTTCACCCGCACCGACGATGGCAAGCAGTTTTATTTTCTCCTTTTTGAGAAAACTGAGAAGTAGTTTCGCGATCGCAGCCCCATCCCTCCGCCCCTCCGTGTTAAAATAACCTTCCATGCCCGGAAAGAATTTCGTTCATCTTCATCTTCATACCGACTACAGTCTGCTCGACGGCGCCTGCTCGATCCCGCGCGTGATGGAGCGCGCCGCCGAACTGAAGATGCCCGCCGTGGCGCTGACCGACCACGGAAATCTTTTTGGCGCGGTCAAGTTTTACAACGCCGCTCTGGCGTGCGGCCTGAAGCCGATCATCGGCTGCGAAACTTACGTCGCCTCCACCAATCGTTTTGATCGCTCGCCGGACGCCGAGCGTCCCAACCATCTGGTGCTCCTCTGCGAAAACGAGCGCGGGTATCGCAATCTGGTCAAGCTCGCCTCCGCCGCTTACACCGAGGGCTATTACTACAAGCCGCGCATTGACAAGGGCCTGCTGGCGCAGCACGCCGACGGGCTCGTCTGCCTTTCCGCCTGCTTGCGCGGGGAAGTGGCCTCGTCGCTATCCGCCGACCGTTACGAGGCGGCGCTTCAATCCGCTTACGACCTGCGCGACATCTTCGGCAAAGGGAATTTCTTTCTGGAAATGCAGGACCAGGGCATTACGGAAGAGCACAAGATCAATCCGCAGCTTGCCCGGCTCTCGCGCGAGACGGGCATTCCGCTCGTCGCCACCAACGACTGCCACTACCTGACGCAGGCCGACGCCCGGGCCCAGGAAGTCCTGATGTGCATCCAGACCGGCAAGACCCTGAGCGATACGGCGCGAATGAAATTTCCCACCGAACAGTTCTATTTCAAGAGTTACGAGGAGATGCTCCAGGTTTTTGCCGAGATTCCCGAGGCGCTCGACCGGACGCTCGAGATCGCCGAGCGCTGCAACGTGCACTTGGAAAAGAAGCAGCACGTCTTCCCGCATTTCGAGGTGCCGGAGGGCGAAACGCTGGAAAGTTATTTCGAGAAGGTCACGCGCGAAGGCTTTGCCTATCGCCGCCCGCGCCTGGAGCGGCTGCGCGCCGAGGGCCGCCTGCGCTATCCGCTCGAAGCCTACGCGGAGCGACTGGACCGCGAGATTGAAATCATCAAGCAGATGCGCTACGCGGGCTATTTCCTCATCGTCTGGGACTTCATCCGCTTCGCGCGCGAAAAATGCATCCCGGTGGGTCCGGGGCGCGGCTCGGCGGCCGGCAGCCTGGTTTCCTACTCCCTGCACATCACCGACATTGACCCGCTCCAGTACGACCTGCTCTTCGAGCGCTTCCTCAACCCCGAGCGCATCAGTTTTCCCGACATTGACATTGACTTCTGCATCCGCGGGCGCGGCGACGTCATCAATTACGTCACGGAAAAATACGGGCGCGAAAACGTCAGCCAAATCATCACCTTCGGCACCATGGGCGCCAAGGCGGTCATCCGCGACGCCGGCCGCTCGCTCGACATGCCCTTTGCCGAAGCCGACAAAATCGCCAAGCTCATCCCCAACGTCTTAAATATCACGCTTGAAGAGGCCATCAAGCAGACCGCGGAGTTGCGTGAAATGCGCGACCGCGACGCCCGCGTCAAAGACCTGCTGCAAGTCGCCGAGCGGCTGGAAGGCCTGGCGCGCCACGCCTCCACCCACGCCGCGGGCGTCGTCATCTCGCCCACACCGCTCACCGAAATCGTTCCCCTTTACAAGAGCAACAAGGATGAAATCACCACGCAGTACGCCATGGACGATCTGGAAAAGATCGGCCTGTTGAAGATGGATTTCCTCGGGCTCACCACGCTGACGGTGATTGCCGACTCCGTCCGCCTGATCGAGATGACGCGCGGCGAAAAGCTCGATATGTCCGCTCTGCCGCTCGACGATGCGGCGACCTACGACTTGCTGGGCAAGGGTTTGACCGCGGGCATCTTCCAGTTTGAAAGTCATGGCATGACGGATATTCTTCGCCGGTACAAGCCCGAACGCCTCGCGGACCTCACCGCGCTCAACGCGCTTTACCGGCCCGGGCCCATCCAGGGCGGCATGATTGACGATTTCATCGCGCGCAAGTTGGGGCGCAAGCGCGTGAGCTACGATCTGCCTCAACTTCAGGAAATTCTCGAAGAAACCTACGGCGTCATCGTGTATCAGGAACAGGTGATGCAGATCGCGGCCAGCGTCGCGGGCTTCTCGCTCGGCGAAGCCGACGTGCTGCGCCGCGCCATGGGCAAAAAGAAGCACGAAGAGATGGTGGCGATGCGCGAAAAGTTCCTCGCCGGCGCACGCAAAAACAAGGTGCCGGAGAAAAAGGCGGAAAAACTCTTTGCGCTGATGGAACAGTTCGCCGGTTACGGCTTCAACAAATCGCACTCCGCCGCCTACGCGCTGGTCGCCTACCAGACCGCGTATCTGAAGGCGCACTACCCGGTCGAATTCATGGCGGCGCTGCTGACTTCCGAAATCGGCAACCAGGACAAGCTCACGCACTACTTGAACGAGTGCCGCGACCTGGGCATCGGCATCCTGCCGCCCGACGTCAATTCCAGCGACCGCCACTTCACGCCGTCGAACGGCAGCATCCGCTTCGGCCTGACCGCCATCAAAAACGTGGGCGAGGCGGCGATCCAGTCGGTGACCGAAGCGCGCTCGCGCCTGGGCCGGTTTGATAGTCTCTTTCAATTCTGCGAGAATGTGGACCTGCGTCTCCTGAACAAGCGGGTGATTGAGAGTCTCATCAAGGCCGGAGCGTTTGATTCGCTGGGCGCGAGAAGGGCGCAACTGGCCGCCGGGCTCGACCGCGCCATGGACCTGGGCGCGCGCCGGCAGCGCGAGACGCAGAGCGGCCAGCACGGCCTGTTCGGCGCGGATAGCGAGCCCGCAGCCGCGCGCGCCGTCGAGCTTCCCGACGTGCCCGAGTGGCCGGAAGCGGAGCGCCTGGCGGGCGAAAAAGAAGTCACGGGATTTTACGTGACCGGCCACCCGCTGGAAAAATACGCGGCGCAACTGGCTTCTATGACGCGCCACGACAGCTCTTCGCTGGAAAATATCCCGCACGAGTCGCCCGTCACGCTGGCGGGAATTCTGACCGGCTTGCGCATCCGGCCCAGCCGCAAGGGCGATTTGTGGGCCGCGGCCAATCTGGAAGATATGCGCGGCTCGGTGGAATTGCTGGTGTTTCCCAAGGCGCTGGAAGAGCTGAAGGGCGTGCTGAAGCCCGACGCGGCACTGCTCGTCAAGGGACGCGTGCGGCACGAGGAAAACGCCCGTCCCAAAGTGGTGGTCAACGACGCGCGCCCGCTCGAGGCCGCGGTGAACGGCGCCAACGGCGGCAAGCCGGAATTGTGTATCCGGCTGGATCTTGCGCAATCGTCCGAAACCCTAGCGGAAGAGATCGAGCGGCTGTTCGCGGCGCATCCGGGAGAAAACCCTGTAATATTCGAGCTGACACGGCCGGGGGATTTCGTGGCGCGCCTGCGCCCGCGCCGTCCGCGCGCCGTGTGCGCGGACGAAGAACTGCTTTCGCGCCTGCGCGAGCTTTGCGGAGAAGGTGCAATCTCGCTCGGTAAACGGAAATAACAATCCGGGATGGAGTGTCTCGTCCCGGTGAAACGGCTTGTATGGCGAAACCAACACGACAGCCCACCATCGCGCAAGAGTTAGAAAAACTCATCGCCGACCTGGAAAAGTCAGGCGATTCGGCAGCGACGCGCGAGGAGATTGGCCGCCTGCGCCAGCAGCTCGAAGCCTCGCGCGGCGAAGCCTCCGGCCAATCCACCGACGCCTGGCAGCGCGTCCTGCTGGCGCGGCACCCCAAGCGGCCTTACACGCTCGACTACATCCAGGAACTTTTCACCGACTTCACCGAACTGCACGGCGACCGCCGCTATGCTGACGACGCTTCGATGGTCTGCGGCTTCGGGTTCTTCGAAGGCAAACCCGTTTTCGTCGCCGGCCACCAGAAGGGACGCGACACCAAGCAAAAGCTGCTGCGCAATTTCGGCATGACCAAGCCCGAGGGCTACCGCAAGGCGCTGCGCCTGATGCAACTGGCGGCCAAGTTCGGCGTGCCCATCATCACCCTGGTGGATACGCCCGGAGCCTACCCCGGCATCGGGGCGGAAGAGCGCGGCCAGGCCGAAGCCATCGCGTACAACCTAAAGGAAATTCCCAAGCTCCGCGTGCCCATTGTGGTCATCATCCATGGCGAAGGCGGTAGCGGCGGAGCGCTGGCCATCGCCATCGGCGACAAAGTCCTGATGTTCGAAAATTCCGTTTATTCGGTGATTTCTCCCGAGAGCTGCTCCTCCATTCTTTGGCGCGATTGGGACCACAAGCAGGAGGCCGCGCGCATTCTGAAGATGACCGCGCCAGATTTGCAGGGCTTCGGGTTAATTGATGAAATCGTGCCGGAGCCGCCGGGCGGCGCCCACAATGATTACGCCAAGGCGGCGACGAACCTGAAGCCGTTGCTTTCCCGGGCGCTCCAGGAATTGCAGGCCCTGGACGCAGATGGGCTGCTGCGGCGGCGCCACGAGCGCCTGCGCAAGCTGGCCACTTTCGTCAGCGAAAGTTAGTGTGGCCTTTTCCCATCCCAATTTTCCTCATCTGCATCTCAATCAATTGTGATCAGCTTGATTGTTCCGACCTTCAATGAGGAGCGGAGCGTCGGCCGCGCTCTGGCGGCCATCGCGCGCGTGCGCGGCGAGTTTGAAGTCATCGTCGCTGACGGCTCCAGCACCGATTCAACGGTCGCGCAAGCGCTGATCCCGAAATATCCGCATCCACTGCGCGTGATAGTCACGGAGCGCGGCAGGGCAATGCAACAGAACCGCGCGGCACAGGTGTCGCGCGGCGAGGCATTGGTTTTTCTCCACGCCGACACGCTGGTTCCTCCGGACGCCGTGGAAAAAATCAATTCAGCGCTTGCGGACGATTCGGTCATCGGAGGCAATTTCGACCTCGTTTTCGAGGGCGATTCGTGGGTCGAGCGTTTTTTCACCTGGGCGTACCGCGCGCGGCGGCCGTTTGGGATTTACTACGGCGACTCGGGAATTTTCGTGCGGCGGAGCCTCTTCGAAGCTATGGGTGGCTTCAAACCTCTCCCCATCATGGACGACTACGAATTCGTGCGCCGCCTCGAGCGCCGCGGCCGGACGGTATGCCTGCAAACGAGTCTCGTCACTTCCGACCGCCGCTGGCGCGTGCAGGGATTGTTGCGGACGCTCTGGAGCTGGGTGTGGATTCAAACGCTTTACTCGCTGGGCGTTCCCGCGCGATATCTGGCGCAGTGGTACCAGCCGGTGCGCGAAGGCGCGCCGAACTCCCAAGCCAGTGTGCCCGCGAAATCGCCGGGTCCGGAGATCGTCCTGCGGCCAAACAAATGAGCGGCGTTGCTTTCGCGCGCCCGGCTCCCCTATAATGCGCTTCTGTTGCGCGAGAGAAACGCTCGCGCGCCTTTCGGGGCGGATCGGATCCGTGGGCAATCCACTTTATCGCGATTACGAAAAGCTCGTCGAAATCACGATCATGGGGAAGAAATTCCAGGTCCCCGAAAAGAACATCTGCCTGCGCGCGTTTCAGTACGTGAGCCCGGAGACGATTCCTTACGGCCGCTTCTGCTGGAACCAGGAGTGCCAGCTCTGCCGCGTGGTCTATGCGATGGCGGGGCAGGAGGGCGCCCCGCCACGCCCCATCCTCGCCTGTAAAGTCCTGGTTGCCGAAGGCATGCAGATTGTCGAGCTCTCCGATGAGCTGAAATGGAACCTGAGCGGCGTCCTGAAGCCCGCCGAGCCCCGGCCACCTCTCGAGTAGTCACGACCATGGCCCGTCGTCACGACAGCCTGATACCTCTTTCCCGCCAGCACAATCACGCGCTGATTCTCGCGCTCCTCATCCGTCGGCGCGACGGCATCGAGCGAGGCGAAGCCGCGTGGCTGAAGGAAACCGCGACTAGGGTTCAGAAAGCTTACGTGGCGGAACTCCAGGGGCATTTCGAGGTGGAAGAAGAGGTTTTGTTCCCGGATATGGAACGCTACCTGGGACGGCTCACATTGGTCGGCGAGCTGGTTGAAGAACACAAGACACTGCGCGGGCTTGTCCGGCAAATCGAAGCCGCTCCCGCCGTCGCCACCTTCGATGATTTCGCCGCGCGCCTCGACGCGCACGTGCACAAAGAAGAGCGCCAACTGTTTGTGGAATTTGAGAAGCGCATGCCCGCCGACGAAGCCCTCAAGCTCGGCCGCGAGATTGACGCCCGCCTGCTGAAGGCTTGTCCTCGCCTCTGACAACTCCTACAGATTGATGAGCGCTGCGATCCGGGCCAGCACTTCGGCCATCACTTCCGGCGCGGCGCGTCCCGCCTTTTTCGCGCGGCGCGACCGCCAGGCGAGGCTCCTGATCTGATCCGCCAAGACAACGCCGGAGATGTTCGCCGCATCGGGGAGCGGCACCTCAAAGGGGTACCCCTTCACGCGGCTCGTGATCGGACAAACGAGAGCCAAGCCGCTTCTGTGATTGTAGGTTGCAGGGGAGAGGACGAGGGCAGGGCGTCGGCCGGATTGTTCATGGCCCGCCTGGGGATCCAACGTCAGCCAAATCAAGTCGCCGACATCCGGGACAAAACTTCGGCTCACCATATCTCCTTGCCGGAGGCCTCTCCCCAATCGGTTTCTTGATGGCGGTTCCGGGGAGTAATTTTCGCAACGAGGTCCTGGAGGCGGTAGCGTCGCTCAGGCTGGAGCAAAATGGCCCCGCGGCGGGACCTCACCGTAAGCGCTTCACCTTCGCGCAGGCGCGCGCTTTTGACAATGGCCTTGGGTATCCGTACCGCCAAGCTGTTTCCCCATTTGGCAAGCTGAGTCTTCATTGTTCGCGCTCCTTTGTATCTACAATGAATATACGCTCTCGGCGTATCGAGGTCAAGCACGAGGTGGGCTGTGGGGGACTAGGCCAGCGCGCCGATGACGGCCTGGGTGAACTCTTCCGTGGTGGCGTCGCCGCCCACGTCGCGCGTAAGGCGGGCGCCTTCGCGATAGACGGCGTGGATGGCTTTCTCGACCCGGTCGGCGACGTCGCCCTGGCCGATATGGCGCAGCATCAGCACGGCCGAGAGCATCATGGCGGTGGGATTGGCGAGGTTCTTCCCCGCAATATCCGGCGCCGAGCCGTGCACGGCTTCGAAGATGGCGGCGTTGTCACCCAGATTCGCCCCCGGCACCAGGCCCAGTCCGCCCACCAATCCCGCGCACAGGTCGGAAACGATATCGCCGTACAGATTCTCGAGCAGCAGCATGTCGAATTCGTGCGGGCGCATCACCAGCTGCATGCAGCAGTTGTCCACAATGACCTCGCGGTATTCGATCTCGGGATACCCCTCGGCCACCTTGCGGATGGATTCCAGGAACATGCCGTCCGACAGCTTCATGATATTCGCCTTGTGGACGGCGCTGATCATTTTGCGCCCCGTGCGGCGGGCGTACTCGAAAGCGAACCGCGCGATGCGCGTCGAAGCGTGTTCGGTGATAATCTTCAGGCTTTCGACCACACCCGGAACCACCACGTGTTCCAGCCCGGCGTACAGGTCCTCGGTGTTTTCGCGGACGATGATCAGGTCCACGTTGTGGAAGGGCGTGCGGATGCCGGGAAGGTTTTTGACCGGGCGGAAGTTGGCGTAGAGCTCCAGCGCTTTGCGCAGCGCCACATTGATGCTGCGATGGCCGGAGCCGATCGGCGTGGTGAGCGGCCCTTTCAGCGCCACATGAACCCGGTTGACCGCTATCACCACTGGGTCGGCATCGGCATCTTCCTTGCGATGGCCGACGATCGGCTTGGCCTCTAATTCCTCCCACTCAACCTCTGCCTTCGCCGCCTCAAGCAAACGCACGGTCGCGCCCGAAACTTCCGGGCCGATTCCGTCGCCGGGAATAAGTACGACTTTGGTTGCCATGGGTTTCGCTTCCGGAGAGACGTTCCGGGGAATGTGCATTCTACCTTAATTGCCGGTTTCCACCCACCGCAAAAGCGAACCGGCACAGAGCAAGCGTCGCCGGCGCCGACATCAGAGGGAAGCGCTTCAGGTCAGCGGCTGGCTGGCAAAAGGAGCGTCATCGTTTCTGGTTGATCTGAACAGGGCCGCTCAGGATTTGGCCCACGATCTCCATGGGGGCGGAGCCTGTTAATTCAACCCGCGAGCCATCGGAGGTGACCTGAAGCCCCTGAACGAAATTCGTGAGGGCCGGGTTCATGTTGGGGTCCGGCGCCTGGCCGACGCTTTGCCAGGCCGTGATGAGCCGGGACAGCATCGAGGCCGATTGAACGCTGTCGCACACCACGGACATGTGCATCGTGAATCCGCTGTCCCAATCAATGCGATAAAGGACCGCCCTTATCGGAGCGAGCAGGCTTTGCGGGTCGAAGGGAAGGTTTCCGCCGCCCGCCAGCCAGGGCGCGGCGTGGTTGGCCGCGGCGGCTCCGGTGGCGATGCCCCATTGCGGCGAGATTCCTTCCAGCTCACCTTCGTACTTCACGAAGTCGGCTTTGCTGTCGAGCGCCGGTTTCGACCCGGCCCGCACGTCCAGGAGAGTTTTCAAGTCACCCAGTCGCCCAAACGCCGCCGTGGAATAGCTGAGAAAGGCAAAGTAGAGGTCGCGGGCGCCGCTGCCCGAGCCGTAAGCATAGAGGTCGTAGCCGCCGTATTGCTGCCAGGGGAGGTTCTGTTGCACGAAGAAATCGTGGACCTTGCCGGGGTCGAAGCGCCCCGAGGCAAGGCCGTAGTATGCCGAGGGATCAATCGGGCTGCCATGCCAGCCGAGCGTGACTTCGTCCACGTCTTTGTCCGGATCAACACCCAGCGAACGCAGGAAGTCCGTAAAGCCCTGCAACTGCGAATTGAGAAGGCGAGTTTGAATGACCTGATAGTCGGGTTGCGACCGAAGCTGGGCGAGGTTCGAATAGGCAAACTCCTGGGTGTCCGCAGGAAACATCGAAAGCGCGTCGCGTCCGGAACTCTGGCCCGCAAGCAAAGCGGGGAAAAGGCAAATCGCGGCGGCCATGGTGGCGAGCGCGCCAAGCAAACCGCGTAAACAGGGTGTTCTTCTCACCAACAAGTTTCCTCCTTGGCCGCTGCAGCCCCGGCGCGAAAAGCGCGGAAAAGTCCGGTCAATCGTCTCATGATCGGTAGGATGCTGAAAAGTCCTCCGGCGTTTGGTAAGAAAGAACACGGCCTCGCACATCAACCGGCGGGCGAAGCACGATGGGCGTGGCGACCCTTCAAGCTCGGGCGAATGCACCGGCACGGTTACTTGGCCCTGGTGGGCGCGGTCCTCGTGTGCGATTCGCAAACCAGTTTGCCAGTGCTCGTCGTCAGCGCATCGTCAGGGCAATTGATGCACTTTCCCGGCGACCAGCACGGTCGATGGCGGCGTGAGCGTGACCGTTCCGGCGGAGGTAAGTGTGGGCTCGAAAAAGACCTGGCCCCGGACGAGCAGGGTGGGCGTCGTGGTGAGCTCGTTCAGGCCCGTGACTCCTTCAAAAGTCGTGCCACTGAAGGTCAGGGCGGAAATCGTCTGTTCCTGGAACACTCCCGAACAAGGAGTGAAGGCGAAGCCTCCGGTCTTTCCATCCTGACCAACCGTCAGCAAGCTGGCGAAATTACCCAGGACGCTTTGCGTGTGCAAATAGATCGAAGTGGCGTTCAGGACCGCAGGGACGCCCCGGGCGGCAGGCACGTAGTTGCCATGGGCGGTCACCACCTGGCCCAAGCCGAGGTTCGTCCCATCAAAAGACAATTGCGCCGTGTTGTCCTCCGGCGCCGAAATATTGAAAGTTGTCGAAGGCGCAACGTTGACTTGCACCGTAGATTGCAGCGGAATGTCCGACGACACGGCCGGAAATTCTTGTCGAACCACCAGGGTGAACTGGCTGATGAAGCCTGTGGCCAGGCGCGTCACGGAAGTGACTTCACCAATAAGGCCGGCGTGCTGCAGGCTCGCTTGATCGACGTCTTCGGCGGTAAGCCGATTGGCGACCACGTTGCCGGAAGAATCCACGTACGCATCCATCTCCACGAACGTCTGGGGAAGCATGGCGGACAGGCCGCTCGTGAGGCCCGCGAGGACGGTCGCGCTGGTGAGATTGACGACAAGGTTATTGCCGTCGGCCGTCTGGATGGTCACGCTTCCCGTAAAAGAGCCGCTGCCGGTGGTCGAAACGCTTTGCACCAGGCCGCGAAGGTCTTGAAGTTCGCCAAAACCGGTCTCCGCCGCGGCCGCGGCAGGCGCGGCCTGGGCGAGCAGGTTCGCTTCGCCGGTAAGGTTTTTTTCGGCGTCCACTGAGAGCGAATCGAGGAGATTAAAATCGACCTGCAAACCCACCGTGCCGTTGGTTGAAACCGTCAGCACCGGGCTGATGTCGTAGGTCACCGTCAAGGACTGCATCGTAGGGGCAATCGTTGCCGGTACGGGCGGGTTTTGCGTGAAGTCTATCGAGGTTAATTGGGGATTGGACAGGGTAAATGTAATCTGGGAGTACGTCCCAGCGGGAACGTCGGCGACGGTCAACAACGCGGAAACGTCCATCAGCGAGGCAAGGTCAACCGTCACTGGCTGGCTCGACGAAAGCACGCTGACCGGCGCGCCTCCGTTCTGGGGGACGAGCGTGATTCCCGTGACGGTCACCTGGAACGACGTGACGTCGCAAACCGGCTGGTCGCTTGCCAGAAGCACAACCGTGCCCGTGCCGGTGCCCAACCGGTTGAGAATGCTCGAGCCGCCGCCGCCCCCGCACCCGACCCAGGTGAGAAGGGAAGCCATCAACGCAGCCTTCAGGATTCGGTATCGCATGGATTCACGCTCCGAATTTACGTGCTTGGCGCGAGACGGCTGACTGGACGCGTTTCCGGCGGCATGCTCCGTCGCGCCTTCACTCGCCCCGATTATACATGCAAGTCCGTGGTGCAACAAAGGTTAACTATCTCCCCTTCGTTTCAATGGCCTGATGGCGGAGCGCTTCCCTCACTGTCCAAGGGGCAGGATTCCGAAGACCGCGCAACTTCCTTGCGTAAAACGCCGTAGAATCTGCAAGAAAGGACCCCTCTTGATTCCGCGGGCGAGGATTTGTTATATTGGGTTTGAAGGCGGAACGATTTCGGCTTCCGCGCAGATGACGCACAAAGGAGTTGCATATGCCGTCGGTGGATTTAACCCCCAGAGCCGTGAGCAAGGTAAAGGAAATTCTGGCCCAGCAGACGCCCCAGCCCATGGGACTGCGCGTTTCCGTCGTGGGCGGAGGTTGCTCGGGATTCTCGTATCAAATGAATTTCGAGAACGAAACCAACGGCATCGACAAGGTCTACGAGTTCGACGGCCTGAAGGTCTTCATTGACCAGGCGTCGCTGTTGTATCTGAAGGGTACCAAGATTGATTACGTGGAAAGCCTGGAGGGCGCGGGATTCAAGTTTGAGAATCCCAACGTCAAGTCCACGTGCGGCTGTGGAAGTTCCTTCACCGTGTAAGCGCCGTTTCTTCCTCCTCTAAGAAACCCTGGCGGGTCTGCCTCGAGCGCCTGCCAGGGTATTTCTTTCTTGGCTGGCCGCCAATTTTCCCGGCCACTTCGTGCGAAGAGCCCGCCGTTCGCGGCCTGCTCCCGCCGCGCCCAGCCATTTTCCTGCTGAATCGTCGCCAGTCATCTTGAAGCATGGCTGGCGGCTCGATTTGGCCTGCTTCAGGGGCCCCGGCCTGCGGGCGAATTCCGGAAAATGATAGAATGCTTCGCTGCGACCGGGAGCGGTCGCGCACAAGGGTGCTGACATGAAAATCGCGCTCGCTCAGATTGATACCACCATCGGCGATTTCGAGGGAAACGTGGACCGCATAGTGAGGTTTGCGCAGCGCGCCCGGGAGCGCCGCGCCGACTTGGTGGTCTTCCCCGAGCTTGCCGTGTGCGGCTATCCTCCGCGCGATCTGGTGGAGAAGCCCGAGTTCATCCGCCATAGCGAGCAGGAATTGGAGCGCCTGGCGGGGCTGCTGCCCCCGGCGCTTCCCGCCGTGGTGGGCTACGTGCGGCGCTCGCGCGCCCGGGAAGGGAAGCCGGTGGCGGACGTGGCGGCGCTCGTTCGCGGCGGCAAGGTGGAGCTTGACTACGCCAAAATCCTCCTGCCGTTTTACGACGTGTTCGATGAGTCGCGCTATTTTGAGCCGGGAAATTCGCTGGGGCTTTTCGACTTTGAGAAAACGCGCCTCGCCCTGACGATTTGCGAGGACATTTGGAACGACAAGAATTTCTGGAAGAAGCGCCTCTATTCACGCGACCCGGCGGCGGAAAGCGCAGCCTCCGGGGCGCAGATCATTCTGAACATCGCCTCCTCGCCTTTCAGCACGGATAAGATTGCCATGCGCCGCGACATGCTCCAGGCTTTCGCGCGCGAGCACCACGTCGCGGTGGTGTACGTCAATCAGGTGGGCGGAAACGACCAACTGGTCTTCGACGGCTCCAGCATGGCGTTCAACGCGCAGGGCGAACTCTGCGCGCGCGCCAAATCGTTCGAAGAAGACCTGGTGATCTTTGATACGGAAAGTGGCGAGAGCGAAATCCACGAAGGGCCGGCCTCCGAAGCCGAAGCCGTTTACCAGGCCTTGGTGCTCGGCACGCGCGATTACGTGGCCAAATGCGGGTTCGAGAAAGTGATTGTGGGGCTGAGCGGTGGGATTGATTCCTCGCTTGTCGCTACGCTCGCCGCCGACGCCGTCGGCCCCGCCAACGTGCTGGGCGTGGGCATGCCGGGGCCGTACTCCTCTTCCGGCAGCCTGCGCGACGCGGAAGCGCTGGCGAGCAACTTGGAGGTTGATTTCCGCGTGATTCCCATCACCCAGATTTTCGAGTGCTATCTCCAAAGGCTTGACCCGGCGTTCGAGGGCAAGCCCCGCGACGTGACCGAAGAGAACATCCAGGCGCGCATTCGCGGCAACATCCTCATGGCGCTCTCGAACAAATTCGGCGCGCTTCTGCTCTCGACGGGCAACAAATCCGAGCTGGCGGTCGGCTACTGCACGCTTTACGGCGACATGGCCGGGGGCCTGGCCGTCATCGCCGACGTTCCCAAGACCCTCGTCTACCAGCTCGCGCGTTACGCGAACCGCGCGGAAGAGCGCATTCCCCAGGCATGCCTCGAAAAGGCGCCTTCCGCCGAGTTGCGCTTGAATCAAACCGACCAGGACACGCTTCCGCCGTACGAAATTCTGGACGTCATCCTCCGCGCCTATATCGAAGAGAATTTGAGCGCGCAGGAGATGATTGACAAATACAAGCTTGACCCGGAGTTGGTGCGCGACACCCTCCGGCGCGTCAATGGCGCCGAATACAAACGCCAGCAGGCCGCGCCCGCCTTGAAAGTCACCGCCAAGGCCTTTGGCATGGGCCGGCGCTACCCGATCGCCCAGAAATTCCTGGAATAATCGCGCGTCTCTCCGATGCCTCGAACCCGCGTCGCGAGCCCATGCCTGGCTTGGTGCAGATTCGGCGGCCGGCCAGCACTCAAGACGCGGGAAAAGCGAGACGGGAGGTGCGACGCATCGCGCCTCCCGCCCGTGGAGTTTGCACGCGCCGGTTCAGAAATTCGGCTCGATGTTGTGTTGCGCGGCGAGCAACCTCGCCTTAAAGGTGGTAATGAAGGGGTCGTCGGAGACTTTGACCAGCACGGAAGCTCCGCGCGACTCCTTCACAATGGCCGGGGAGGCCCCGGGAATCAGCGACTCCTTGGGAAACCGGTAGAGGTCTCCGGTGCCGCGCTCAACGTAAGCACCCGGTTCGTTGATCGCTTCCCAGCTGGTTTCCGACAGGGTGCGCCGGTGCACTGATTGCGCTGACTGGGTCATGATTTCCTCACTTCTCGGCATGGTGATATCCTCCTTGGATTCGCTTGATTACGGGGGACTGTCTTGACGATTCCCCCGCTCCAGGCAGACCACGCCCGGGGAGCGCGAGGGGAGGGGACCGGAAAGGCGACCTGAGGAAGATCGAATCCCGGATTCGGTGAGCCCGAATCCTACATCAACGTCGACTTGGCCCAGTCAAAAGCCCAATAAGCCCTGAAGTGCTCCAGGCCGCGCAGTCGGCCTGAAACGTTGTAGATGCATTCGCTCGCGGGGCGGTTGCCGAAATCTTTGCCGCGAACGGAAAAAAGCTGCAAACCGGACGCAGCAGGGCGAAGGGTCGCCGCCTCGCGCGCTGATGCTCTTTCCAAAAGCGCCTCGCCGTTTTCCTCGCCCGTCGCTGCGCCACCAGAAGCGCCGTGGCTGAATCGGCCGGAAGGCTCGGGCCCACGGCCAAGGATTATCAGGCCCCCCCTGCGCGTCCCCAGGCGGGTGCAAAAACGACTTGACAAATTCCGATTCAATGTTAGACTACACAAGTAGGCTCTACAACGTCTGTCCGCCGGAGACTTTCAAGATGCCGCCTTCCGCACCCCCCAAGCGTCCGTCCCGCTCGCCCTTCGCCAGGCGCTTGGCACGCCGACGTTGAGACCGCGGCGCGGAAAAAACACAATAACAAGCGGGAAGGTGCCGCTGCTGAGGGGTGCGAAATGCAAAAACGAAGCGGCCATGGTAATGAAAACACAGGGCCGACTTGCGAAAACGAACCCAAAACGAACCGGGAACGAACCGCGAACGAATTGACATTCTGCGCGAACGAAGCCGAACCGGACGGTTCAAAACTTAACCGAACCTACTTTTTCAGGCGGCGTTCTAGTTCTTGCGCCTGCGCCGCGGCCGCAGGCTCCCCGGGATAATTGGCGAGTTCCGCCCGAAACTCCGCCAGCGCGCCCTTCAACTCGCCGCTCTGCTCCAGGATGACACCCAGAGCGAGGTGGTAGCCGCGGGCGTGCGGGTCGAGCGAGAGAGCGCGTCGCACCGCTTGCTCCGCCGCATCCAGCCGGCTCATCTTCAGATAGGTCATACCCAGATGGATATACGCCTCGGGGTCGTTGGGGCTGAGCTCGCCCGCTTGTGAGAGATAGCGTTCCGCTTGATCGAGCCGTCCAAGGTTGTAATAGCACAGTCCCAGGTTATAGACGGACATCGCGTAGGTCGGATCGCGCGCGAGAATTCGCTGATAAAGGGGCAGGGCGTCCTCGTACTTGCCGCGCGCAACAAGCTCGTTGGCGAGGTCGTTGGCCGCGATGTTGTTGAGCGGCGCAATCTGCACGCCGCGCGCAAAAAGCGTCATATTATCTCTCCAGAAACTACGGTAGTAGCACGTCGCGCCGCCGAGGACGCCAAGCAGGACGCCACTCACGATCAGCCGGGCGGAAAGTTCGCCGCGGGTATCGCTTGGCTTTTCCGGAATTGCACCGAGCGCCAGACCGGCGAGAAGCGCAAAGCCCATCGAGGACAAATAAAGATATCGGTCGTGCACAATTTCGCCGTTCGGGAAAACCGTCAGGTTGAGAAGCGGCAACAGCGGCACGAGCAACCATACGGCCGCAAACCCCGCGCGGCGGGATTTTAAGGCCCACGCGCCCAGCAGCGCCAGCGCCACGGCGTCCCCGAAAAGCGGCAGGACAAAGCCGCGCGAAGCGAACGAGGTCACATAGGGGACGTCGTAGAACGCGCTCAGGCCTACAGGCCAAACAAGCAGCTTGAAGTAGCTGAAGACGGTCACGGGAAGCGTGGCAAGCTGGGTCGCGAGCGGCAGCGCAATCGCCGCGTGGCTCAGCGCGCCGAGGACCAGGAGACGAACGCCCAGATAAAGCGCGGCGATGATGAAATGCGGAATCGCCGGCCGAAGGCTTTGCAGGCTGCGGCGAATGAAGGCGCGTGCGTCCGCCGCGCCCCCGCTTGCGGGCCCGAGAAAGAATTCCCACGCCACCAGCAGTGCCGGCAGGACAATCATGTTTTCCTTCGCCAGCAGCGCGCAGGCAAAAAGAGAAACTGACCCGGAATACCACCAGCGCGAACGCGGCACTCGATCGCGTGCCCGCAGGTAACAAAGCAGTGAACCCAGCAGGAAAGCCGCGCTGAACGATTCCGTCATGCCCATCACCCACGCCACGCATTCGGCGTGCACGGGATGCAGCGCGAAAACCGCTGCCGCGGCGCCCGCGGCAAACCGGCCGCGCAGAATGCGCCGCGCCGCCAGGAAGATCTCCGCGGTAACCGCGAGATGAAGCGCGATGGCAGTCAGATGCCAGCCCGCCGCCGAAACGCCCCACACCTGGCGGTTGAGCAGCATCCAAATCAGCAGCAGCGGGCGATAGTAATTCGCGGGCGCGTTGGGGAACACCGGAGCGATGAAATGCTCGCGAAAAAACACCGGCACAAATCGCCAGGCAAGCAATTGCGGGTTCTTGAGAATCAGCAGGCGATCATCGTAAACAAAATCGTAACCGAGCGCCGGCAGATAGCAGAGGAAAGTCACGCCCGCCAGGGCCGCGAGAAAAATCCAGTCCGCGCGCGTCCAGGCGAGACGCTCGGGAGACTGTACCGGAGATGATACCGCCAAGGAGATTATCCTTTTCGCACGCAGCAGCGGCGCCGAGTGCGCGATGAGGGCGATTTCTTCGCGCCGGTTGCGCAAGCCGCCGGCGAATCCACCCGCCTCGCTTATGCTACAATTCTTTAGGGAGAATCGAAACTGAGAAAGCAGGGCTCGCCCGTCAACTTCCGCCGTTTTTTGTGGCCCTCGGTAAACTTTCTGCTTGCCCTGGCGCTGCTCGCGGCCGGCCGCGCCCTTCTTGCCGCGCCCGTCACGCTTCCGTCCACCGCGATCCGCTCTCTGAAGCTCGCGAACGGCCTGCGCGCGCTGATGGTCGAGCGGCACGACATCCCTGTGGTCAGCGTTGAGGTCTGGTACCACGTAGGCTCGAAGAACGAGCAGCCCGGCAAGACCGGCTTCGCGCACCTGTTCGAGCACCTGATGTTCGACGGCACGCGCACCGTGGGCGCGGAGCAATTCTCCAGCTACATCGTGCGCGCGGGCGGGGAAGACAACGCCTACACCACCGAAGACATGACGGTCTTCTGGGAGACGGTTCCCTCGACCAGCCTCCAGCAGGTGCTGTGGCTCGAAGCCGACCGCATGCGCAACTTGGACATCAGCAAGGAAACGCTCGAGAACGAAAAAAAAGTGGTGGAAGAGGAACGGCGCATGCGTTTCGACAACCAACCTTACGGTTCGGTGGTCGAGACGCTCTACCATACCGCCTTCACCGTTCACCCTTATCAGCGCACCGCCATCGGAAGCATGGAAGACGTCGAGCACGCCACCGTCGACGACGTGCGCGAGTTCTATGACACGCACTACGTTCCCAACAACGCCACGCTGCTGGTGGTGGGCGATTTTGAGGCGGCGCAGTGCGAGGATTGGATTCGGAAATATTTCGGGCCGCTCGAGCGCGGCACGCGGCCGATCAACCGGGAATTTCCCGCCGAGCCCCGCCAGACAGCCGAGCGGATGGTCAAACTCAACCTGGACGTGGCGCTGCCGGCGTTTGTCGAGGGCTTTCACATGCCCGCGGATGGAACGCCGGACGCCTACCCCCTGCGGCTGGCCTCCAAAATCCTTTCGGAAGGTGAAAGCTCGCCGATCTACCGCCGCCTGGTTTACGAAAAGCAAATCGCGCTCGATGCCGAGAGCTCCGGCAACTTCACCGAAGATCCGAATCTCTTCTTTGTGTTTGCCGTCCTCAATCCCGGTCACTCGCCGGCGGAGGGCGAAGGCGAAGTGGACTCGATCCTTGCCGAGCTGCGGAATAAGCCGGTTTCCGAGGAGGAACTGGACGAGGCCAAGAATCAGATCTTGCGCGATTACATCCAGGGCCGGGAAACGGTCCGCTGCCGCGGCGAGGAATTGGGCTATGCCGCCGTGATTCTAAAAGATCCCAACCTGGTCAACACCGAGCCACAGCGCTTCCTCGATGTGACACCCGAAGACATCCAGCGTGCGGCGCGAAAGTATCTGGTGCCGCAAAACATGACGCTGATTGAGGTTTACCCGCGAATCACTGGGAAAAGCGCGGCGGCGCAGGGCCGTGACGCTTCCCCCCGCACAACTCGAGCTGGGAACGAGTGATGGACGAACCGGTGAAAATCCGCGACCTCTTTGCGGGCAGAAAACAGCCTGCGCCAGGAGTTTTTCTCCTTCGGGTACCCGCAGCCCTGACAGTCGCGATTGTCTTCCTGGCTCTCTCCGGCACGGTTCTTGCGCAGACCCCCGCGGGGGCGATCGCGAGCGAGCTCGGTCAATTCCCGCCGCTAGTTCCGCCGCCCAAAGCCTACGTTTTGCCCGCCCCCGCGGTCCGCACGCTCGCAAACGGGTTGAAGGTGGTAGTCATCGAACGGCACGACCTTCCGCTGGTGACGTTGCGCATGGTCGTCAAGGCCGGCGCCGAGGCCGATCCCCCCGATGCGCCCGGCACGGCGCAACTGGTCACGGCTCTTCTGAATCAGGGGACGGCGCACCGCTCGGCCGAGCAAATTGCCAAAGCGATTGACCGCGCCGGCGGCGACATCGACACCGGCGCCGACTGGGACAGTTCCTATGCCTCGCTCAGCGTGCTCAGCAACCACACCGCGACGGCCTTCGATCTGCTTTCCGACATCATGCTTCATCCCTCCTTCGCGCCGGCCGAAATCGAGCGCAAGCGCCGCCAGACGCTTTCGGCTTTGGAGGTCGCCTACCAGGACCCGGGCTACCTGGCCGACACCGCTTTTGACGACCTGGCGTTTTCGGGCACGCCTTACGGGCACCCGCAGGACGGAACGATGGAATCGGTCCGCCGGCTCGATTCCGCTGATTTGAAGTCTTTCCATTCGCGGTATTATCGTCCGGGCAATTCGATTCTCGCTGCGGTGGGTGACATCACGCCGGAAGAAGCCTTTGCGCTGGCGGAAAGGTTTTTCGGAAATTGGGAACCGAAGAACGTCGGCGGCGCGACACCCGCGACCAGTTCGCCTGCTGTTGCCACGCGGATCGTCGCCATTGACAAGCCGGACGCGGTGCAAACCCAAATTCGCGTGGGCGACGCCGGAATTCCGCGCGCGAGCGGCGACTATTACGCGCTCACCGTCGCCAACCAGATCCTGGGCGGCGCGGCGGCCAACCGCCTGTTCAGCGCGCTGCGCACGCGGCGCGGGCTGACTTACGGCGCCTCGAGCGAGCTCAATTGCTATCAGTCGGCAGGAAGCTGGGAAGCCAAAAGTTTTACGCGCACCCCGGAAACTTTCAAAACCCTCAAAGTTATCCTGGATCAGCGGCGCGAGCTTTACGACCATTCGATCACCGAGAACGAACTCGCAACCGCCCAAAGCTACCTGATCGGGCATCTGGCGCTCGAATTCGAAGCGTCGGATTCGGTCGCGGAGCAGGTCCTCGACCTGATGGTCCGCGGGCTGCCGCTCGACTACTGGAATACGTTTCCCGCAAAGATTCGCGCCCTGACCGTTCAGGATGTTCAAGCGGCGATTCGCCGTCATCTCGACCCCGAGCACCCCTTCATAGTTCTCGTGGGCAACATCAGCGAGTTCAAGAAAGACTTGAAGAAACTCGGCGCGGCGCGAATCATTCCCATCGCGAGCGTGGATTTCGGCTCCGCGAACCTCGAACGGCCGCTCAAGCCGGCCGACAAACCCTGAATCAGAGCTCGACCCATGCGCAGGCTGGCGGCCGCAATCGGATTGCTCGTTCTCCTGGCCGCCCTCGCGGAAACGCTCGTCCTCGTACGCGTCCGGTACTTTCCCGTTGAGCTCGGCGCCTTGCTCCTTTCCTTCACCCTGGTCCTGGGCGCTTTCGCGGCGCTCACGGACGATGGCTTCGTCCGCGCGCTGCGCGCGCGCGCCGCTGCCTCATCAGCTACGGCGCTCAGCTTGCCGTTGCTGCTCCTCCTTCCGTATTTGATTTTGGCATTAGGCACGGGGACTTTTTCGTGTTACGGGGCAGGGAAGCTGATCGCATATATCTACGCGCCGGTGCTGCTGCTCTTTCCCGACCGGCAGCGGGCGGCCCCGCGCGCGGGCTGGCGCGATTTCGCCGCCATGTTGGCCCTGGCGTTTCCCGTGGGCGCGCACTGGCTTCACGGCATCTGGATGTGGCCTGAGGATCTCTATTTCTTCCGGCCGCTCTATTCGGTTTTGATCGGCGGATATGCCTTCATGGTGATCCGCAACCTCGAAGGCGTCGGCTACAAGTTGACTTTCGGCTGGAGGGACACGGCAGAGGCCGTGATGCATTTTGCCGGGTTTGCGGTCATCGCGGTTCCGCTGGGCATGGCGCTCGGATTCCTGCATCCTCACACGGCGTCGCCCTCGCCGTGGTCGGTGGGCTTCCAGTTTTTCGGCATCTACCTCACCGTCGCCATCCCCGAGGAAATGCTCTTCCGTGGCATCCTGCAAAATTTCCTGGTCAAAACTTTCCGCTCCGAGCGGCGCGAGCTTTATGGTTTGCTGATCGCTTCCGTGATTTTCGGCGCCGCGCACCTGCACCATGCGCCCGCGCCGAATTGGCGTTACATGATTTTGGCCGCCATCGCGGGAGTCTTCTACGGCAACACCTATCGCCGTCGCGGGCGCGTGTCAGCCTCAGCACTTACGCATACGCTAGTAGACACGATTTGGCGGTTTTGGTTCTGACAAACGGAGTTCAGTCACGCCCTGACAGCCTGCCAGCGCTTGGCGCACTGCGCGAACTCCTGCGCATAGAGCGGCCAGTCGTGCAGCGTTGCTGGGTCAAAGTCCGCCCCGTTGGGCCAGACCAGCGTGTGCACTTCAGGGTCAACACTGACGCGGTTGAAAACGCTCAGGTCATTAAGCGGCGCGTAGAGTTCGCCGGCGAGTACCGGCCGAAAGTTTATGGTCTGCTCGGTGTCATCGTCAAAGAGGACTCGCAGCGTATAAGGCCCTTCGATTTCGAAGCTTGTAACACGATAGATGGAGTGGTTCATCAATTCACTTCAGCGGCTCAATGGGCCGTGGGGCTCTTCCTTGCTGCAGGAACTCCCCGTCGGCCTTTAATTCATTCTGATGCAATTCCGCCCACGCTTCAACCAAGCGTTGCTGCCGCTTGGGCAGCGAACCGGCAATCATCTCGACCGGCTCGGTGCTGAAGATTGCCACTTCCTCCTGATAGTAGGCGTGAAAATGCGGCACATGATGCTGCGCGCCGACTTCCGTGGACATGCGAATGATGATGCTATAAAACCGGCTGAGCTCAGGCACGAGTGCATTTTACTTCCCTGCGACTCAAAACGCCAATTGTCGGATTACCCCGTCAGAAGTATTTGTGCTGCAAAATAGTGCCTTCGCACTCAATTCGGTGAGTTATACTCACGGCTTGCGGAGCCAAGGAACGGGAAATTTCAAGGGCGAGGAGGTCGGCATGGCGGACAAGTATTCGAGGCGCGAGTTCCTGGAAAAATCAGCCTTGGCCGGATTGGCTGCGGCGGCGCTGGGCTCGGAGGCGAAGGCCGCAAACACCCTGCCCACGCGCGTGCTGGGCAAAACGGGCGCGCGCGTTTCGATTCTGGCTCTGGGTTGCGGTAGCCGACTGTTGGCCTACAAGACGGAGGAAGCCGCCGTCGCAACGATCAATCTGGCGCTCGATTCCGGCATCACTTACCTGGATACGGCTTACGGCTACGGTGAAGGGAAGAGCGAAGGCTGGGTGGGGCAGGTCGCGAAGACGCGGCGCAAGGAGTTTTTCCTGGCCACGAAAATCGAGCCGCGCGACGGGGCGACGGCGCGGCGTATTCTCGAAGGCAGCTTGAAGCGATTGCATACGGACCAGATCGATTTGATCCACGTGCACGCGCTGATGGGTATGGATGACTTGGCAAAAATTGAGGCCAAGGACGGCGTCCTGAACGCGCTCTACAAGATGCGCGAGGAGAAACTGACGCGCTTCATCGGCATCACCTGCCACAACGACCCGGCAGTCCTGAAGACCGCGCTCGAGCGGCACGACTTCGATTGCACCCAGATGGCGCTGAATGCCGCCCTGCAAGGCATGGTGGGAACCGAGCACGGCATGGAGCTGAATCCCGCCTTCAAGACCAGCTTCGAGCACGTGGCGCTGCCCGTGGCGCGGCGGAAGAAACTTGGAATTCTGGCCATGAAAGTCTTGGGGCAGGAAGCGCTGGTGGGAAGCGGCTCCGGAAAGAGCGCTGCCACGAAATTGCTGCAATACTCTCTGAGCCTGCCCGTGGCGGCGGCCGTGGTCGGCATGCCGACGCACGCAATGGTCCGAGAAAACACCGAGTGGGCGCGAAATTTCACTCCCATGCCCGCGGGCGAGATGCGCGACCTCTCGAATCGTGTGTCAGCCGCCCATAAGATGGCGCTCGATTTGAAATTCCGCGACCACGTGGATTGCTAGTCGTGGATCGACCCGGTTCGGAAAAAGGTTACAGTCAATCCGACATTCGACCGGATGACCGGGACCGTTCCTCTTCACCCCTTACTCCCTTTTTCCAACCGCCCGGGAATGTGGTAGCTTAATGAGCGTCTGATTTCCCCGGCGATGCTGCACGAAATCCACATCCAGAACTATGCGGTGATTGACAGGCTGGCCCTCGAATTCCGCCCTGGGCTGAATTTGCTGACGGGCGAAACAGGCTCGGGGAAATCCATCCTCGTGGACGCATTGGGCCTGGCGCTGGGCGGGCGCGCTTCGCCGGACGTCATTCGCACCGGGGAAGAGCGCGCGGTGGTCACGGCGGTCTTTCGCGCCGATGGAGCGAGCTCCAAGGTGGCGCCATGGGCAAAATGGTTTGACGAAGTGGGCCTCGAAGGCGGCGATGAAATCATGCTGCGGCGCGAAATCCAATCGAACGGCAAAAGCCGCATGCTGGTAAACGATCAGCCAGTGACGGTCGCGGCCGTGCGCGCATTGGCCAGCATGCTGGTCGAGATTCACGGCCAAAGCGAGCACGTTCAGCTTCTGGCGCGCGAGGCGCAGCTTGATTTGCTCGACCAGTTTGCCGATTCAGCCGCGCTTTTGGAAGAGGTCGGCGAGCTTTTTGCGCGCCTGCGCGAGCTCGAGCGCGAGGTGGCGGAACTCAGCCAGAGCGAGCAGGATCGTCTCCGAAAGGTTGACCTTCTCACTTTTCAGGTGCGGGAGTTAAAGCAGGCCAACCTTGAAATCGGCGAGGACGTTCGCCTGGAGGAAGAAAAGACGATCCTCTCGAACCTGGCGAAAATCCGCGCTGCGGCAGGGAGCGCCTACAATTTGCTCTACGAGGACGAGGGCTCGGCCAGCGCTCGGGCGGCCGCCGCCGGCCGGGCGCTGGAGGAGCTCGCGCGTTACGACGCGTCCTTTGCCGCGCAGCTCGAGCCACTCGCCTCCGCACGCGCGACGCTTGAGGACCTGGCGCTTGCGCTGCGCGACTATTTGGGCAAGCTCGACGCCAACCCGCACCGCCTGGAGGAAGTCGAAGACCGTTTGGCGCTGCTCGACCGGCTGAAGCGCAAGTATGGAAAAACCATCGAAGAAATCATCGCGTACTTCCAAAACGCCGAGCGGCAGCTTCAGGATCTTGAGCACGCCGACGAGCGCCACGCCGAGGCGGAGCGAGAGCGCGACAAGGCTTTGGCGGATTTTCGCAAAGCGGCACGCCGCCTTTCCGAGCGCCGGCGCGAGGCTGCGCAGGAAATGATCAAGCTGGTGCGCGAGGAATTGGCACAGGTGGGCATGGAGAAGACGCGGTTTGAAATCCGTTTTGAGACGTTGCCGGACGAGCGCGCCACGGCGCGCGGGACCGACGAAGTGGAATTCCGCATCTCGCCCAACCCGGGCGAAGAATTGCGCCCTCTGGAAAAGATCGCTTCCGGGGGCGAGCTGTCGCGCCTGATGTTGGCGCTCAAAACCGTGATAGGCCGCAGCCGGTCGAAGAACGCGAAAGAGAAAGGCCAGCGAGCGGCGCCCACTTTCGTTTTCGACGAAGTGGACGCGGGCATCGGCGGCCGCGTGGCGGAATCGGTGGGCCAGCGCCTGAAGCGGCTGGCGCGCGACACCCAGGTCCTTTGCGTGACCCATCTTGCGCAGATCGCCTGCTTTGCCGACCACCATTATTTTGTCGAGAAAACCGAACGCGGCGGCCGCACGCTCACTTCCGTAAAATATCTGGCCGGCGGCGAGGAACGGACGGCGGAGCTGGCGCGCATGCTTTCCGGCAGCCGCGTGACGGAGGCGGCGATGAAGCACGCGCGGGCCATGCTTCAACAAGCCGTGGGCGCGAAGTGAAACTCCTCACTCGGCCCGATCCGGCTGTATTGACGCCCGCACAGACCTGGCCGACAATCCTAAAGTCATTGAATCAAGCGGGGAATCCCGCAAGGAGACAAATGCTAAGACGAACGATCGCTCTCATCGTGTGTACGATCGCGCTGGCCGCCGCAGCTCGCGCCCAGCGGCTGCCGGAGACCGTTTTGCCCGAGCATTACCAGATCACCTTTGCACCCGACCTCAAGGCCGCAACCTTCACCGGGGACGAAACCGTTCAGGTGCGCGTCCTCGCTGAGACGTCCAGTATCACACTCAACGCGGCCCAAATTGATTTCGGCGCCGTCACGGTCACTGCCGCAAAGAAAACCCGGGACGCCAAAGTCTCGCTCGATGCAACGCAACAGCAGGCGACCTTGACGGTCGCGGAACCGATTCCCGCCGGCCCCGCGCAGATCCACCTCAGCTTCACGGGGAAGCTGAACGACCAATTGCGCGGCTTTTATCTGGTCAAGACGGCGCGGCGCAATCTGGCGGCCACGCAGTTTGAAGCGACGGACGCCCGCCGCGCTTTCCCGTGTTTTGACGAGCCGGCGATGAAGGCGACCTTCGCTATCCACCTGATCGTGGACCGCGGGGACACGGCGATTTCGAACGGCAGAATCGTCTCTGACACTCCGGGGCCGGGCGATGGCAAGCACACGCTGGTGTTCTCGGACACACCCAAGATGTCTTCCTACCTCGTCGCCATGGCGGTGGGAGACTTCCAGTGCCTGGAGGGAAGCGCCGACGGCATTCCCATCCGCGTCTGCGCCACGCCGGACAAGAAGGACCTGGGCGCGTTCGCTCTCGAGTCGGCTGAACATATTCTGCATTATTACGACAACTATTACTCCATACAATATCCCTACGGAAAGCTCGATCTGGTTGCCGTCCCCGACTTCGCCGCCGGCGCTATGGAAAACACGGCGGCGATCTTTTCCCGTGAAAGCCTTCTGCTGATTGACCCGCAACGCGCTTCGGCCCGCCTGCGGCAAGAGGTTGCCAGCGTCCTGGCGCACGAGATGGCGCACATGTGGTTCGGCGACTTGGTGACCATGAAGTGGTGGAACGACCTCTGGCTAAACGAAGGCTTTGCCACCTGGATGGCTCCCAAGCCCGTGGCCGCCTGGAAGCCGGAATGGCACCCGGAAATGGGCGCGCTGCAGGAGACGGTGGGCGCGCTCGCGGAAGATTCGTACTCCTCCACGCATCCCATCCGCACCCAAGCCGGCACGCCGGACCAAATCCTGGAACTCGCGGATGAAATCACTTACGGCAAAGCCGCGGACGTCTTGCGCATGGTCGAAGCCTACCTGGGCGAGGAGACTTTTCGCCGCGGCGTGAACGCTTATCTTGAAGACCACGCTTACGGCAACGCCACCGCGGAAGATTTTTGGAACACCTTGACGAAAGTCTCGGGCAAGCCGGTGGACAAGATTATGGCGAGCTTTGTGGACCAGCCCGGCGCGCCCGTGATCAGCGCGCGCTTGAAGCGGGAAGGCGCCGGAACGCGGGTCGAGCTCGCGCAGCGGAGATTCTTCTACAACCGACAAAAACTAGAAAGCTCGTCGGGCGAATTGTGGCAGATTCCGGTCTGCATGAAGGAAGCATCGCCGCCGGCGGGCGGGAAAGCGCAAGTGGCTTGCGATTTGCTGGGAGACCGACGACAGTCCTACGCGCTTCCGGCCAAATTCCCATGGGTGCTGATCAACGCGGGCGCGCGTGGCTATTACCGATCAGTCTATCAGCCCCAGGCGTGGCAAGAGATCGCCAGCGCTGCGGAGGCACAACTCTCGCCCGCCGAACGGCTGATGTTCCTGGTGGACGGATGGTCCATGGTGCGGGCCGGCAAGCTCGGCATCGAAGATTTCATGCCGGTTCTGGACGATTACGGCGCCGAGCGCCAGGCCGCGGTGATGGCAACCCTGGGCGGCATCCTGCGCGGAATCGGGGATGATTTGGCGCCCGGAAAGGAAGCCGAACCTTATCGCGCGTGGGTGCGGAGCTTGCTGCGGCCCGCGATGAAGGAGCTGGGCTGGGACCCGGCTCCCGGCGAATCGGACGATCGGCGCAGCCTTCGTTCTTTGGTGATCTACACCCTGGGATATGCGGGGCATGACCCCGAGGTGCTGCGCGAGGCACGCGTGCTGGTCAAAAAGTATATGCACGACCCTTCCGCGATTGACCCGAGCCTGACCACGACGGTGGTGCGCATGGCGGCCATGCAAGGAGATCAGGCGCTTTACGATGATTACCTGGCTCATCTCATGAATGCCAAAACGCCGGAAGACCATGACCGGTTCCTCTTCAGCTTGGCCAGTTTCGACGACCCGGCGCTGCTCATCCGGACGATTCAGTACGCGAAGTCGGGGGCCGTGCGCGCGCAAAACGCGACCTTCCTGATCGGGGCGGTGCTCAGGAATCCCGCCGGCAGGCCCGCAACCTGGAATTACGTTAAGGAGCACTGGGCTACGCTTTCAAACAATGTTCCGGAATTTGCGGGCGGAGCGCTGGTGGGGGCCGCCGGCGACGTTTGCGATGCCGCCGCGCGCGATGACGTGGAATCGTTTCTGGCGTCCCACCAGGCCCCTGCCAGCCAGCGAACGATCCAGCACACGGAGGAGAGAATGAATCAGTGCGTGGACCTGCGGTCGCGGCAGGAGGCCGGGCTCGCCTCGTGGCTCCAGGGCCGACGCTCGGCGGCGGGACAGTAGGCAAGCCGGAGAGAGTCTCACACGGAGGTCACGGAGAGAGTCCAAAGAGATCGCGGAGAGACTGCAAATTCCTCTTCGTCCTCTCTGTGGCAGGTTCTCCGGCAGTTCCAGCCGCAACGCACTCTGATGTGAACTCTGTGTGAAACCCTAATGTGAACGTCTCCTGCTCATCTCATTCCTGAATAGTCCAGGCAAAGGGAAAGCGGGTGCTAGGCAAGCCCCGGCTTTCACGTTATACTGAACCTGATGGGCTCACGTCTTCCCCTAGAAAACGAAGCCTTGGGGATTTTGCCAGGCAATCCTTCGCCAGACTCCGCGGACGTGCGTCTTGCCCCGCCCCGGCCTGGGGCCGAGGATCGAGCCCAAGTGCAAGACCAAACGTCGCCCGGCGCCAAAACGTTCTACATTGAGACGTTCGGTTGCCAGATGAACGTCCACGATTCGGAAAAGGTCGCGGGCGTGCTGATGGCGCGCGGGTACAAGCCGGTCGCCGGACACGAACAGGCCGACCTGATTCTCTACAACACGTGCAGCATCCGCGAAAAAGCGGCGCAAAAGGTCTTTTCGCACCTGGGAACTTTCAAGAAGAAATATCGCCCAGGTGAAAAAGTCATCGGCGTGCTGGGCTGCGTGGCGCAGCAGGAGGGCGAAGAGATCTTCGAGCGCGCGCCCCAGGTCAGCCTGGTCTGCGGCTCGGCCAGCTACGCCAGATTGCCGGAGCTGCTGGATCAAGTGGAAACAGGGAACCGGCGAGTCATGGGCCTGTCGCTCGACACGGATGAGTGCTTTGAGACCGAGCTAACCGGCCGCGAGAATCCTTTTCGCGCTTACCTGACCATCGTCGAGGGATGCGACCAGCGCTGCGCTTTTTGCGTGGTGCCGATGACGCGCGGGCCGGAGCGCAGCCGCCCGAGCGACCGGATTCTGGACGAGTGCCGGCGTCTGGTGGACGAAGGTTTCACGGAGATTCAGCTTCTGGGCCAGATCGTGAACAACTGGTGCGACCCGGCTCCGGTGCGGCTGAGCTTCGCGGAGCTTCTGGGGCGCGTGGCGGAGATTCCCGGTATTCGGCGAGTGCGCTTTACCACCTCGCACCCGCGATATTTCACGCCGGACATCATCGAGGCGATCGACGCTCATCCCGCTCTCTGCGACCAGATCCATCTTCCGGTGCAGTGCGGCTCAAATGCGGTGCTGGAACGGATGGGCCGCCACTATACGCGCGAAGAATATCTGGAAGAAATCCGTTGCATCCGCAGCGCCCGCCGTGCTATTAGCATCTCGACGGACATCATCGTCGGATTTTGCGGGGAAACTGCCCAGGACTTCGAAGAAACTCTAGCGCTGCTGGAAGACGTGGGATACGACCAGGTTTTCTCCTTCAAGTACTCACCTCGGCCGAAGACCGTGGCAGGGAATTGGGAAGACTCGGTGCCGGAAGAGGAGAAAGCAAGGCGGCTGGCCGTTCTTCAGGAACGCCAGCGGCAGATTCAACTGGCGCGCAATCAGCAGTGGATCGGACTGACTTTCGAAGTGTTGGTGGAAGGTTTCCAGCCGCGATTACAGCAGGCGGTCGGACGCACCACTTCCAACCGCACCGTGAACTTCAGCGGGCGGCGCGAGTGGGTGGGGCGCTACATGAACGTGCGAGTGACCGCGGCCGGGCCCAACAGCCTGGTGGGTGAAAGCCTGGAGCCAGGGGAGAGTAGCCCGGGGGCGACAACCTGAACATCTCTCACTTGCCGCCGCGCATTCCCGGGGCGGCGGCTGAATGGAGGGGCGGATGGAAGTCGAAATGAAAATTCGCGGTTTGATGATGGATCCCGTCACCAACATGCCCATCGTCATCCTGAAAGACGTCAGCGGGGCGGCGGTTCTGCCCATCTGGGTTGGCATTTACGAGGCCAACGCCATCGCGCTGGAGATCGAAAAGGTGGCCACGCCGCGGCCCATGACCCATGACCTGATCAAGAACGTTTTGCTGGGCTTGGAGACGCGGGTGCGCCGGGTGGTGGTGAACGATCTTCGCGACGACACGTTCTACGCCATCATCTGGCTGGAACGCGACGGGCAAGTCATTTCGATTGATTCGCGGCCTTCAGACGCCCTGGCCCTGGCCCTGCGCGTGGACTGTCCCATTTTCGTCGAGGACGAAGTCCTCAAGAGCTCCAAAGTCTCAGGTGCGGCCAGCGACAAGGTCTCCAGCGACGAATTGCGCAAGTGGCTGGAAAATTTGAACGACGACGATATCGGAAGGTATAAGATGTGACAGCGGGGCGGCGGGAAGCGACCCGCCCAAGTGCAACCCCTTAAACCGCCAAAGCGGTGCGCGGCCGGAGAACGGATTGGCCACGGTCATAGCGATTGCAAATCAGAAGGGCGGGGTCGGGAAGACCACCACCGCCATCAACCTCGCTGCCGCTTTCGCCCAGAAAAAGAAGCGGACCCTCCTTATCGACCTCGATCCCCAGGCCAACAGCACCATGACCTTCTTCGCTTTGGAAGAAGTTTCGCATTCGGTTTACGACGTGCTGGCGGACCATCAACTGCCGTTCGCCGAAATCATCAAGCCGACCAAATGCGCCAATCTCTGCGTCGTCCCGTCCAAGATTTCATTGGCAAAACTGGAAGCGAATTTGGTGGGCCAGTTTGACGCGCCTTTCCGCTTGAAGGACGCGCTGACGCCGGTGCGCAAGGATTTCGACATCATCCTGATTGACACGCCGCCCACCCTCGGCATCATGACGGTGAACGCCCTGGTGGCCGCCACGCACCTGCTGGTGCCGATTCAGGCCGGGTACTACGCGCTGGAAGGAACCGACGATCTGCTGGAGACGCTCGAGCGCGTGCGCGCCCGGCCCAATCCCGATCTCCAGTTGCTGGGCATCGTGATCACGCTCTTCGACAAACGCACCAACCTGGCGCGCGACATTCAGAAGCAGGTGAACCAGGTTTTTGGCGAAAAAGTCTTCAAGACCGTCATCGGCAAGAACGTTCGTTTGGAAGAAAGCCCGGCGTACAAGGAGACGATCTTCACCTACGCGCCCGATTCTTCCGGGGCGGAAGAGTACGGAAAGTTGGCGAAGGAGGTCCTGCACCGTGTCACCCAATAGGCGCACCGGTTTGCCCGTGACCGTCAAAATGCGGCACAACGCCCACTACGTGGAAGAAATCATCTCGCGCAGCGGCGCCGCCATCGGCAAGATGATCGCCATCGAGCAGATTTCCCCCAACGCCGAGCAGCCGCGCAAGGACCGCGGCGATCTGAAAGGCCTCACCGAATCGGTGCGCGAAAAGGGCGTCCTCGAACCGCTGCTGGTGCGCTACCTGCCCGAGTCAGGAAAGTACATGATCATCTCCGGCGAGCGCCGCTATTTCGCCGCTCGCGCCGCGGGCCTGGCCGAGGTTCCCTGCATCGAAAAGGACGCGGACGACGCGGAAACCCTGGAACTGGCACTGATTGAAAACCTGCACCGCAAGGACCTGACGCCCTTCGAGGAAGCGGACGGCATCCAGTCGTTGGGCGACCGCTTTGCGCTGACGCACGACGAGATTGCCAAGAAGATCGGCAAGGGACGGTCTTCGATCACCGAATCGCTGAGCCTGCGGAATATTCCCGACCCGATCAAGGCCGAGTGCATCGAGAAGGGCGTGCTCTCCAAGTCGCAGCTGCTCCAGGTCAGCCGCCAGCCGAGCGAGGCCAAGATGCGGGACCTGGTGCGCCGGTTCGCGCTCGGCCTGGTCACGCGCGACCAGGCGCGCGAGGAGCGCCAGCCCGACAAGAAACCGAAGAACGCGGTCTTTCGATTCGTCCCGCCCACCAAGGACTTCAAGCTGGTGATGCAGTTCCGCAGGAACAACGTGCAGCGTGAGGAAATCATTCAGACGTTGCGCCGCGTGATCGAAATGCTCGAGAACGAGACGTAGCCTGGCGCCGAAGGAACTCCTTGGAGTCGTCATTCTGAGGAGTCCGCCGGCCGAGGGACGACCAGGAATCCCTTAAGTTCCCAAAGACGGAAGAAGCAGATTCCTGGCATCGCTCGGACGTGCAAACAGGCTGCGAGTTGCAGAGCCCGCCAGCGTGCCGCCTCCGGCTGCCGCTTGATTTCCCGACATGGCTGAACCTTCCGAATTGAACCAAGCTCAAATCACTATCCTGCAAAACCTGCTGAAGGCGGGCTTCGAGTTTGTCACCCTCGAACACGTGGCGCGCTATTTGCCGGTGCAGAAAAACGGGTTCGTCGCGCTGCTGGACCCTCCAGGCGGGAGACTCGCTATCTTTGGGCAGATCGGCTACCGTATGGGAGAAGGCGTCGGGATGTTGGTGGAGAGGCGCGAAGGGAAGGCGTTCGTCTGGAAAAACCAATCGGTGCCTGCGACGCTGGAGTTGTTGCAGGCGTACGAGCGCTTCAAGCAGGAACTGGAGGCGTTGCTGCTGGGGCCGCCGCAATAGCGACACTGCGGAGCGGCAGCGAGGTCCGCAAGGCCGGCCGCGTGAAAGGGATGACCATGAGTGAGACCTACGACGTGCTGGTGGTGGGAGCGGGGCCAACGGGCCTGGCCTGCGGCATTGACGCGATTCGCGAAGGCCTGAAGCTGCTGATTGTCGAAAAAGGCTGCCTGGTCAACTCGATTTTCAGCTATCCGGCCAACATGACTTTCTTCACCAATCGCGAGCGGCTGGAAATCGGCGACATCCCGTTCTCGAGCATCAACGTGAAGCCGACGCGCGCCGAGGCGCTGGAATACTATCGCCGCGTCGCCGACTACCATCACCTGCCCATCCATTACGACGAAAAGGTGCTGGAGATCGGCGGGCGTGACGGCGCGTTCCGCGTTGAAACCGAAAACCGCGAGCGCAAACGGCAAACCTATGCTGCGCGCAAAGTCGTTATCGCAACCGGCTACTACGATTTGCCCAACCGCATGGGGATTCCCGGCGAGGATTTACCCAAGGTCTCGCACTACGCGCTGGAGGGCCATCCCTTTTACGGCAGAAAAGTGGCGGTGATCGGCGCGGCCAATTCCGCCGCGGTGGCGTCGCTCGACCTCTTCCGCCACGGGGCACAGGTCACGCTCATCTGCCGCGAGCCGGAGCTCAGCCGGCACATCAAATACTGGATTCGCCCCGACCTTGAAAACCGCATCAAGGAAAAATCCATCCGGGCGTTCTTTGAAACAGTCGTGAAGGAGATTTCAGAGGATTGGATCCTGGTGGAATCGGCGGGCGGCGAGCGCCAGAAACTGGAAAACGATTTTGTCTTTGCCCTCACCGGCTACCATCCGGATATTGATCTCCTGCGGCGGGCGGGCGTGAAGGTTGACGCGGAGAGTTACCGGCCCCAGTGCAACCCGAAGACGCTGGAAAGCAACGTTCCCGGGCTCTATTTGGCGGGAGTCGTCATTTCGGGACGCCACACCAACGAAATCTTCATCGAAAACGGCCGCTTCCACGGCAAGATCATCATTTCCGATATCGAAAAGAAATTGTAGGGTGCGCTCAGCCCGGCCCCGTTCACGTCGTTCAGGGCAGGCTATTCGCTCGTCATTCCAAGTCCCACATACGTCATCCGGAGCCTCCATATACGTCATTCCGAGCCCCCATATACGTCATTCCGAGCCCCCTTGTACGTCATTCCGAGCCCGTTCGCCTTTCCGCTGCGAACGGCCCTGAGCGCAGCGAAGGGGCTCAGGGTAAACTCCGCGAGGAATCTGCTTTTCGGGCAGCTATGAAGCGGATTCCGAGGGCCGACAGAAAGCGTCGGCCCTCGGAATGACATTCGTACGGCAGGGAATTCCCGAGGACAGAAAACAAAACTGGTGTCTATGTCAGAATGGAGTGGACTGAGATGACCCAGTGGCGCCTTGTGCCGTGCAGTCAAACAAGCCTGTCACTGGGAAATAACAAGCTCTTTTTGCGCGGCCGCCTTTCTGCCGGTGACGGCTCGCGAAATCACAAAAGTCAAATCGGTGCCTTGGGGCAGAACGAGGTCTTTATGCCGCTTGACGATGCTGTGGATGATTCCGGTAATCGCGCCGGCGCCCAGCCCGTACAAGGCACCCGTGCCGCCGTCGGCGATGGCGCCTACGCCCGCGCCCACGCCGGCACCTATACCAGCTTCTTTCGCCGCGTCTTTGGCGCTTTTACCGGGGCCTTGCAAGGTGCCTTCTTGGCCGGTCACCTTGGTTCCCGGGGCGCCGTGGGCGTTTTCCAAACCTGCCGAGAGCGGAAACTCGATTCCATCCTGAGTCAGGATTCTGTCCGCCACCAATCGCATCTCCCCTTTGCCCTTGACGCGGCCGGGCGGCTTGACGAAGGCCACGTGGCCCTCCAGCGTGCTGCCCCCCGGAATCACTTGCTCGCCGCCGCTGAAGATGGGCTCGACAATTTCGGCCGAGAATGGATCGCCTTCCTCGCTGGTCTTGGAAGTCAGCAGCGTGGTCAAGGTGGTTTCGACCGTCGTGCCGGCGGCGATCGTTACCTTGTTTTCCTGCTCTTGCTGAGCTCCGGCCCAGGCGGGCAAAAGGCACGCCGCAACCAGGATGGCCGCCAAGGGGTGAATCCATCGCTTCATGAACCGTCCCTCCATTCCAACCGGCTGATCGCGGCCTCAGTCGCTGCGCCAGCCCGAATCTAACCCCGAAAAATCGGCCTGACAAGCCCTTCTGAATAGATTCGCCGGCCGGCCCATCTGTTGCATGGGTTCGGCGGCAATCGGCGGCGACCCTCGCGCGAATCGTTTATTTGACCTCGCCGGTCCTATCTCCTATACTAATCAAGCGAGGGCTGGATGCCAAACATACTGAAGGAAATTTCAGATTCCGCCGTGGCGATCGTCAAGGGTTTCACCGTCACCTTCAAGCAATTGCTGGGGCCGACGGTGACCGAGAATTACCCGAACAGGAAGCCCTTGCCCGGCGGCTCGAAGCTCGCATACACCCGTGTGGACCGCGGCCGGGTGGCGGGTGAAGAGGTAGGAATCACGTTCGAGGGCCGTTATCGGGGCGTTCACGTGCTGCGCCGCGACGAAAACGGCCTGGAAAAGTGCGTGGCGTGCTTCCTGTGCGCCGCGGCCTGTCCCTCCAACTGCATTTATATCGAGGCCGCCGAGAACACCGGCGACCATCGCATCAGCGCCGCCGAGCGGTACGCCAAGGTTTACAACATTGACTACAACCGGTGCATCTTCTGCGGGTATTGCGTCGAGGCCTGCCCCTGCGACGCCATCACTCACGGACAGGGGTTTGAGATTGCCGCCTACGACACCAACGCGCTGGTCTGGCGCAAGGAGCAGATGCTCGAACCGGTCCCAGCGTCAGCCGCCAAGAAGTAATTCCGCAAACCGCCTCACTCACCTTTCAAGCGCGCAAATTTCCTCTCGGAATCATAACGCAATCTGATTTGCGAAAGTCATCTCGCCGTGCTAGGTTGAGGGCTGCGAACCTTCGCCG
>JAHEKS010000082.1 GCA_024638215.1 Acidobacteriota bacterium | reverse complement strand
GCTTTCCAACCTGCTGCATCGTCCCATCCGGACCGGGATCAGCGTCCTCGCGGTGGCGATCGAGGTCGGCATGGTGCTGCTGGTGGTGGGTCTGACCAGCGGCATGCTGAACGATTCGGCGAAACGAGTGGAGGGCGTAGGAGCGGACGTTCTGGTGCAGCCACCCAACTCCTCCTATTTCCTCGCCATGACCAGCGCCCCGATGCCCATCAAAATCGGCGACCTGATTGCCCAGCGCGTGCCGCACGTCGAGTGCGTCGCCCCCGCGCTGCTGATTTTCAGTTCCACGGGGGGGCTGAATCTGATCTACGGGATTGACTTGAAGACCTTCGACAGGGTGGGCGGCGGATTTGTTTATCTGGCCGGCGGGCCCTTTACCGGGCCTTACGATATTCTGGTGGACGATTGGTACGCGCGTGCCCATCACACCAAGGTGGGCGAATCGCTTAATTTCCTGAACCACGAATTCCGCGTGGCCGGGATCGTCGAGCACGACAAAGGCGCGCGACTGTTTATTCCCCTGGCCACCGCGCAGGACCTCTCGGGCGCGCACGACAAAGCTTCGATCTTCTTTGTCAAGTGCACCGATCCGGGCTACACCGAAAACGTGATCAGCGGCATCCACTCCATGCTGCCTGACTACAGGATTCTCTCCATCCAGGAATACATGTCGCTGATGACTTCCAACAATCTGCCCGCCCTGAACGCCTTTATCACGGCGATGGTGGGTGTGGCGGTCACCATCGGATTCCTGGTGATCTTCCTTTCGATGTACACCACGATCACCGAGCGCACCCGCGAGATCGGGATTCTGAAGTCGCTGGGGGCTTCGAAGGCCTATATCGTCGAACTGATTCTGCGGGAGACGATTGTCATTTCCGTCCTGGGAATGTTGGCGGGATTTGGCACCACGCTGCTGGGCCGGAAGCTCTTGACCGGAGCTTTCCCCACGTTGAGCATCGAGTTTCCTTCGTTCCAGTGGGTGGTTTGGGCCGCCCTGCTGGCCCTGGGCGGCAGCCTGATCGGCGCGTTTTACCCCGCCTTCCGAGCGGCGCGGCTTGACCCGGTGGATGCGCTGGCGTACGAATAGGAAATGAAACCCTGGGGAGGCTGACACCGGTCACAGGGGTCGTAGAAAAATGATCGAGGTTTTCAGTTTGGAACCGCTCATTGTCACGGAGAATCTGAAGAAGGTTTATCGCGTCGGGAAGGTAGCTGTGCCGGCGCTCCGTGGAGTGAACCTGACGGTGCAGGAAGGTGAATTCGTGGCCGTCGTAGGCCCGTCGGGCTGCGGGAAATCCACTCTGCTGCACATCCTGGGGGGGCTGACGGGGCCGACCAGCGGCCGCGTTTGCGTGGACGGCAATGACTTCACCACCATGGGCGACGCGGACCGCACGCGGTTCCGGCGGCACAAAATCGGCTTCGTCTTCCAGCGGTTCAACCTGCTGCCGACCTTGACGGTCAAGAACAACATTGCCATTGCCCAGCACATCCAGGGCAACGGCTTCAACCCGCACCGGTTTGATGCGGTGGTGGAAATGCTGGGAATCCGGGATAAGCTGAATTACAAGCCCTACGCCCTTTCGGGCGGCGAACAACAGAGGGTGGCGATCGCGCGCGCGGTGATCTGCGAACCCAAGATCCTGCTGGCCGATGAGCCCACGGGGAACCTGGACAGCGAAAACTCACAGATCGTCCTGAACATGCTGCGCACGCTGAATCGCTCCTTCCGCCAGACCATCCTCATGATCACGCACAATCTGGATGCTGCCGCCGTCTCGGACCGCGTGGTGCGCATGCGCGATGGGCAGATTATTTTGGATTGATTCTCTCCGCATTTCCCGCTATTTTTCCATCGTCGGCCGATCATGGCTAAGAGCACCGAGTTGCGCGAGCAAGTGGCACCTTCGCCGCCCCAAGCGCCGGCGGGGGGAAATCCTCCGGGTGTGTGGGCAAAAATCAAGCTGGTGATCAGCAGGTCGTTTTTCTGGTCCTACGAGCGCGGCTCGTGGCAATACGACGTGATCGTGGCGGCAATTCTGGCCTTCATCTTTCTGACTCCCCGGGCCTGGTTGAGGCACGAAACCAGCCTGGGCATGGTGGACCTGCGGCACATCCAGGGCGTGGTGGAAGTCGCTCACGACAAGGCGCAGCACACCTACGTGATGGATGCGCGCCTGCTTCAGTCCCGCTCACCGGAGGCGTTGGAAGCGGCGGCTCAGGACATTCTGCAGGAAAGGCTGGGGAAACGGTACCGCGTGCTGTCGGTCGAAGCGGTCCGCGATCGGGCGGGCGTGATCCTGAGCTACAAGGTCGTCGTTGAGCAATAGGGAACTTCGGGAGCAAGCCGAGTTCACTTACGAAACGGGCAGGGCGCTCTCCGGCGAGAGATCAGGGCTTTGAGAACCAATCTCAAAAAACGCTTGCTTCAGTTCGCGGGCATCGCTTTGGCGGCCGCGGTCGCGGTGCCTTCGATGTGGGCCAAGCCGCGGAACAAAGGGGACACGCTTAGCCTGAAGGATATCCTCGACCGCATGAATGAGGCGGGAAAGCATTTGAAAACCGTCTCCACCAATCTCGAATACACGAAAGTGACCGTGCTGGTGGACGACCGCTCTACCGAGTACGGCCAGCTCTACTTTCGCAAGAGCAAAAGCCCCGAAATCCTGCTGAATTTCGAAAAGCCGGACCCGAAGGTGATTCTCTTCAAGAAGAATAAGGCGGAGATTTTCCTTCCCAAGACCAACCAGATTCAAGAATATGACCTGGAAAAACACAGCGGCCTGGTGCAGCAGTTTCTGCTGCTGGGTTTCGGAACCGACAGCGACGAGCTGAAGAAGTCCTACGACATCAAATATACCGGCGAGGAACAATTGGGCGGCGATATGGCCGTGGTGCTGGAGCTGACGCCGCGCGATCCGGGAGTGGCCGCGCAGTTGAACAAGATCCAGCTCTGGATCAGCGAAGAATCGTGGCTTCCCATCCAGCAGAAGTTTTTCGAGCCGGGCGGAGACTATCTGCTCACTCATTACACCTCCGTCAAGGTGAACCGGGCCATGCCCTCCTCAACGTTCAGGCTCAACGCCCCTCGTGATGCCCAACGCGTCAAAATGCAATAGGCGCGGCCGCGCAGTCGACCTTGGCCGCCAAGGCTGGCGCCGACCCTTTGGGTCTGCGGTCAATTCTCACTACGCGCCTTGTGGCGCGCAGAGCTGAAGCTCTGCGCCATCCTGCGGGCCTTCTTCCCCTAGCCCTTCAAGGTCCGCACGATTGCCATGATGGTGTTCCAATTCCGTGTCGTCGCTGAAGCCCCGAACAGTCTGTCAAGCTGGCCAAGATATCCGATCGTTTTCATGTGACGACGGTACATCCCGAAGACGAAGCGGTCCCTCGACGCAATAAGTTTCACGAGCCACCGCCCCTTGGGAGGAAGTTTGATGGGAAGTGAAGGCCGGAGGCCGCCGGACTTCGACAGGATGCTGACGAATCGAACCGTGCCGGGCCGCGCCGGCTCCGTTCCAAACGGATTCTCCCTTTCCAGGCTGATCAGGTCGCGACCGTCGCAGAAGATAACCTTCGCTTCGAAGGGCAACTTCCGCATCAATTCGGCGCGGAACTTTGCTCGGGGACCCGGTTTACGAACCACAAAGGTGCCCGCAGCACCCACGTTCACGACGTCATAGTCAATCAGTTCCCTTGCCAAGACACTTGGGCGGAAAGTCCTGTGTCCGCCAACATTGACGCCCCTGAGGAAGACAACGAGTGCCATGCCAGGATTATAAGGTAAGAATCTGCGCGAGAACCGCCAAAGGTTTAAGCAAATAGGCTATTATGCGTAGATGGCACAGAGCGTAACTCTGCGTTCGAACGTTTGACTTGTGATAGCGCCCTCAGCGCCCAAGGCCTCGGTTTGCACCAGCCCGCCGGCCGTAACCTGTTAGCTGAGCACAGGGCGCAGTGCCCGCTCGACACCTTCGGGATCGCGGGCGATGACCGTGAGATAAGCTTTAGCCGGTTGATCCGGCTCCGACCGGCCCTGTTCCCAATCCCGCAGAGTGCCAAGCGGGATGTGGTAGCGCGCGGCAAATTCTTCCTGGGTCAGCGCGAGCGCGCGACGCAGGGTTTTGACGCGGGGCACCCGAACCAGTTTTCCGGCGCGCGCATCGGTGACGGGCGGGTTTTCACGATCGCGACGCGCGGCAGTCTCGATTTCCGCATCGCTCCGCGCTGCCACGGATTGCTTGTCGAGCAGTTCTTCGGCGCCGTCCGGCTTCACTCGGACAAGCTTCCCGTTATGGCGCATTCTCGCGATAGTAGAGGTCTTGCTCATTTCTCGTCGCCCGGCGGGCAGAGATAATTCTGATCCGTCCTGCCCTCTCGGTATAAACCACGGCTAGCATCTGATCGTCCGCCACTCCCGGCAGGATGATTCGTTCTTCGCCGTAGTCTTCGCGCAAGTCAATCCACTCTACGGCGAACGGGTCACGGAACGCCACCGCCGCCAGCGCGAAACCCACTCCATGACTGCGAACGTTCTCGCCGGCCTTGGCGTCATCCCACTCGAAGTCCAAATCTCATACTACGGAATTCCCGTAGCTCTGTCAATCCCGCCGGCAACCTGCTCTTCGGCTCCGCAGAGACCCTCCGGGCGGGTTGGCGCAGAGAGAAGCTCTGCGATTGCAAATAGCGCACAGCTTCGCTGTGCGTCAGCCGTGATTTCAAGCGGAAAACTTTGCGCAGCATCATCGCCGACCTGAAAATCACCGTCGAGGAATTTCGACAAATGCTTTGAGCTGCCCATAGTCGCGTCGGACCATGGACTGAGGCATTAAACCAGCCGCAGTTTCCAGGGCGCGCATTCAGGGCGCTTGGGGGCCGTCATCCACCGTGGTCCGCACACTTCGCGAAAGCCGCGAAGTATGCGCCACCCGCCACCGGGCCGCGTGCCTAGTCCCGCCCGGTCAGCCAGTTTGGTTATTCCAGGGAGAGTAAACAGTGTTATCCTTCTTGCGGTGGATTCTGATTAGAGCGGGGGTGGGAGCGAGTTGCGCAAGCGCAAGGGCGACGTGCAACCCGCCGACAAAAGCAGACTAGCTTTCCAATTGGCTCCAAGGAGGCAAAGTGACCACATCCGAATTAGCCATGTTGAAGGCGCGGGCCGCGAAACTAGAACAAACGATTGTAGACAAGGACGCGAAAGATTATTTGTTGCGCCTTGCAAACAACTGGCTGGTCGATGTGGAACGGAAGGTAGCGCCGGGCATTGAAACCGTCATGCTGCCGCTAATTGACCAGCAATTGAGGAATGCCGAAGACCTGGTTGCCAAATACGGCCCAAAGCTTCGAATAATCGGGTAGCGCCGGGGCAGAAGTCCCTCGCTTGGAGGACCAACCCATGAAATCTTTGCTGGTGTTTGTCGCGGTGGTTACCGTGCTTGTTCCTAGTGCGCCGCTAGCAGCAGATAATGCCGATTTGAATGGCTACTGGTGGGAAAACTCGACGCCGAGTTTCAAACTTGGCTGGGTATCGGGGTATGCGAAAGCGATGGACTTAGCAGGCACGATTCAGATTTCAACTTGTGCGTCCAACATGCCGCTGTACAAGAAGGAGTTTCCGGACATCGACCCGAAGGTGATTATGCAAAAGATGTGCCTCAGCGACACCCAGTTTGATTACGACGGCATACCGATGGGTCAGCTCGTGAGTGGCATAGACGCTTTTTATAAGGACTACCGCAACAAACAACTGGAAGTGGGATGGGCGATTCAGTACGCGCGAGACGCGATCAGGGGCAAGCCCGCGCAAGAACTAGATGCTGAGCTCACGCTCTGGCGCAGGTGCTCGGCTGCTGACCGAAGCCATCCGATGCCGCGAACTTCTGAAGACGCCGCGGAGATCAACAAAGCGTGCACGCCCGACGAGCCCGCTGTACCCAAGTGAGAGCCACGGCGCGGGCGGCGAGCCGTAGTCTGTGTAAACAGCGCTCAGCACTGGCCTGTGTGGCCGTTGCGCTGCGGGACGCGCGTGCGGACGTTGTGTTTGAGCAGGGGCCCTAGGGACGCTGCCAGCGGCGGAGAGTCTGGTATACTCCGTCCATGGACGACATTGAGAAGCTGGTAGCCACGGCACTGGGTTCGTGCCGTGGGCTTTTCGGCCCACGCGTAGTTGGCGTCTGTGGCGTAATCCGCAACGATATTACCACAACAACGGCCCGAAGAACCCACGACACACAAAGCGTGTCGTGGCTACCCTTGACGTCGCACACACCGCAAAAACCTGCGACGTAGGCGCAACCCAGGGTCCTCGCGAGCGCCGTTCAGCACTGCCCTGCGTGGCCGTTGCGTTGGAGAACGCGCGAGCGGGTAGCGCAGACTTTCGCTCTGCAGAAAGTCTGCGGTTTTTGTCGGGGCCGGCATTTCGTCCTCGCTCACGCGAATCATATCGCCGAAGGCCATGTTATAAAACGTTGAAATGCCCGGGAATTTAAAACCGAGGACCGCAGAGTTTCAAAAGGCGAAACTCTGCGCTACTGCTGCTGTTCCCTCCCGCCGTGCGCGTCCCAAGAGCGGGTAGCCTCGGCACGCTTTCTGTGCCGTGGGCATTTGTCGGCGATCAGTCACCCACGCGGTGAACCTCCCGGACGTTGATGTGCTCGAGGACCTTTCTCAGTTTGGGCACGAGCGGCAAAAGCGACTCCAGTTTGTTCCGCCGGGCCACCAGCACGACAACCGCGATCTCGAAGGCTGAAATGTCATGTTGGTAGCTCAGGCGACGGTCGGTTGTAACAAGCACATCGAACTTGCCGGAGGCGGCGGCGAGAAGAGCGCCATTCTTAAACGAGGCCCAGCCCATCTCTGGAACCGTCCGGACCTCGTGCTCGGGGAGTTCTCGGCGGAAGCGGCGCGGAACACACTCGTCAAGAAGGACTCGCATGCGTGAACACTGATTCCTTGGCCAACTCCAGAACTGCGACGGCGTGCTCACGGCTCACCGTCGGGAAGTCCTCCAGGAAATGATCGAGCGTATCCCCTTCTTCGAGGTAGTCGAGGAGTGTCTCGACAGGCACACGCGTGCCTGTAAACACCACGGCGCCACTCATGACCTCGTCCGAACGCGTAACCAGGTGCCTGGGCAGGTCCATCTCACCCCTCAGTGTACCTCAACTGAATCTCGAACGCTCTTGAAACGCGAGTCTGCCGCCTTTAAAGAGCCGGGGCCGGTGCAAATCTTCTGGGTCTGTGATTGATCCTTTCAACTTGCCTCTCACCGGGGCTGGCGCAGACCCTTTGGGTCTGCGAACCATCGTTACAACTTGTCTTGCGGCGCGGGGCCTGCTCCCCGCTAAAAGCGCTCAGCACTCCGCCTCGTGGCTGTTGGGCCGCAGCCCGCCTCAGCGATAGGCTTCCTTGCGGTGCAGGACGCGGTAGACATGGAGAGTCTCGGACTCCTCGGTGAAACGCACGCGGTAATCGCCAACGCGGAGACAGAGTTCTTCGCTTCTTCCCTTTAGCCGCTTGACATCTCCCACACCACTTTCGGCGAAGCGATGGAGAGCGGTAAAGATGCGCATGGCGGTGTCGCGGTCCAAGCGGCGAATATCGGCGCGGGCGGACTCAGAGAAGATGATTCGCTTCACTTGGACTCGGGGTGGGCCTTGAGGTCCTCGACGGTGAGGCCGAATTCCGCCAGAACTTCCTCAAACGGAATTCCCGGATGGTGCCGCAGCCATTCTTTGGCTTCATCCACCGCCTTTTCTTCTTCCGGGGAAAGCGGCTCGTCGTCGATTGGGGCGTTGGCGATGGCGCGGGAAACGGGATCGAGCATGGCTTCGATCAGGCCGACGACGGCCGTCACCTGATTCGGGGCCAGGCGTTCGATCAGTTCGTGCGCTTGTTGCTTCTCATTGGCGGAACCGTGTGCCATCGAAAAAATCCTCTTCAGCCGGGTTCTCACGAAGCAGGCGCAAACTTTCGCTCTTCAGAGAGTCGACGGCATTTGCCGGGGGCCTTCGCTCACACCCGCTCTTGCTCACACCCATCATACCACCGCAGGCAATGTCATGCTACGCCGAAATTCCCGACGAATTCAAACCCAGAGCCGCGGCGTCTCCAGAAGCGAAAGTCCGCGCTGCTCCCTGTCGTCACGCACACCCCAAAAACCGGCGACGCATGCGCGCCCGCGTTCAGCACTGCCCCGCGTGGCCGTTGCGCTGGAGAACGCGCGAGCGGACGTTATCTTTGAGCAGGGTCCAGTAAGAAGCGTCGAGGTAGGCGCGGATGGAAACGTAGCATTCGCCGCAGGTGTTGTGGGCAACGAACTTTTCCATGACTTCCCGGTGCGAAGGGTAGGTCTCAGGGAACATGGAGCAGGCGCGCATTCCTCCGTCGGGCGTGACCACCATAAATCGCCGCCCGGCCTGGCACCCGGGCACGCTGCCGTTCTTGAAGAAATCGTAGACGCCCGAAAGCGTCCAGGCGGAATTGGTGATGCGGCCATTCTTCGCCTGAAGCTCCAACAACTCGTTCATCGTGCGGCGCAACAGGTCAAGATCGGCCCGGGAGCTGATGTAGTGCTCCATGCTGCCGGTGCGCAGCGGCGTGTAACAACTATAGGAAATCTGCACGCCCCATTCCTTGGCCTTTTCATAGCCCGCACGCAGCGTCGGCAGGTTGTCGCGCGTGATCGCCGTATTGAGAACCACGTCGCCATAGCCGTGACGCCCCAGCGCGGGAACCAGTTCCGACAAATGCTTGAACAGGCCGGGCGAGCGGCGGAAATCGTCGTGACGCTCGTCGGGGAAATCCATCGAGATCGAGAATTGATTGACCCCCTGACGCCGCAGCTCCAGATATTTGTCCTCGGTGAACAAGCGGGCGTTCGTCACCAGGATGATGTAAGGCAGGCCGCTTGGCTCCTTGATGGCGCGGACAATCTCCGTGATGTCTTTGCGCAGCAGCGGCTCGCCGCCGGAAAGCTGAACCACCATGGGCTTGAGCTCGGCGCGAAGGCGTCCGTAATCTTCAGCGTTCAACTGCCCCAGCGGGCCGGGCTTGATTCCACCTTTGTCGCAATGCCGGCAATTGGCGGTGCAGGAATGTGTGACCTCGAACGAAACCACCAGCGGCCGCTCCGTGCAGAAACTCCACGTGCCACGGGCAATCATCTTGATCGCGCGCGATGTCGGGATTGAAGGCACAAGCGCTCCTTTAGAACACCAAGTGAACTGCGGCGAAGGTCATTCGACCAGGACTGAAGCCGGGGTTCAAATCCGAAACGTGTAGTCGCCTGCACGGCGAGTGAACCCAAGCTTACTCCCGCCGAGACTCGGACGCAAGAGCCATGAGCACTTCGGTTGCCAACACACCGCTGGATTATCTCCCCGTGGTGACTCTCCCCGGGATTGCGCTCAACCCTCAAATCCAACATTTCAGACCTGAGGATTCACCATTCAGCCCTTTCCAGTTCATTTTGGGCGTGGCCTGCTATATCCTAAGATGCTTGTTTCGAGGCCGCTACAGGGCGCGGCCTAATCTGAAAGAACGGTGAGTGTAATCGCGCGCTATTGCCCTCAAGGGTGGGGGCAGCGGACTGGAATCCTGGCCGATGTCTTTGCGCACGGTACCAACCAGGCTCTTCGAGAGCGTCAGGCTTCGCCGATCCCTGCGATTCGCGCGCACGCGCGTGCGCGAATGGTGGATGATCGCCTGGGGGATTCTCCATTCGCGGCATCCGGTGCTGGCGCACCTGATTCCCATCCGCCGCTGCAATCTATCCTGCGGCTACTGCAACGAGTACGACAACTTCTCGAAACCCATCGCGCTCGAAGTCATGTTCCGCCGCATTGACCGCCTGGCGGAGTTCGGCACCTCGATCATCACCATCAGCGGAGGCGAGCCGTTGCTGCATCCTGAGCTCGAGGAAGTCATCCGCCGCATTCGCAAGCGCGGCATGATCGCCGGCATGATCACCAACGGCTACCTGCTGACGCCCGCGCGCATCCAGTCGCTGAACCACGCGGGCCTCGAGCACCTGCAGATCTCGATTGACAACGTGATGCCCGACGAGGTTTCGAAGAAAAGCCTCAAGGTGCTGGACAAGAAACTCCAGTTGCTGGCGCAATACGCGTGGTTCCAGGTGAACATCAATTCCGTGCTGGGCAGCCCGGTGCGCAATCCTTACGACGCGCTCACCGTGGCGCGCCGCGCGCTGAGCCTCGGCTTCACCAGCACCGTCGGCATCCTGCACGATCACGAAGGCCAGTTGCAGCCGCTCGGCGATTTGCAGCAAGCCATCTTCATGGAGATCACGAATCTCGGCCGCCGCTCATACTCGCGCTTCAACTACTTTCAGAAGGACGTCGCGCGTGGCGCCGCGCACCAGTGGCGATGCCGCGCCGGCAGCCGTTATCTTTACATCTGCGAAGACGGCCTGGTGCACTACTGTTCGCAGCAGCGCGGCTATCCTGCGATTCCGCTCGAGCGGTACACGCGCGAGCATCTCGCGCACGAGTATCACACCACCAAGTCCTGCGCGTCGTTCTGCACCATCGCCTGCGTCCAGCAAGTGGCGCTGCTCGACAACTGGCGCGACCCGCAAACCCGCGAAGGCTTCAAGAAGCCGCTGGAGATTCTGCTCCCCGCCAAAGTTCCCGAGCCCGAACAAAACTGAGCCCCCCCGAAAAAAGTGTGTCAGCCGTATCACTGGTGTCACGGGTGTCATTGGAAAGTGGCCGGTCCGGGCGAATTCCCGGCAGCGGAATGGACATTTTGTCCGTATCGGCTCAAAATGGAAGTGGCCAATTTGTCTGCCTTGAGTCCTTGCCCAGTCCCGCCCCGCCGCGCGTGAGCTTGCTTGCTGGTTGGTGGTTGGTAGTTGCTGCTTCCTGGTAGTCGGTTGTCAGCTCTCGTACTTCATACTTCATCCTTTACACTTGATACTTCGCCCGTCTACTGTCTACCGCCTAACGGTTGCTGGTTTCCGGTCCTTCAGACTTCATACTTCAGACTTCATAATTTCCCCAGTCCCCGGCACCCAGCGCCCAGCACCCGTCTTTAAGTCCCTTGCATTTCCCCCGCGTGCGCTGTATAACTCGCCATAGTTTTCATGGTAACAGGCCGGTGGTGCACCGCGATGCCGACGATCCGGAACATTCCGTGCCCATACCGTTTTTTCTTCTACAGTTTTGATTACGCCGAGCCCATGCACGTGCACGCCCAGCGCGAGAGAATGACCTGCAAGTTCTGGCTGGAGCCGGTGGCGCTTGCTGCCAACCAGAGATTTAGCCCGCGCTCGCTGTAGCGGCGGCGTCTCGCCGCCGTTCCCTCCGCGGGCGACGATGAGGACATCGCCGCTACAGTGGCCCCACCGCGAGAAGCTCATCGCATTTCTCCGTTAGAATCAAACCTGAAAAAGATGTGGGAGGCCTGGCATGAGCACTGCGATTAACGTTGAGCCGCGCGCCAAGTCGGTGGAAGTGACCAGCAAGGCGATCGTCGCCCACCTGGTGGACGGGCGCACCATCAGCGTCCCGCTCGCCTGGTCGTGGCGGCTTTCCCAAGCCACTCCCGCCCAGCGTGCTCACTGGGAAATCATCGGCGACGGCCAGGGCTTCCACTGGCCCGACGTGGACGAAGACATCAGCGTTCACGGCATGTTGAACGGCACCCCCGCCCGCCCGCCGCGGCGCGCCTGAGCGTTTGGTACCTGGTTGCTGGTTCCTGGTTTCCCCACCTGCCATCTACCACCTACCGGTTGTCAGTTTTCAGTTTTCAAACTTCAGACTTCACAGTTCATCCTTCCCCAGTCCCTAGGCCCCAGCCCCCAGCACCGGTCTTTTAGTCACTTGCATTTCCTTTCGGAAAGATGTATCAATCGGCATATCTTGGGTGGTAACAGGCCGGCGGCGCTGTAGCGGCGCCGTCTCGCCGCCGGAAGGCCCTGAAGCGCCGGTGGGCGCCTGCCCCGACGCAGGACGAAAAGCCGCTGAGTTTCTGGAAAACGAAACTCAGCGCTACCCGCTGAATGATGCGCCCATCGAGGAAAGCGACGAGGACAAGCCGGGCGTGATCCTCGACTACGACAAGGATGGAAATGTGGTCGGGCTGGAGATCCTCCAGGCCTCGAAGCGTATCTCGAATCCCCGCTCGGTCGAGTACGCCGTCGTGCCTTGAACCCCCCCTCGTTTCCTCTCTTCGTCATTCAGACTTCATATTTCCCCGCTCCCTGCCACTTTCCCTCCCCTGACTCCTGTCTCCCGAATTCCGCCTTCTTCCCCTCCCTCGTCACCCATCGCTCGTCACTTTCTTAATGTCGCTTGCAGTCCAAGCCCAACGGGTGTATAGACCGTTATCGTCATTTTCCGGTTATCGTCCGGCTGACGCACACATCACCGAGAACGCGAGGTGCGCCCGGCCCGGGACAGGAAGGGTTGACATATGGACTATAAGCAGCTGAAATCGTCCATCAAAGAGATCGCCGAAATTGCCACATCGATCCCTGACCCATTTCGCAATAAATGCTTCGAAGTATTGTTGAATAGCCTCCTTGCGGAGCAGCAACCAAAGTCAAAGGAGGATGCACTGGCAGCGGAACGGCTCAAGTCAGCCGCTCCTGCCCACAAGCCCGCTCCCAACGCTCTTAGCTCAATTCCGATGACTGCCCAACTTCGCGTGCTCATGAGCAGGACGAGTGTCACCGAGGAAGAACTGCAGAAGGTAATTCTCGTCACTGATCAGGAGGTGCACTTCATCAGAGAACCGCAGACCAAGAAGGTCATCGAAGGCCAGATGCAATGGTCACTTCTCCTAGCCCTCAAAAACGCTATTCTCAACAACGCCCTGACAGTTGACCCGGAAGATGTGCGGTCCAAGTGTCAAGACGCCGGTTTCTACGATAAGGCGAATTTTGCCGCATACTTCAAGAAGCCCAAAATCGCAAAACTTTTCAAGGGTTTCCTGGTACCACAGGGACAGGCCGTGGGTTTGTCCTCCGAAGGGCAGGATGCTCTCGGTCGACTCATCAAGGCCCTGGCGGGTGAAGGGCAATGAAGACCGAGGTTCTGGTGAAACTCAGGAAGTTCGAACAGGACCTGCGCAGGTTGCGAAAGGACATCAAGGCAATCCCGACCACGACGGTTAATGCCAGCGACCTGAGGAATCGGGCGGAGGGGCTAGCAAGCCACTGGGTCGAAGAGCTTCGTAGCCCCCTCGAGCACAAATTCCACATTGACCCGGGAGCCATCGATCGGACCTCGGGGACAATGAAACGGTTGCACGTGCTTAGCAGGCCGAGCAACCTCAGGGCGTCATATCTGAAGGTGCTAGATTCGGCTCTCGACAAATTCAAGGACAGGTTCGTACTGCCGATCCAGCAGACCAGCGACACCGTTGAAAGTGTCTTCGACCTGCAGAAGTTAGTCACCGGCCTATCAAATCCAGACGAGTCCGAGTATCTCAAGGAGGCCATTGACTGCGCGAACTCTAATTACCGCAAGGCCGCGGTCGTTCTGGGGTGGTGCGCTGCTATAGACCGAATTCAGAAGAAGATTCAGGTCTTAGGTTTCGCGGCGTTCAACGCCGCGTCGACACAACTAAAGCAGCAGACGTCAGGTAGGCACAAGCATTTCAACAAAGAGTTCAAGATCACGAGCCTCGGCGAACTACAAACTGTGTTCGACAGTGATCTGATACGGGTCTGCGAAGGCATGCAACTCATAGATAGCAACGAGGCGGACAGGCTCACAAACATAGATTTCCAGTACCGCAACCACAGCGCGCATCCCGGCAATGCTCCGATCGAGGACCCGCACCTCGTGGCGTTCTTTACGGACATCAACGAGATAATTCTGACCAATCCGAAATTTTCCCTTTGAGCGGGTAGCAAGTAGCGCGTCTATAACGGCGTCGGCGTTGTCAAGCGACACTTCTGGGGTGCGCGCCGGGAGCGGGGTCAAGGGCGGCCCGGCGCTTTTTGCCGGGCCGTTCATCGTGACCCTTGACGCCGCGGACGGCGCGGATAAACTCGCCCGGGGATGAAGCCCTGGGGTTTTTTCCAGGGCTTCATCCTTAGAGGATTCTTTTCGGCTCATCCCGACCAAGGCTCGCCTCTTCGAATCCCGCGATGGAACCTCGGTTTCACCACTCATCTATTCGATCCGTCCGTGGACGGACCATGATTCTTCATTCAAACTCCCTCGCTCACCGAGCAGGTAGCGAAGAGTTTCGCTTTTTGAAACTCTGCGGTTTGTGAATTGCCCAATTGGGAGCCCAACCGCCGCAGAGTCTGTTGAGAGCCAGACTCTGCGCTACCCTGCTCACACACTTTGGACTCGAACGCAGCAAAACCGCATAATGAGGAACAGGTCTATGCCCATGAGAAAAGCGCCTTCCTCCAAAGAAGTTGACGTTTATATCGCCAACGCCCCGAAAGCGTTGCAGTCGAAACTGAAAGAACTGCGAAGCGCGATCAGACAGGTTGCGCCCGCTGCGGCGGAGAGCATCAGCTACCGAATGCCGTATTACAGCTACAAAGGGAGGCTGGCGTGGTTCGCGCCGATGAAGAACCACATCGGGTTGTATCTGCGCCCTCCCGTCATCGCGGAACACCAGCGCGAACTCGCGGCGTATCAAACCACCAAATCGGCTGTCCACTTTCCGCTCGACCAGAAACTTCCCATCGCGCTCGTCAAAAAACTGGTGCGAGCAAGGATGAGGAAGAATCAAAGCGAGGCGAAAAGCACGCAGCGCGGACCCCTCAGCTGACGGGTCTGCGGCTTGTCCGCCCGCCCGTCAGTGGAGGGGCGTTCCGCCGGCGGATTCTTGGCGCGAGAAAAGCCGCAGGCCCGTAGGGGGGATTCATGAATCGCCCTTACAAGGGCTCGCATTGCGACGGCGAGACGCCGCCGCTACAACCCAATCGGCGACATGACGCCGCTACAAACGCGCTAGGAAGTGATTTCGAGCTTCCCCGCCAATTCCCGCTTGTCCTTGCCGTAGTCCTTCACCAATTTGTCTTCCAGCTTGGCGCGGAACTCCGAAGGCGTCTTGTGGATGCCGTCGTAGCGCCACTCGCGGCCCGAAATCTTCGACGCGCCCAGGTCCTCGAGCGCCGTGGTCACGTAGGTTTCGCCTTGGTCGAGGCTCGCGGGAAGAGCAATCTTGAGTTCCATCTCGAACCCCCTTTTCCCGGCCGGATGGCGACAAGCATATCCCCGCGCCGCGCAAGACTCAAGACCGTAGCGGCGGGCTTCAGCCCGGCACCTGGCGTCCCTTCGCCCCGCTCAGGGCAGGGGCCGAGCACCGCAGTCGCAAATTGCGGCGGCGAGACGCCGCCGCTACAATAGACCACACCGCCGGGCGCGCCTGCGCCGGTTTGCGATGCGTGCGGGCCCGAGCCCGCAAGCGAGAAATTATGAAAGGCAGGGGCCAAGAAAGTTTTGTCAGCCTTCCCCGATTTGCCGCCAGGCTGTACAACGCACTGACACACACGCAAGCGATTGAGCGCCAGCACCGTGAAATCGCGCGCGACCTGGTTGCCCGATTGGCGCGCGGCAGATTGCTCGACATCGGAACCGGGCCGGGGCGGCTGCTGTCGCTGGTCCATGAGCTGAATCCCGAGCTGGAGCTTTTTGGCCTGGATATCTCGGAAGCCATGGTGCACCTGGCGCGAAAGAACCTCGCAGGGTTGAACGTCAACCTGCAGCGCGGAGACATCCGGAGCAGCGGCTTTCCGGATGACTTCTTCGAAATGGTTACCTGTACGGGCAGTTTCTATCTGTGGGATGGGTCGGAAGAGTGCCTGGAAGAAATATTCCGCATCCTAAAGCGCGGCCACTCAGCGTATCTCTTTGAGACCTATCAGGACTTCGACGAGAGCGCGGTGCAGAAGGCCTTGAAGGCCAACCTTCAGCAGGAGAGCCTGGTTCGCAGGCTGGTAACGCCTCGCTTGCTGATGTCCCAACTGCGTATGACGTATAGAACTAATGAGATTTCTGACATCATCAAGCGCACCGCCTTTGCTGACAGTTATACCCTCGACCCGACAAGCCTGGGAGGCCCGCCCGCCTGGCTCCGGATCCGGTCGACCAAGCCGGCAGCGCGCGCCTGACTTCCAAGCCCGCGGCCGAAACACTCCGCGCCGCGTTATTTCACTCGCAGCGCAATAACCGTATCCACCTTATCCCAGGTTGCGGCCGGAGGCAGCGTGAGGCGATATCCGGACGGGTCCGTCTGTATTTTGACGGCTTCCCCGCCGAGCAACGCCGCCCCGCTGAACGCCACGCCGTTCGCGGGCTTGGCGATTTCGAGTGTCTGGCCGGAGGGCGGCATCAGCACGTGAAGATAAACCGTGCGGCCGTCCACGCTGTCCACGGCAACGCCCCATCGTGGCTTCGCTTGCGCGGCCTCGCCGGAGACGTAGGCGCGGCTGGGCACCGTGTTGTAGATGGCCGGCGCGTTGGCCTTGACTCGTTGGCCCAGGGCCGCCAAGCCCTCGGGCACGCCCGCCTCCCATTGGTCATTGGAAAACGGGCTGGTGGAGTACAACACGCCGCCGTTCCGCTGGCCTCGTGTCGCGATGGTGCAGATCAGAAAGCGATACAGGCTGGCAGGCGTATATTCAAGCTTTCCCTCGCTAGCCCACCAGTCTTTGGCAATGACGACGGCCGCCTGATGAGCGGAAGTGTTGTACAGATGCGGCTCCGGGTCGTGGTCAAATAGCTTCCAGTTTTCGCCGCCCACCAGCGTGGCCGGCGCGTGGCTGACGTTGCCGTTCACCCAGATGGCCGCTCCCGGGGTGTAACGCTCCATGATGCTCTGCACCTTCGCGCCGTCGCTGCCTCCCCCTTCGTCATCTTCCCAGTAGCCCGCGATTTCCTTCCCGTAACGCTGCCCGATTTCTTCCAGCAGACGATAGTAAAGCCGGTTCCACTGGGCGTCGCGCAGCTCTCCTCCATGAAACGAGGGCGAGCAATGGCCGGCATTAATAAGCTTCTGCAGCATCGGCTTGGTGAAATCGTGGCGGTCGTCCGGATGCACATAGAGAACCAGTTGGATATGCTCGCGACTCAACGCCCGGGCCAAATCCCGAATCAGATCGCGCTTTGCAACATGATCCGGGAAAAGGCCGCCCCACACCCGGCTGGGAAACAGCAGCGTCATGCGCCAGTGCATGGAGGTCAGGACCACATACTGCGCGCCCATGGTTTTGGCCATGCGCGCGATGCCGTTCACGTCCAGGGCATCGGCAAAGGCGTCCACATTCTGCATGGGCGGCTTGCCCGGAGCGGCCTCCGTCTTGCCAAAGACGTAATGCACGAATAGCCCCAGCTTGGCATTGGCAAGCTCCTGGCGGGGCAATGCCTTGGCTTGCTGCGCCCCCGGGCTCATCGCGGACAGGAAAAACCACAGGGCCACCGCCAGAGGTGCCCCGAGCAGCAAACAGCGCGGCCAGATCGCACGGCAGGACATAAAAGACCTCCTTCGTCAAGGCGGCCTACTAGGTCTTTGACCGCCTAAATAGATTCCTTTTATAGCCGAACTTGACACGTGCTTTCTTACGAGTGAATTGCCAGTTGATCTTGATCCGACAACGATTAACTTGGCGGTTCCAGGCACG
>JAHEKS010000336.1 GCA_024638215.1 Acidobacteriota bacterium | reverse complement strand
GTATGAGCAGTCTGGCAAGTGCTATCAACAGTGCGTTCAGCGCGGTTGGGAGCATCCTCGGAACATACATCGGCACGTAATCGATCACGTGCTTACCTTGCTCAGTCTAGCTGCGTCGTGCCCAGGCCTGGACAGTTTTCGGTCCGGGGCCGGGAAGCAGGCCTGAGTGGGCAGAACAGGCCTGGGACGATAGCTTCCTGGGGGGCCGTGGTTGGCCGTTTGCATCGGACACCGAACGGGCAAGCAAGTTTAGGTTCGGACGGTCTCAGGACGGCGTCACCAAGCGTAATCCTCCCTCATGTGGATTATGGGCAACTACGAGGGAGCTCTATTGGCTAAGGGCGGCAGTGGAAAATTCTTTGATGCTTGGAGCGGCACTCTGCGCTATTATCGGCGGAGTGATTGATGCACGTTCAAGCCGCATCCCAAACTGGTTGACCTACACGGCCTTTGGCCTCGCCATGGCTACTCGCGCCATATGGGGCGGATGGCCGGCTCTGAAACAAGGGTTGTGGGGTGCGTTGCTGGGTGGGGGCGTCCTTTTCCTGTTCTTTCTTGTTCGTGGCATGGGAGCGGGAGACGTGAAGTTGATGGCTGCTGTGAGCGCCTGGGCAGGATTTCATGGAGCTGTGGAAGTGTTAATTGCCTCCGCTTTTGCTGGCGGCGGCCTTGCACTCCTCTACATGGTGTTTTATAAACGGGTCGTCAGCACGATTCGAAACCTGGGAGCACTATTAAAATTCCACCTTACTTCAGGAATCCGGCCTCATCCCGAACTCAGCATTCAGAACACCGCTGCGATTCGGCTCCCTTATGGATTGGCAATCGCGATAGGGACGATTTATGTGTTAATTTCGACAAGCAATGTCTCGGGGGTGATATACGGACACTAAACGCGTTGCGACGGCTTTGTTGATTGCTGTTCTCTTGGCTGGAGTCATCACATTCTTCGTGTATCGACGAATCAGCGCGACTGCCAGCCGCGCAAAAATGATCCAGATTGTGGTGGCAGCCAAAAACGTGCCCGCCGGTGTGGCACTTGCAAACGAAGACGTGATGCTTACGCAGTGGCCGGCGACGGTCCCGTTGCCGGGCTCATTCACCAAGCTGGAAGACGTGGTCGGGCGGCCGATCATGTACCCGCTTGGCAGGGGGGAACCCGTGATGGCCAGGGATCTGGCGATTCCGGGATCTGGAATTGGCCTGTCGGTCAAGATTCCGGAAGGAATGAGGGCAACTTCGGTTCGTTCCAATGAGGTCGTTGGCGTGGCGGGATTTCTATTTCCAGGGTCCCATGTGGACGTCTTGGGAACCTTCCGGCCGCGCGAGGGTGTAAAGGAGCCCATAACCGAAACACTGTTGCAGAATGTCGAAGTCCTGACGGCAGGCGAGAGGATCGAACCGGACCCGTCAGGCAAGCCCCAGCACGTCAACGTTGTCACACTTCTCCTTAGCCCGGAAGACTCCCAAAAGCTCCTGATGGCCAGTTCGCAAGCCGCGATTCAGTTCGTGTTACGCAATGGAGCGGATCAGTCACAGGAGAAGGTTAAACCCACAAGTCTAGACGAGTTGATCGCCACGGCTAAACCACCCGCGCCAGCCCCCAAGCGAAGTAGAAGGACTGGAACTGTAAGACGTGAACCCCGTCCCTCTGCGCCGTCTGTGTACGTAGTGGAAGTAATACAAGGGCAGACGCGCAAAGATCAAGAGTTCCCCGCCGTGACCTCGGAAGAGGGCGGAGGCAAGAAACAATGAACTATTTACGCCGACCTCGAGCAGTAATTCTTGGATGCCTCCTGAGTGTGCTGACACCGTTTCTGTGCGCTTACCCGCAAGGATCGCCGGTTTCGGCAGAAGCCCAGCCCCTCCATATTCTTGTGGGCAAGTCCGTGATTATCAATCTGCAGGCACGATTGAAGCGCGTCCTGGCTAGCAATCCGAAGGTAATCCAAACCATTGTCACGAGCCCTACCCAGGTCGTGGTAGAGGCCGAATCGGCCGGCAGCAGCACCCTGATTCTTTGGGACGAGTCGGGCAGCTCCCGCATGCTCGATGTTCACGTGGATTTGGACTTGACTGGACTTCGAACAGCAATCCAGAAGGCATATCCGAACCAATCCATCCAGACACAAGCTGACCAGGGTCGGATCATTCTCAGCGGAGTTGTTGGGAGTCAGGCGGAAGCCGATGACCTCACCAAAATGTCGGGGGTCTATTCCAAAGACATCGTGAACTCTCTGGCCACGGTTGAGCACCCTCAAAAGCAAATCCTTCTAGAGGTGAAGTTTGCTGAGGTTGATAGGACCAAGCTGCGACAACTGGGAATCAATCTCTTCAGCACGGGCGCTACGAACACTATCGGAGTTCTATCGACACAGCAGTTCGGCCCGGTCACGGGCCAGGGGACGGGCTACCGAATCAGTGACAACGGAGCAGACTTTACACTCTCGAATTTGCTGAACCTTTTTCTCTTTCGGCCCGACATTCACCTGGGCATGACGCTGGCAGACCTGGAGCAAAAGAGCGTGCTCCAGATTCTAGCCCAGCCGAATCTGTTAGCGCTGGACGGTCAAAAAGCAAGCTTCCTGGCAGGAGGAGAATTTCCCTTTCCGGTCGTTCAAGGGGGAGCTAACGTTGGCGCCGTCACGATCCAGTTCCGCCCCTTTGGTGTCCGCCTCGATTTTACAGGGCACGTTACGAGCGATAACATCATCCGCCTTCAGGTCGCACCCGAGGTTAGCACTCTCGATTTTAGCAACGCCGTCACGATTTCGGGTTTCACTGTACCAGCCATCTCTACTCGCCGCGCAGAGACAGAAGTTGAGTTAAGAGATGGCCAGTCGTTCGGAATCGCCGGACTATTGGATCAAAGAGCCCAAGCTCAACTGAGTAAGGTGCCGGGGATCGGGGACATCCCCATCCTCGGTCAGCTTTTCCGGTCCAAATCGACCAAGCTCGACCGGACTGAGTTGGTGGTCCTTGTAACTCCACACATCGCAGATCCTGTCGGCACCAGAGCGCAGATGAAGGCAACACCCAAGGAACCCATGCAGTTCCTGCAGCCCCCGAATTATGATCGGGACCTTCAAGGACAGAAGAAATCAGAGAATCCAACTCAGCAGGCACCGCCTAAAGGGAATTCCAGTGATGGACACTAAAGAAGGCGCAAGGACTCCGCTCGGCGAGAGCTCTCCTACAGGAGAACGCCTCTCACTTGTTACAATCTGCCTCGATAGCGAAGCTGGCGCCGAATTGCGACAGTTTGTCCGCGGAACTCCTTTCCTTCGGTTGCAGGCTGAAGTCCATAGCTACTTGACAGATGAGGATGTTGTACTTTCGTGGATGCAGGGTCCAGGACCCGATATATGCCTGATCGATTTCGACCGGGATCGACCAAGCGCAATCACTACTGCGGGACGGATTCACGAAAAGCTTCCCAATACCGCGATCTTCGCGATTTCGTCGAACTCTCAGCCTAATCTCATCATCGAAGCTATGCGGTGCGGCTGTACAGAATACATCGTCAAACCTGCGGACCGCGAGCAGTTGCTTGAAGCGGTTGCACGAGTTGGAGGACGCAAAAGGGAAAAGCGTGAACAACTGAGCGGTCAGGTACTTGTCTTTCTGGGGGCTAAAGGGGGTTCCGGAGTCACGACCCTGGCCACCCACTTGGCAGCCTTGTTGGCGAAGTTATTCTCGCGCCGGACGGTCCTCATCGACCTCCATCCAACCTGCGGTGAGTCTTCCTTGTTCCTTGGCATGACCAGGCACCAGTACCACTTTTACGAACTGGCCGAAAGTGTGGACAGGCTGGATTCCGATTTGCTTCAGAGCTACGTTCTGCACCATGGAAGCGGACTCGACCTTCTCCCGGCGCCCGATTTCCGCGAACCAGAGAGGCGAGTGCATGCTGAGTCTGTGGGGCAGAGCGTCGACTTTATCCGTACCAAATACGAGTATGTCGTAATCGATTGCGCGCCGGGCTTGAACGATCAAAACGTGGAGGTGATCCGTCGGGCTGACCATTTGTACCTCGTGACAGTGCCTGAGGTGCCGGCGCTGCGTAATGTCGCCCGCCTGCTTGATTATTTCGACCACCACGATCTTCCTCAATATAAAGTGGATGTAGTTGTAAACCGGCATCTCGCGAAGAACAGCGCGATCTCCGACAGCGAGATAGAGAAGGCTATCCGGAGAAAGGTCTTCTGGAAGGTGCCAAACTCGTACCAGAAAGTCATTCGTACCATTAACGCAGGTGATCCAACGGCCGACATCTCGGATTCTGACGTGGCACGGAGTCTTATGTCCTGGGCTGAAGCCTTAGGAGCCAAGCCAAGAACATCTACAGACAGTAAGAAGAAAGCTAACAAGTCCTTCCTTGGCCTTTTTGGAAGGTAGAATCTGCTCTAGGGCAGCACTTGGATAGGGAAGGGAGCCGCGAAACAACATGGGATTGTTTTCAAACAAGCCTGGATCATCCTCTGGCGACGGCGATAAGAAGCAATCTGGAGTTCCCTTCAATGCCTACCAGGAACTCAAGTCCAACGTGCACCGTGAGCTTCTTGCTAAGGTCGACTTGGAGCGAATCGCCTCAATGCGCGATGGGCGCATTCGTGGCCAA
>JAHEKS010000335.1 GCA_024638215.1 Acidobacteriota bacterium | reverse complement strand
CGCCTCCTATTTAATTCTTCGACGCGCCGCCTTCGATCAAATAGGAGGCGAGGGTGAACGGCGCGCCGGCGAATCCGATAAGCGGGAGATGCGCAGGAAGCGCGGCGCGCGTGCGCCGAACGGCTTCGAAAACATAGCCGAGCGATTCCGCGAGGTTGACCTCGCGCAGACGGCCCAGGTGCTCGATCTCCCGCAACGCCGGCGTGACCACCGGACCTTCGCCGCTGTCGTAGGCCAAGCCGAAGCCGAGAGGCTCCGCGATCAGCAGCAAGTCGGCAAAGAGAATGGCGGCGTCGGCGCCGATTTTTTCCGCCGCCGTCACCGTGACTTCCGCCACCAAGTCAGGATTCTTGCAGAGCTCCAGGAACGGCACGCGCGCGCGCAATTCGCGGTATTCCTGCATGTAGCGCCCCGCCTGGCGCATCAGCCAAACCGGCGTCGCATCCACGGGCTCGCGCCGGCAGGCTTTCATAAAGCGCGAATCGCGCCAAGGCTCGGCAGCCGCACTCAAGGCAGCGGACTCTGGCCCGCCGGCTTGTCCAACGGCCTCGCTGTACGGTCTCGCTTCCACGGTGCGTGTTTTGCGCAGCTCCGAGCCCGTATTTGCGGCCTCCGATTTCTTTTTCAGCAGCTCCGGCGCGCGGCGCGCCGCCTCCTGAACCAGCGGGCCCATCTTGGAATGCTCCGGCTCGAGGTCGGCGGCGATGCCGCGCGCAAGCAGCACTTCGCTGCACGTGGGGCCGATGGAGCAGACCACGCAACGCGCCAGAGCGTCGAGCAGAGGGGTATTCAAGCCGTTCTCCGTGGCAACCTGGAGGACGTGGTCAATCTGGCGCGCGTTGGTAAACATCACCACGCGCGCCCGGCCTTCCAGGATGGCTTCCAAAGCATCGAGCAGGGGCGCCGTGTCCTCGGGAAGCGTCCAGCGGTAAACCGGCACGCGCAGCACCTCCACGCCGCGCCGCTTGAGTTCCCACAGGAAAGGTTGATTCGGGACGCCGTACTCCTGCACGGCCACGCGGCTGCCCTGGAGCGTGAAGCCGCGCGGGTTTTCGTCCAGCTCATCCAGGATTTCACGCCACGTGTTCGGCTCGGGAACGGCAATGGTGACCGGCACACCCAGGTCGCGCAGGACCTTGACCGGTTTGGGACCGCGGGCGATAACGGTGGTTTTCGAAATCGCTCCGACAATTTTCTCGCGTGGGTAGCGCGTTTCGAGAACCGAAACCAGGATGCGCGTGCCCGCGCCGGTCATAAAGATGATCGCGTCCACCCGACCCGCGAAAAGCTCGTCGGCGAAAGCGAAGGCGTCCTGATTTTCTTCCCGCGGCACCTCGCGCATGGAAGGGGCGACGCGCGCCACGCCGCCCAGTTTTTGGATCATGCCGGCCATCTCGCGCGCCATGCGGCTCTCAAAGGAGACCACTTCGAGGCCGCCAAAGTTGGCTGTTTTCGCTGTCGAACCGCTCATAGGCTTCGCCATCGGGCGAAATAACGCCCAGTATAACACGCGGGGCGGGAAGCGTCGGAATCGCTCTTGCCAAAGCCGCTCGGTCAAGGGCATGCTTGCTGCATGTTTGCATCGCGCACAGGCTGGCGCCTGGAACCCAACCGGCTTTCGCAAGCTGTCGAAGAGCGGCGCCGGAGCGGGCAGGAGATTCTCGACCTGACCGAATCAAATCCCACGCGGTGCGGGTTCAGTTACGATTCGGCTCAAATCCTGGCTGCGCTGGCGGACCCGCGCGCGCTCGTCTATGAGCCCGACCCGCGCGGGCCGCTTTCAGCGCGCGAGGCGGTCGCGGACTATTACGCCGAGCGCGGCATCACGGTCGCGCCCGAACAAATTTTTCTGACCACGAGCACGAGTGAAGCTTACACGTACGTCTTTCGTCTGCTGGCCGACGCGGGCGATGAAATCCTGGTTCCCTCGCCCAGCTATCCGCTGTTCGATTTTCTGGCGCGGCTGAACGACCTGGAGCTCACGCTATACCGCCTCGAGTACGATCACGGGTGGCGCATGGCGACCGAGACGCTTCGCGAGCACGTGAGCCGCCGCACACGGGCGATCCTGGCGGTCCATCCCAACAATCCCACGGGCTCATTCGTGCGGGCGCGGGAATTGGATGCGGTGGTCGAGCTGTGCACCGAACGCTCGCTGGCGCTGGTCGCGGATGAAGTCTTCTGCGATTACGCCTTCGCCGTGGATGCGCCCGGGGACGAGGCCGGCGCGCGGGTGATTTCACACGCCGGAGAAAAGCGCGCGCTGACTTTCACCCTTTCCGGCCTCTCCAAGATTTCCGCGCTGCCGCAGATGAAGCTCGCCTGGATTGTGGCCAGCGGCCCGCCCGAATTGCTGCGCCACGCTCTCGCCCGCCTCGAAGTCATTGCCGACACGTATTTGCCGGCCAGCGCGCCCATAGCTCACGCTTCGCGCCAGATGCTCGAGACGCGCCGCACGATTCAGCCGCAGATTCTGGAGCGCGTACGCGGCAACCTGCAGCGGCTCGACGAGCGGCTGGCGCGCGGCTCGCCGGTGAGCCGCCTCGAAGCGGAAGGCGGCTGGTACGCGGTGCTCAAGCTGCCCGCCACGCGCAGCGACGAGGATTGGGCGGTGACTTTCGTGAGCGAGGACGGCGTCCTCGCTCACCCGGGGCATTTCTACGATTTTCGCTCAGACGGTTTCCTGGTTCTGAGCCTGCTGCCACGCCCGGAGGTCTTCGCGCGCGGCCTGGATAAAATCCTGGCACGCGTCGAAGCAGAAGCCTAAGCGGCCTGCGCGGCCAGCTTGGCGATTCCCTCGCCCGAGATGCGCATGGTGAGCCACTCCTTCATGACCTCGGCTCCCAGCGACTTGTAGAATTCGATGGACGGCGTGTTCCAGTCGAGCACCTGCCACTCGAAGCGGCCGCAATTTTCCGCCACCGCGATTTTGGCCAGGTGAACCAGCAGCGCCTTGCCCATGCCCTTGCCGCGAAAACGCGGGCGCACGAAGAGGTCCTCGAGAAAGAGCGTCGCCTGCCCGCGCCAGGTCGAGTAGTGGAAAAAGTAGAAGGCGAAACCCGCCGGCGCGCCGTCCCATTCCGCAATGACCACGCGGAATTTGGGATTTTGCGAGAAGCCGTCGCGCTTCAGGTCTTCCGCCGTCGCCACCGCCGACTGCGGCTCCTTTTCGTATTCGGCCAGATCGCGGATGAACTGCAGGATGAGCGGGATGTCTTCCGACGTTGTGTCGCGAATCTTGAGCATGCACGGATTTTAGCGCGAAGTCGTCCTCAAAATCTGGAGGATTTTTCCTGGCGCCGGGGCTCCCGAGTGAAGGCATGGCGTGATAGGATTCCAGCTTGCGGATGGACACCTGTAAGTTTTTCTCTGGAGAATAGACCTTGCACGGCGAATACGACCGGGCGATGGCTCCGCGCCTGTTCATGACGGCGCTTCACCTTGCGGCGGTGATTGTGGCAGGCTGGCTGTTATTGGGCGGCGGCCTGGAAACGGTGGCAGCATGGGAAGGAACCGCTTGGCCGGAAGCCCTGCCGGCTCGGAGATGGCTGCTGCTGGCATGTATTGTCGTTTATTTCCTGCGCGTGAATGTCACCACCTTCTGCCTCTTAAAGCGCAGAATGGGCTGGGGAGAGGCGGTGCTCGTCGGCGTATGGATCCTGGGCATCCACACGGTTTTTGCGTACTTCGGCGGCACCAACCCGCGTGAGCCAGGATCGATAGAAGCAGCGGCGATCGCGCTCTACGTTGTGGGTTCGTTTCTGAACACGGCTTCGGAGTGGCAAAGGAAATCCTGGAAAGAACAGCCGGTGAATAAAGGGCAGCTCTACACCCAGGGCCTCTTCCGCTACGCGATGCACATCAACTATTTCGGAGATGAACTGCTCTTCACCGGCTATGCGCTCCTGACCGGCGTCGCGTGGATGCTCATCATTCCTGTGTTCATGCTGGCGGGCTTTGTGTTCTTCAACATCCCGGATCTTGACAAGCATTTGCGCCAGCACTACGGTGCTGCGTTTGAAGAATACGCCAAGCGCACGCGCAAGTTTGTGCCGTTTGTCTACTGATCTGGTTCCGGGAAAAGTGGGGGACAGCATGAAAAGCAAATCATTTGAATTACGCCACGCGCTGGCCACGCTGGCCTACCGCGGCGGGAAGGCGGTGCGCGGCGCGCCGAACAACTTTGCCACGTTCAAGGCTTCACCGACCACGCGCACGCCGGGAGAAATTCTGGCGCACATCGGCGACCTGCTCGACTGGGGCGTCGAGCTCGCCGATGGCAAGCACGTCTGGCACGACTCAAAGCCGCGCGCGTGGGAGCGCGAGGTCGTGCGCTTCTTCGCCGCGCTGAAGAAGTTCGACAAGCACCTGGCATCGAGAAAACCGCTGGGTTTTTCCGCCGAGAAACTGTTCCAGGGACCCGTGGCCGATGCCCTGACGCACGTCGGCCAGATGGCGATGCTGCGCCGCATGGCCGGCTCGCCGGTGCGGGGCGAAAACTACTTCTTGGCCCCCATCGTCTCCGGGCGCGTGGGACGGAAGCAGCGGCCCGCAGTGCGCGAATTCGATTAACCACTGGGAGGGATCGATCTCGATTCTGTGGAATTGCAGAGCGCGCAGGATGATAATCTTGGG
>JAHEKS010000334.1 GCA_024638215.1 Acidobacteriota bacterium | reverse complement strand
ACGAGCGTGAGAGAGGCGAGCAGGCCGGCTTCCTCTTTTGAGAGATGCAGCTCTCGCATCAGCTCGGCCAGCACCATGGCGTAAAGGAAGATGTCCATGCCGTCGAGCATCCAGCCGAGGGTCGCCGCCGCGAGCGAGCGGCGCTCGCGGGGGTCGGCGGCCAGGAGAAACGCGAGAGGGTTTGTGAGCATGCTTCTCGTTTGAGACCTGCGTCGGGCCGGTGTACAAAAGAGGAGCAGTATATCGCAACCGGCGGCCGCTCACGGCGGAAGAACAGCATCCGGCGGGGCGGAGCAGCACGTCGGAAACTCTGCGGGCAAACCAGGATGCGGGGGACGACGGGCGCCCACAGCCAGTTGCCTACGACAATCTTTTGTGGTATACAGGGCGCCACGTTTGCTGCTACACGGCGTGTCAGGCTGGCGGATTTCGCGGCAGACGAGAGTCTGGGTCCTTCGAAAACAATCGGAATCGCAAAGGAGGCCAAGCCATGGCAGCTTGCGCAAAGTGCGGTGCAACGTTAGCCGAGGGAGCGAGCTTTTGCGGATCGTGCGGCACCCCAGTCGCACCTGCGGCAGGTGGCGCAACGCCGGCCGGAGCAGTCGCTTCAAAAACGGTCCCTTCCGGACTCACTTCGAACATGGCCGCGATGGTTGCCTACGTACTGACCGCTCTGACGGGTCTGTTCATGCTGATCACGGAGCCTTACAGAGACGATAGGTTCGTGCGCTTTCACGCAATTCAAGCGACCCTCTATTACATCGCGGCGGTGACGGTTTGGGTGCTCTTCTGGGGGGTGACGCAGATATTAGCGGCCCTCACGCTCGGAATTGGCGCGTTGGTCATGTTGATCCCCGCGGTGCTTCTCGCGGCAGCGATGTTCCTCTACTGGGCGTTCCTCCTCTTCAAGGCCTACAGCAATGAACGGTACGAGATCCCCTACCTTGGGAAGGTGGCGGGCCAAATGGCTGAAGGGCCGGCCTTAAACCTCGGCGTAGCAGGGGCACTCGCCTACGTGCTCTGGTTCATTTCCGGGATTGTGCTTCTGGTGGCGGGGCCCTATCGCACCGACCGCAATGTTCGCTTCCACGCCTTTCAGAGCATACTCTACTCCGTTCTGTACGTTGTCGTCGCCATCGCGTGGTTCTTTGCGGTACTGATCATCTCTCTCTTTCACTCTTACGTCCTGGGGGTGTTCATGGGGTTGATCTGGCTCGCGATTCGGCTGGTCCTGTTCGGAGGGTGGCTGTTGCTAATGCAAAGGGCGAGCAGTGGTCAACGGTTTGAGATTCCTGTCATTTCTCAGCTGGCCACGAAGATGGCGGGTTGATCTGTGCTTTGGGCTTGCACGTTCAGGGTCTGGAACAATCAAAAATTCATGATCCCGTCCATCGGCAAGCTGGCCGAGCAGCAAGCATCGAAATAAGAAATTTGCGCCGAGCTCGGGAACATCGCCAAGGCAAAGAGCGGCGGAGCGTGATCCGCCGCTCTTTTTTATTGCCTCCGGTGGAGTGCGCGGGCGTCTTGCGCTTTCCGCTTGACAATTCCCGCCTGACATCGCAATTTATCACGTTCCGCTCTCGGCGGCAGGCTTCGGCGGAAGGGCCGAACATTCTCCAGCACGGAGCGGCGGGGATGGATGAGGATCCGGATCTGCTTTCACGACAAATGTTTTGACGGGGCATGTTCCGCCGCCGTCTTCACGCGCTTCTATCACGCGACGGTCAACGCTCGTGCTGAGGTAGATTACCGCGGCCTGGCGCACCGGGCCGGCCAGCTCTTCGACGCCGACATCTTCGATGGCGACGAGAACGCCATCGTAGATTTCAAATACTCGCCCAGCGACCGCCTGACGTGGTGGTTTGACCATCACCAGAGCGCCTTCCTATCCGAGTCCGATGCCGAGCACTTCCGGCGCGACCGCAGCGGCCGGAAATTCTTCGGGCCCGATTTCAAGTCCTGCACCAAATTCATCGCGCATATCGGCGAGACGAAGTTCCATTTCCGCGCGCCCGACCTCGACGAGCTGGTGCATTGGGCCGACATCATTGATGGGGCGCAGTATCCCGACACGCAGACGGCGGTCGAGATGAGCCATCCCGCTACCCAATTGACGCTGGTGATCGAAGGATCGAAATCGGACGACTTCGTGCCGCGATTGATTCCGGAGCTGGCGTCGCGGCCGCTGGCGGAAGTCGCGGCGCTGCCGCACATCCGGAAGATGTTCGACGAGCTTTACCAGCTCCACTTGAAATCGGTGGATATCATTCGAGCCGCGGCCCGGCTCGAGGGCGGCGTGGTTTTCTTCGATGTCTCCGACCAGGAGATGGAAGGGTTTAACAAGTTCATCCCCTATTATCTCTATCCCGCCGCCGTGTACAGCGTGGCGGTCAGTCGGTCTCCGCAGCGGTCAAAGATCGCCGTGGGGAGCAATCCCTGGAATCCCACGCCCAAGAACGCCAACCTGGCCACCATCTGCGAACGGTACGGCGGCGGAGGCCATGCCAAAGTGGCCGCAATTTCTCTCCCACCCACCGACCTGGACAGAACTCGCCAAGTCGCGCGGGAAATTGTGCGCGAACTTCAGGCCAGTCTTTGCCCATGAATCCGCCCCCCTGTGGAGTCCCGACCGCGCCGCAACCGGCAACTGTTTGGAAACTGGCCAACCGCTTGCCACGGAAAAGGTGGTGTGGTAAGAAGGGATGCGTAGCATTAGCCACTTGAGCAAATCCGCTCTATTCGAAGAGACGCATCGGGTCGGAGAGTGCGCAGATGGCCGCCGGCGAACTGCCCGGCGCAGGTGAAACGGGGGTGTCTCGGGAAGGGTTGCGCAAGCCGCCGGGGAGCTGAACAGGACTGGGAGGAAGATACAACGTGGATGAGTCATCCGAGACGGGACAGGCGGCCATTCACATCAACGCCGCCGGCATGTCTGACACGGGGCGTGTCCGTAAGAACAACGAAGACAATCTGGTGATTTGCGATCTGACGAGCGGCGAGGTCGGCGTCAATCCTCCGCTGCGCAACCACCTGCAAGGGCCGCGCGGCACGCTCTTCATGGTCGCAGACGGAATGGGCGGCGAAGCCTCCGGAGAAGTCGCCAGCCAGATTTGCGTCACCACCGTTCCCAAGCGCCTTTACGACAACCTGAAGTCGGTGAGCACGATCAGCGAAACCAACTTCGTCCTCATGCTGCGCGAAGCCATTGAGTTCGCCAACCAGGTAATCTACCAGAAGGCCCAGGCCGCCTCGGCGCACAAAGGCATGGGGACGACCACCACCGCCGCCGCGCTGTTTGGTCCCTATCTGTTTGTTGCCCAGGTGGGAGACTCGCGGGCCTACTTGATCCGCAATCGAAAAATGGTGCAGCTTACACGCGACCAGACGTTCCTGAATTACCTGGAAGACATCGGAGCGGAGATGCCCGCCGATCCCGAGAAGGACAGCCGCAAAAGCATCCTGACGCAGGCGGTGGGCAGCAGCGAGAACGTCGACGTCAAGGTGACGTATACCCGCATCCGCAGCGGCGACAAAATCCTGCTGTGCAGTGACGGGCTTTACAATATGGTGGACCGTGAAAGCCTGGCCAGTGTTGCGAACCAGGACAACTCTCTCGCAGATAAGTGCAAGGCGCTGATCGCGCGGGCCAACCAAAAGGGAGGGACGGACAACATCACGGTGATCATGGCGGATTTCTCCGGTCCCGGCCTTCTCCCGGCGGACGTCGCAGCGGGAATTGAGTTCAAGGAATTTCGGGAGGAAGATTTCAAATCTCGCCCATGAACCGGATCAAGGACTCTTCCTTGGCCAGCGCCTTGGTGCCGGTTGAAAACGAGGTGGGAGCCGGTTCCGGACTTCGTTCCGCACCCGCACTTGCAGCGCGGTTGGGCGGGCGAGGTATCCCGTCCCGGCACGGCGGACGAACGGCGCGGAGGATAGTCGTCTGATGAGATGTCCCGGTTGCGGAGAGGTGAACGAGAAGGACTACGTCTTCTGCCGCAGTTGTGGCCATGCCCTGAAAAAGGAAGAAGACGCGCAGGCCACCATCCCCTTAGTTCGCGCCGAGAAGTTCGAACCCAGCCAGCAGCGAGCGCCCTCGGCTGCCGTCCCTCCCGCCGAGGCACATCCTGCCTGTAAATTGATGGCCACCGCCGGGTTGCTCTCCGGCCGCACGTTCACCATTGGCCGAAACGGGTTGATGATCGGGCGCGACCCGGCGAGTTGCCAGGTGGTAGTGGCCGACGATGAGATCTCGCGCCTGCACGCCTGGATTGGATACAACGAGGAGGGCGCGGTCATCCTCCGCGACCGGAATTCGGCCAACGGCACTTACGTCAACCAGGTTCGAATTCAGGAAAAAGTCGTGCACGCCTCGGACGAGATTTCGTTCGGCACCGGCCGCCGCCAATTGTTCCGCCTAGTGACCGGTGAAGGACCAGAGCCGCCCGTGACGCCGACCCTCTCCACCGAAGCTCCACCACCACGGGCCGGGGCGGTAAGTGGGGGAACTTCCGTTCTGGGTCCCGGCGAGATCGCGGCGGCGTTGCAGGCGGAAAAAGCCGCTTCCGGCACGGTGAAAATCAAGCTCACCGACCTGATGGCCCGCCCGCACCTGGAACTGATCGTGGACAAGTACGCGATCAGTTCCAGG
>JAHEKS010000333.1 GCA_024638215.1 Acidobacteriota bacterium | reverse complement strand
AGTTGGATTTGCCGATTGCGCCATACTCGGTGGACGCCAGCGAATAGTAAAAGGGGTTGGGATTCCCGGCCCTGCTTCCGGCGGCCTGGTTCACCAGCGCCTGAATGCCTGCCATGATGGGCGCGCCGAAAGACGTGCCGCCCGCGCCCGACCACGTGTCGGGCGCGCCGTTGCAGGAGGTCCCGCCTTTACTGTGGTCGGACCAGCAGAAAACGTAGTAGTGTCCCCAAATGCCGTTGGCGGCAAACAGCGACACGTCGGGAAGGTCGCGGACGTTATCATTCGGAACACCGAATACCGATTGCCAGGAAGGCTTGGAATACCCGGCGCAACTGCCGCCGACAATACCCGGAGTGCTCGGCGACCCCGTCGCACAACCGCTCGGGCCGCCGCTGCCGGCCGCGACGTTCAAGAAACTTGCTCCCGTGCCGCTGTTGCAAAAACCCGAGGAACCGAAGGTCTGTGAGTATCCTTCGTAATCCGCGATGAGCGCGCTGGCGCAGGAATCGTTCCAGGGAATCTCCGGAATATAAGACAGCGCCGAATCATAGTTTGAAAAGTTCGAAGCATTCCAGTAGGTGCTGTTGGTTCCGGCGTAGGTATCGCTGAAATCCGTCCCGCCAACTGCTACGTTGTATGGAGTCGAAGCAAACCCGCTAACGTTGATTCCATAAGTTGCATAGGACTGATTCTGGTCTTCCACGTCCGCCCCTGAGTCTCCCGAGGACACGAAAACCGAGACCCCTTCCGCGGCTGCCTGTTGATAAAGCGAATTGATGTAGGCATTCCACGACGCTCCTATGCTGGACTCGGCGGCGCCGTAGCTGACGCTAATGATGGCCGGAGGGGTGCCGCTGGCGTTGAGAAGGTTTTCCATGGCAATGAAGCCGCCAAAGTTCGTCGTGTTAGCGCAGGAAGCCAGCTGGATGGCCGCGCTGGGCGCGGCGGCGCTGGCCCACTCCGCATCCAGAATCGCTTCCCCATCGTCGGCGTTGGTGCCCGGGTCGGTGCAGTTGTTCGTTCCGCTGCTCGGAGGATGGATTTCGGTGAACGACCCGTCGGGATAAGCCGCCGCCAGTCCGAACGTGCTTCGGAACGTGTCCCAATCACCCGTCGAATAAACATCCGTGTCCTCGATCACCACCACCGTCTGGCCCTGGCCGCTGAAGCCTGCGGCAAAGGCAGGATTGAAATTGTAAATGGTCGCCAGGTCAGCGGGCACGAGGGCGTAGCACGTCGAGCTGAGGCCGCAGGTGCCGCTGTACGTGTACTGGGGGCGCAGATGGTGCATGGGTTTCGGCATGAAATCGTTCAGAGAAACCACTCCCACCACCGCCGGCGCAAGCGCGGCGGGAATCTTGGGATCGCTCATGTTGGCGATATGCTTGACGCCCTTCACCACCAAGTGGTGAATTTCCGTGTGGAAAGCCTCTCGCACCTGGCGCACCGTGCCGGAGAAATCAATCAGCACACCGTTCGGATAGACCCCATTGACGACAAACCCGTAGGACTTGAGCCATTGGACGATCGTATCGATGTCTTCCTGTGCCAGCCCGTACTGCTCCCCACACTGCCGGGCGGTAAGCCAGTGATGAAAGTTGGGCGAGTGGGGATCGGTGAGATCGTGGATGTATTGCTCCAGCGCCCGCTCGGTCTCTGCCGGCCGCCGCAGGAGGAGAAACAAATGGTCCAGGCGAGCCTTGTCTGGAACCCGCCCGCGGTCATTCCTCGCGCGGGCTTCGGGGCGCGTGTTGCCCGCAAGCGTCACCAGCCTTGCGGCGTTTATCGGTCCGGTGATGAGGATCTGCTTTTGCGGTTTGGCGCTTACGCGGCCCGCCGGCTCCGCCGCCCACAAAATCAGGATGCCCAGAACGAGAAAATACACGCGCTTCATGATCGCGCCCTCCCCCTCAACCTGCAATTCAAACGTCGCGACTTCGCTTGATTTCTCGGCGCGGATCTTTGCGCAGCGGCTCCGCGCCTCGCCGCTCAGTGATTTCCCTTCGACTTGCTCACCCTGGCCATGACTCCAGGATGATCGGCCCACTCGATACCCCTTTGCGACGGCTGGCCGTAGAGCTCGGGGTGGAGATAGTAGCCGCGCTCTTTCGCGGTTTTTTGCCGTTCCACGCGGAGCGGATGAGCCTCGGCGTAGGGGTCGTGGCGGACTCCCGTCACCTGCCAATCCACTTCCAGGCCCGGCGTGCCGCCGGCGATTTTGAAAGCGTTGTTCTTGATCTTCTGCGCGATATAAACCGGCGCGTAGCCGCCGACACAAGTAAGCTGATACCTGAAATCACCATTCAACGCCTGGAACCAGTCCGGCAACTGCACGACCGCCGCGCCGTTCGCATCGAGCGTCACCGCGCCGTCGTAAACGGTCTTCAACTCCGAGGACTCCACGGAAGCGTGAACCAGGAACTTGTTGGCCGGGTCGAGCGGGTCGTCAATCTTGAAATTCTTCACCGCCGCGCTAAGCGTTCCGGTGACGCTTACGTCGCCCTGGAATAGCCCCGCTTCCCCGCTCGAACTGATCCCCCACACGCCGGTCGCATTGCTTCCATTCATGGCCTGGCCCACGACGCCCGTTCCGTCCGCGCCGTCGGCGATGCCGCTGACCGCGGTGTTGGAGGCGGTAAGCTCGGTGGCCTGAACGGACATCGCGGTCGCTCCGCTGGCCGATGCCACCACGCCCACCGTTCCGGTGACGCTCTGGTCGCCGGCAAAGGTGTTGGTGCCCAGGGTGGCGTAACTGCCCGCGGCCTGAAAAGCCGTATACGCATAGCCGTCCAGCAACAGCGCGTTCGCGGCATCGCCGCCCTTCGAGTCGCTGGCGGCGTAGTTCACGCCTAACTGCGTGTTCCCCACGCAGCCCGTGCAGGAAAGGCCGCTCGCCGTCGTAGCACTCGAAGCCGAGACACTGGTTAACAGCGAGCCGTCCCCCGAAAATTTTCCCGAAGTTGCAATATTCCCCGTGGCGTTGATGTCGCCCACCACGTCGAGCGTATGCAAAGGCGTGCTGGTCCCGATGCCTACCTTCGTATTAGCGACGCCATTCTGCGCAGCCGTTGAGCCAAGCACCAGGGATTCGCTGGTGGATACAACCGCGAAGGCGCCGATAGCTGTGGCATTGTGCAGATTGTTTGAACCGACGTTAGCCGCAACTCCGAGAGCCGTATTGTCTGAACCGGTGGTATTGGTTTGAAGCGCACCGCCGCCGACGGCGGTGTTGCCGCCGCCCGTCGTGTTCTGGGCGAGTACACCTTGGCCGACGGCTGTGTTTTGGTTGCCTATAGTGTTGTAGTAGAGCGATGAATCTCCTAAGGCTGTGTTACTACTACCCGTTGTGTTGACGTATAGCGCCCGATAGCCGTTGGCGCTGTTGTAGGAGCCCGTGGTGTTAAAAATCAGCGCCTCAGACCCCATGGACGAGTTATTGAAGCCCGTGGTGAGTGCCTGCATCGCGTGGTAACCCACGGCGGTGTTATTGCCCATGCCGGAGTTGGTGCTGCTCGCGTCGGCGGTGAAATTGCCCGCACTCGGCCCGACAAAAGTATTACGGGTGGAGTTGGAGCAGCAGGCGTGGATCAGTGGGCTGCCACCAAGTGTTATTACTCCCGCGGTGCCCGCCGAGTTGGTCGCAGGCAGATCGAGATTCCCTGCGGTGAGGGAAAGGTCTCCCGAGCTGACGGTTTGCGTGGCCGTGAAGGTGTTAGTCGCGGTCGTCGCGTAGGACCCCGCAGGCTGGAAGGCAGACGCTGGCAACCCACCCAGCAGGCTGGCGTTCAAGTTGGCTACCTGCGTCGTCGAAGCCACACTGAGCGGCGCCGTGCCCGTCGAAACCGTCGAAACCAACTGCGAGCCCTGCACGCTTCCGGCGAAAGCGGCGCTTCCGTTGGTCGCGGTCATGCTGATCATTTCTGTTCCGTTGTTCTGCCCGCTGAAGAGCTTGCCGCCGGCGAGGTTGTTGATCACCAGGCCGGTGCCCGTCGGGCTTGAGACCGTGGCGAGAATCCCGGTGGTGTTCCCGTACGTCGCGTAGGCTCGGCCGCGGATGCCGGTCCCGCCGCTGCTTGCCACATCGCCCACCAGACCAAACGTCGTGCCGCTATCTGCCCGCTCCCAGCCCGACATCGCCGTCCCCCGGTCGCTGTCGTTAATCCCTTGTGTGGCCACCGTCGGCCCCGTCGTCGCCGAAGCGCGGCCATACAACGCCCAGCCCCCGGCGGCGGTCTGCAGCGCGGACACTCCCGCTCCATTCGGGCTGCTGGCGATCCCTTCCACCCCGTTAAAGGCTCCCGAGGCCGTCGTCGTCGTCCCCACGATGGCGTTGTTGGCGCCCGCCGTCGCCGATATCGCCGTCCCCGAGCCCGTCTGCGTCACGCCCACGATCTGGTCGGTGGTCGCGCCGCTGAAGTTGGTCGGACCGCTCGTGGTCACCGCCAGCGGCGTGATCGAGCGTTTGGTCGCGTTCGTCGTCTCTTCTTGTCCGCGCGCGGTCGTCGTCCCTTTCCTAGCCGTCATGCGGCCGGCTATAGCCCCTGTAGCGGCGGCGTCCTCGCCGCCGCCCGCCTGACCCGAGGCCGTGCCGCAATCCGGCGATGAGACATCGCCGCTACAGCAATCCGGCGATGAGACATCGCCGCTACAGTTAG
>JAHEKS010000332.1 GCA_024638215.1 Acidobacteriota bacterium | reverse complement strand
TCTCGTCGACCTCGCAGCGGTGACAGTGGAACTTACGGACGCTGAACGTGTAGTCGCCGGGCGCCGGCGGAGTCAGCGTGCCGGTCCAGCGCACCGAGAACTCGTGCATAGGGACGCCGGGCGCGGGCGAAGCGGCGTTCCACTCGAACTGGATCTGATGGTCAACGCGGGTCAGAACCGGTTGACCGGATAAACTCGCGTTGGCGAAGTATTGGCCCTTCAACCCGGATTCCGCGGCCCCCTCCGCAGGATGAAACAACGTCCGAGGCGTTGGAGCAACCATCTCGGGCACATAAGGCGAGCCCTGCGCGTAAAGCACCTTCGCCTCGCCCTCGAATTGCTTGAGCATTCCGTCCAGCGGATAAACCGGGTGCGAGGGCACGCCATTGTAGTTGCCTTCGAGCGCCGTAAGGGATTCGGCATTCGGGCCGATAACCGCAATCGTCTTGACGGCGGAGCTGAGCGGCAGCGTACCATCCTGATTTTTCAGCAGCACCATAGACTCGCGCGCCACCTTGAGCGCCAGCTCGCGATGCGCCGGCGAATCGTCTTCTGCCATCGTTATTTTGTCAAAGGGCACCATGTCGGGCGGGTCGAACATCCCCAGCCGCATCCGCGCCGTGAACAGGCGCTTAACCGCCGTGTCAATCTCGCTCTCTTTGATCAAGCCGGCCTTCACCGCTTGCGGAAGCGCAATGTATTCGTTGCCGCAGGTTGTGTCGGTCCCGGCCTTCACCGCCAGGGCTGAGCCGTGCTCGTTGTCGGGCGTGTAGTGATGCCCGGTGGTGATGTCGCCCACGGCCCCGCAGTCCGACGTCACGTAGCCGTCAAAGTGCCAGTCGTCACGCAAAGTCTTTTGCAGCAGAAACGTATCGGCGCAGGCCGGAACGCCGTCAATGGCGTTGTAGGCGCACATGGCCGAATCGGCGTGCGCGTCCACAATCGTATCGCGGAATGCCGGCAGGTAGGTCGCCTCCAGGTCGCGCGGTGAAACGTTGACGTTGAAACCGTGCCGCAACGGCTCCGGGCCGCTGTGCACCGCGTAGTGCTTGGGAGTAGCCACGCTTTCAAGATACTGCGGGTTGTCCCCTTGCAGCCCTTCCACAAACTCCACCCCCAGCTTGCCGGTCAGGAAAGGATCTTCGCCGTAGGTTTCCTGGCCACGCCCCCAGCGCGGGTCGCGAAAGATGTTGATGTTGGGCGACCAAAAGGTTAATCCGTAATAGATGCTGTGGTTTCGCTCGCCCTGGGCCTGGTTGTACTTGGCCCGTGCTTCGGTCGAAATCACGCGCGCCTCGCGGTAGATGAGGTCCGAGTCCCAGGTCGCCGCCATGCCGATGGCCTGCGGAAAAACCGTGGCATAACCCGAGCGCGCCACGCCGTGCAGCGCTTCGTTCCACCAGTCGTAGGAAGGAATCCCGAGCCGCGGAATGGCGGGAGCGGTGTGCTGCATCTGCAAGACTTTCTCCTGCAAGGTCATGCGGGAGACAAGATCGTTCACCCGCTCCTCGATGGGCAGCGAAGGGTCCTGGAAAGGATACGTCTTCTGTTTCTGCTCGGGCCCGGCGGCCATGAGACCGGAAGGAACAAGCGCAGAGAATAGAACGGCGACAGCAATTGTGATGAAGTTCGTTCGTCGGATCACGGATACCTCCACGAGGTCGAGATTAATCTAAACGGGCTTCGAGCGACGCCCTTTAGGTTATTACAACCTCTCGCGCTGCGCTCGCTTTTATTGAGGGAACTCTTGCTCCGGCTTCTCAGTCGGAAAGAACGCGACGGCCTCTGCACCAGGCATGTCGGCTGGATTCTCCGATGCGGCAGGACTAGATGACTTGCCCGGCGCGTGGACAAGTCAGTGCGTTTGAAATACAAACAGGCTGTAGGATTTCGCCGGAACTTCAATCGTCGTACGCGCGCCGTTCAGCTTGGGCGGATCTTGTTTGGCCGGCACGACCTTGTTCGGGTGATCAAAAGTATTCTCCGCCTTCAGATCCGGCCCCGTGATCACCTGGCTGGTCAGGACGCGTGTAGGCGCATCTGCCCGCCAATTCACTTCAAACTCCCGGCTGTTTTCCAGGTCGCGGTTGAGCACCAGCACGCACACCTTCCCCTTCTCGGGATCGCGCGTGGCAACGGCGTCCAGATAAGGCACCTGGCCCAGATCCTTCACCTCATAGGTTGGAGACTCAACCGCCACGTTCAGCGTGTCTCCATGGCAGTTCTGCAGTGCCCAGAAGTAGGGATAGAAAATCGTCTGCTTCAGAACCATTTTCCCGTCGGTCAACAATGCCGCAAGCGCGTTGACCAACTGAGCCAGGCACGCCACCTTGACGCGGTCGGAGTGCCGGAGGAGGGAGTTGATCAATCCTCCCACCAATAAAGCATCTTCGAGGTTGTAAACCTCTTCGGTCAGGTGCGGGGCGAACTGCTTGTGGCCATCGCCGTTCCTCGCCCGATACCAGACGTTCCATTCATCAAAGGAGAGGTAGAGCGTCTTGTTGGACCGCACCCGGCCGCGGACCATGTCGCACACCGCCTGGATTTCCTCGATTTGCCGGTCCATCGTCAGGTTCAGCGCCAGGTAGTGCCGCGTGTCGCCGCCCGTCTCCGTCGTGTTGTTGTAATAACGATGCAGCGAGATCGCGTCCACCACGTCATAACACTGCTCCAGCGTTTGCTGGTCCCACTCGAGGTAGGTCGGCATGAACGGCCCGCTCGAGCCGCAGGCCACCAGGAACAGGTCATCCGAAATCGCCCGCATCATTCGCGCCGTGGTGGCCGCGCGCAAACCATACTCCGGAGCGGTGCAGTGGCCGATCTGCCAAGGGCCGTCCATCTCATTGCCCAAGCACCAGTGCTTGACGTTGTAGGGCTCCTCGTGCCCGTATTGGCGGCGCAGGTCGCTGTACTTCGTTCCTTTCGCCAGGTTGCAGTATTCCACTAGTTGGCTGGCGTGCATGGGGTTTCCCGAGCCCAGGTTCACCGCCATCAAAGGAAGCGTCCCCGCTTTCTTGCACCAAAGCATGAACTCGTCCGTTCCGAATTGATTGGTCTCAATCGAGTCCCATGCCCGATCCAATAACGTCGGGCGGTCCTTCTTGGGGCCCACGCCGTTCAGCCAGTCGTATCCGGAAACAAAGTTGCCGCCGGGATACCGGATCATGGGCACGCCGACTTCGCGAATCACTTCCAACGTGTCCTTGCGGAACCCATCCGAGTCGGCCAGGGGCGATCCGGGCTCGTAGATTCCTCCATAGACGGCGCGGCCCAGGTGTTCAATAAACGAACTGAAAAGGTTCCGATCCAAGCGCGCGATTCGAAAGGCCGGGTCTATGAAGACCCGCGCCTGGCTTGGCCCGGCGGCACTCCCCGTTGCCTGAGCCCCGCCCCACCAACTCTCCGCTAAGGGCGCCAAGCCGATCGCGGACGCACGCGAGATGAAATCACGACGGTTGACAATAGACATGGGATTTATGCCTCTTCGCGTGAGAATAGAAATCTGCAATCCAGGCTGGGAAATTTCCCGGCCAAGATTGGGATGAACAATCGAAGTGGCGACTGGCGCGCGCCCACAAACATTGTCAGGAGTGCGCAGCCGCAGAAGCAAGCGCGATGGCTCCCAGAACTCCGGCGTTATCGCCTAGCTCCGGCGCTACGATGTATTGCTCAATGTGCTCGGTGATTTCCGCCGCCTGAATATAGCCGTTCAGCAACTCCTGAGTTTCGCGCCGAACCAGAGACATCAGGCTCGCTTGTTTCATGACGCCGCCACCTAAAATGATCCGCTGCGGCGAAAGGGCGCAAACCAAGCTGGTCACGCCCAGCGCAAGGTAGTGGGCCTCCAACTTCCAGGCCGGATGGTCGGGCGGCAAGGCCTGGCCCTTGGTTCCCCACCGGGCTTCAAGGGATGGTCCGGTGGCCAGCCCTTCCCAACAGTCGCCGTGGAAAGGGCATACGCCCGCAAAAGGGTCGGCCTGCGTGTCGTGCGCGATTCGTAAATGACCCATCTCGGGATGCAGCAAGCCGTGGATCAAGTTGCCCTCCACCATTCCGCCACCGCCGATTCCCGTCCCGACCGTGATGTAAACGAAAGTGTCGAGCCCGCGCGCTGCCCCCCATTGGTGTTCGCCGAGCGCCGCGGCGTTTACGTCCGTATCGAAGCCCACGGGGAGGTTAAAGGCCCGCCGAACAGGGCCCACCAGATCAACATCTCTCCAGCCAGCCTTGGGCGTGGAAGTAATGTAACCGAAATGCGGTGAACTCGAGTGGACCTCAATGGGGCCGAAGGAACCAATGCCCACGGCAGCGAGAGGCTCGTGTTTTGCCTGGTTCTGGAAGAACTTGACCACCCGGCCGATGGTTTCTTCCGGGCTGGTCGTTGGCAGCTCCATCCGGGCACGGAGATCCGTGGGGCCTGTTCCCACCGCGCAAACGAACTTGGTGCCGCCCGCCTCGATACCCCCGAACAAACTCACCTTGCCCCCTCAAGCCGCGTCCATGGCGAATGCGCAACTTGCACCTTGGTGGAGCAGGTCAGGAGCTTCCCGCTCCCTTGCGTCGAGGAAACGGGCAGCATTGGAACTATGCCGCCCCTTGTTTCCGAATGGTTCAAGCGATTCCCAGTCTCCTCTGCATCTCCTCGAGCGTGAATCCCTTG
>JAHEKS010000331.1 GCA_024638215.1 Acidobacteriota bacterium | reverse complement strand
GGCCCTCCTCGGAGAACTCGCCAGCTCGGCTAGATCAGGGGCGCGAGATTGAAGAAGCGAGCCACCGTCCTGATCTTTCTGGTCGCGCTGGGAATGCTCACGTTCCTGGACCGGCTCTCGATTGCCGTGGCCGGCCCGCGGATGCAGGACGACCTGGGCATTTCTCCCGAACGCTGGGGCTGGGTTCTCGGCGCCTTCGTGCTGGCCTATGGGATTTTTGAGATTCCCACCGGCGCGCTCGGCGACCGCAAGGGCCAGCGCAGCGTTCTGACCCGGATCGTTCTGTGGTGGTCCGCGTTTACCGCCTTGACGGGAGCGGCGCGGAATTTCGTACAACTGATCGTGGTGCGGTTTCTCTTCGGAACAGGCGAGGCCGGAGCCTATCCCAACGCTTCCGGCGTCATCGCGCGGTGGTTCCCGCCCGGCGAGTGGGCGCGCGCACAGGGGGCCGTCTGGGCAGCCAGCCGGTTCGGCGGAGCGCTGGCCCCTCTTCTGATCGTTCCCGTGCAAGTGGCGCTGGGATGGCGGGCAAGCTTCTGGATTTTCGGCGCGGTCGGAATTCTCTGGGCGGCGGTGTGGTCCCGCTGGTATCACGACCGTCCCTCGGAACAACCCGGCATCACCGCGGAAGAGTTGCAGGAAATCAGCGCCGCGACGCCAACCGATCCTCATGCCGCCGTGCCCTGGCGATTGATTCTCGGCGCGCGGCAGATATGGCTGATTGTCGCTATGTACTGGTGCTACGCTTGGGCGTCCTGGTTCTATTTTTCCTGGTTCCCCACTTATCTCGAGCGCGGTGCCGGTTTCACGGAGGCGGAAATGGGCATCTTTTCCGCCTTGCCCTTTCTCCTCGGTACGGCGGGCAACGTCGCAGGCGGATTTGCTAGCGACCGCCTAACCAAAAAGTTCGGACGCAGAGTGGGACGCAACGCTCTGGCCTGCGCCAGCCTGACGACCTCGGCGCTCCTGATCGTCGGCATGGCGCTGGCGCACCATAAGGGCGCGATCGTCATCCTCTCATCGCTGGGTTTCGGAGTTCTGGATTTGATGCTACCGGCCACGTGGGCGCTGTGCATCGACGTGGGAGGAAAGCGCGCGGGCGTTGTGACCGGAACTATGAATACCGCAGGGCAATTTGGTGGGTTCGTCTGCAGCGTCGCGTTCGGCTATATCGTCCAGGCCACGGGAAGCTACAGCACTCCTCTGTGGATTATCGCCGGCATGCTGATCATCAGCGTTGCGCTGTTTTGGCGCATCAACCCCAATCGGCCCTTAATTGAGGAGTAGTCATCACGGCATCCCGCTGCGGGCAAAACATCCCCTAACACGGCTGGCCGCTCAACACCGTTTCAAAGAACTGCTCTTGGCCAACCTGCCCGCCCTTGAAAACCAACTCCAGTTCCTGCAGTGCCGGATCCTCCGTGTGAGCCCGGCAGAGAGGCGCCCCGGGTTCTGTGGTCGCCTGCACGGTCAGCGCGTAAACGCCAAGCCGCTTGCCGGCATGACTGCAGGTGTCGCCGCCTGCGATGATCGCGCGCTTGACGCCTGAGCGTCGAAGGAGGTCGCGCAGCAAAATTCCCAACTGAGTGCCCAGTTCTTCGCGCAACTCGGTGCGGCCGCAATCGGACGGTCCCAACGCGGTGTAGAGCACCACGCTGCGGCCTTGTTGAAGATGGCCGAGTGCTTGCACCAGAACCGATTCTCGGGCGTCCTGGCTTCCATCGGCGCTCGCCAGTTGAGCCACATCCAGCCGCATGCCGGCAAAGCCGCACCTCAGAGCCCAATGGATCTGCCTTTCCGTGACGGGTGAGCAGCTTCCCGAAACCACAATCAGGCGGTCTGCCTTCGCGGCCTTGTGTTCCAGCGCCTCCGGAACCAGCGCGCCCTCAGACCGCCAATAATCTATCAGCGCGAATGTCAGGCCAGAGCTTCCCACCGCGAACAACGGGGAGGTCTGGCGCCCTGTCCAGACCAACCTTGCCGCCTCGCGCAGAGAGCGATCGTCAAGGCCGTCGAAGATCACCGCGTCAGGAGACTCTCGAAGGATTGCGTTGTAGCTTCTATCGGCATCGGGTGAGTTCAGAGTAAGGATGTCTGCGAGCGCGATTTTCCGCCGGGTTTGACGCGCCAAGTGAAGGTGCAGATCGCTCTCCCGCATGGGCGTCACGGGGTGGTCCCTCATCGAGGCGTGACGATCAATGCGGTAGATGGTGCTGCCGTCGGCAGCGAAAAGATTTCCGAAGAGAACGTACCGCTTCAATCGGGGCGCGGCTACGACGACCGGAACGCAGCGTGAGCCAAACACCTCCTGGCCGATCTCCAGCGCGCGCCCGATGCTGCCGATCTCGGGAGAGCTGTCGAAGGTGGAGCAGACCTTGTATTGAACGACCGGAGCACCCAACTGCTTCAACCAACGGAAGGCCGCCGGCAGATTCGACGACATCCAATCCGGCGACTGGCTGCGGCTTTCGCCCGCCAGCCCCACCGCACGATAGTGACGAAACAAGGCGAAAACGCGCCCCTCGGGGACGCCCAAGAACAAGACACATGGGACTCCGCTGATGCTCAGCGATTCCAGCGCATCCGTCGAGCCCGTGAAATCATCTCCGTAGAAGGAAAAGATCGGGCCGGAATTGGAAAGTGGTTCCATTAGGCGGCAAACTTCCGCAGTGCGGCGAGCAGTTCGGAGTGCGACCTGCCGTAATCCACCAGTTCGATGCCCGCGGTTGCTGCCTCCCAGGCTTGGTGCAGACTGCGGACACCGGCAGCGATCCCGTCGGGATGAGCCATCACGCCGCCACCGCACGCGTAAATCAGATCCGTGGAACGGAGAGCACCAAAAGTGGCTGGAACCTGCCGCACGGACTGGCCCGAAGAAAAAACCGGCATCACTTCGCACCCACGACCCGGTGCTGAGAACATCGGGGCGAGGCACTCCCGCGCCGAGGCGATGACGGATTCGTCGTCCTCGCAGAATTTGTTTTGAAGTCCGTTAACATGCAGATGGTCCGCGCCCGCGAGCCGCCAGAATTTCTGATAGGCGACGTAGCTCATGCCGATGGCGGGCGAACGGCCGTAAATGCCCCAGCCATTCCGGTGGCCATGGATCGCAACCCGGCAATCCCGGCGCAGCCTGGCCAGCGCCGGCAATCCGACGCTGTTCAGGCTGACCATCACGCACGTGCCGCCCGCTGCCACGACCTGATCCTGCCTCCTGAGCATTTCGTCCATCTCGCCCGTTATGTTTACAGCGTACATCACCCTCTTGCCGGTCCTGTCCGCGTGCTTATTGATGATTTCCATCACGGCACGCAGGCGGTCCGCAAACGGGCAGTGCGGCCCATCGGCCTGCAACTCGTCGTCTTTGATGAAGTCTATTCCGCTTTCCGCCAGCGACCTGACCAGCTCGCCTGTCGCCTCAGGGGACAGCCCGACACTTGGCTTGATGATGGTCCCAATCACGGCGCGGCGATAGACGTTCGCGAGCTTTCGAGTCCCGGCCACTCCAAATTGCGGGCCTTGGTAACACTCCAAGAAAGCTGGGGGAAAGTTGACGTCCAGCAGACGCAGGCCGGAAAACGGCTTGAGCTCGAAGAGATTGCCGGCCACGGTTGCCAGCACGTTCGGCAGCGACGGCCCCAGGTTGGAAAGGGGCCACGAAAGCACCACTTCCGCGCGGCGATAGGCGGGAGATCCGCTCAGCCCTTTCGGCACCCCCGCTCCCGGCAACGACGGTCGGGAGACGGAGTCCTGTTCCGAAATACTTTCCACACGCGCCGCGTGCCGCTCCCTCAATTCATCGGTTTCTCCCGGCACGCGGACGAAGGTGCCCGTCGACTGCTCGCCAGCCATGCTCTCCGCCGCTTCCTGCAACGGGAAAGCAGTTTCAATCCAGTAGCGCGCCTTGATGCGGTCTTCCATCTGGAAATCTCACTGGATTTCGAAAGCGACGGCGAAGTCGCAGGGCTGATGCTTCGGACGGTGAATTAGAAGCTGCTCAGCGGTTCTCGAATATTCCAGTCGCTCCTCGGAACCCAGCAGCCGGACATGCTCGATTTTTCGGGGCCACAGACCTGAGGCCGTGCCGAGAGAAGTGATGCCAAAGTCGCCTTTGGGCCATCCCATGCAAAAAGCGAAGAGTTTCTCTCCCTTGGAGGTGAAGCGGAAATCCGCCGAAGTGAAAGGCTTCCTCTCACTTTCATTCATCGAGCCCGCCGTGATCTCGGTCGGACCTTCGCCATATTTCTTCCATGGACGCGTGGAGAAAATCCCCTCGCCGTTCACCGTCATCCAGGCCGTGATGTCTTCAAGAATGGATTCTTCCCGCGAGTCGAGCGTTCCGTCGGGAAGCAAAGGGAAATTGAGGAGCATGGTGCCGTTCTTGCTCACCACGTCCAGAAGCTGGTGGATCACTTCCCCCGGCTCCTTATACTTGTACCCTTCCCAGTAGAACCAGTTGCCAACGCAGGTTTCGGAGTGCCAGGGCTCGGGCCGGATGTCAGCCGCCACGCCCCTCTCAATGTCCTCCGTCGCGGCGCCATCCTCGAAATCGCCAATGAGTTTGGTCTTGGCCAGGTGGTTCTTGAGAGTATAGACGCCATCCAACTTCCCGCCGTGCCAGCGCATGTTAGCATTGTAATAATGCGCGATCAGTTGTAATCCAACTTCATCAAATGCGCC
>JAHEKS010000081.1:9060-17926 GCA_024638215.1 Acidobacteriota bacterium | reverse complement strand
ACGAAGCGTCGGTGGGGACACTGACGCTACAACGGTTGTAGCGGCGATGCGGTAGCGGCGATGCCTCTTCGCCAGGCTCAGGGCGAGTTCTCATCGCCGCTTGCCGGACGAAGCGTCGGTGGGGACACTGACGCTACAATATATCCCGCTTGGCGAAAGATCCGTCGGTGAGGACACCGACGCTACAATATGTACCGCCGGGCCGAAGGACCGTCGGTGAGGACACCGACGCTACAACCGGAGACAGCGGCCCGCAAAGGAGGCGTGTCATGAAAAAGCACCTGCTGATGTGGATGTCCTTGTTCGTGGCTTGCTCAATTCTTGTGGGGCCGGGCGCCTCAACGCTGCTTGCCAAGGGTGGCGGGCCCGCCTGGGCTCGCGGCGGCGATCGCGAGCATGGCGACCGGGATCGTCACGGTCGGAATGATCGCCACAAAAAGGACAATCGCGGCCAGCGCAAAAAGTGGGAGCGCGAGCACGACGGACGCTACCGCTTCAACGATTATGAGCGCCGCGCGGCGGACAATTACTACCGCGAGCACCGCTCCGATTTTCGCGAGCGCTGGCGCGGTGAAGGCCCGCCAATAGCCTACGGCTACGTCATCGAGCGGCCTTATCGCCGCTATTGCCGGCCCGTGCCCGTCGTCCTGCTGCGCGAGCTGCCTCCGCCGCCGCCGGGCTTCCGCTTCTTCCTGCTCGGCGGAAACGTGGTCCTGCTGGATGACGGCTACCGCGTCCAGGACTTCATCCACCTGGATATCAACATCGGCCGGTAAGCGCGCGTAAGCCGGATGCCGGCCGAAGCCAGCGCAAACCTCCCGGGGCGCACCCGCGCGTGCGCCCCGAGCTGTTCTGAAATTTCAAATTTCAAATTGCCTGCCCTCGCGCCTGTTTTGGAATTTCAAATCTCAGATTTCAAACTTCTTCCCCCACAACGCCGCTTGACAATTCCATCGCGATCGTTGAATATATAGGCTACATTACTGGACTCTCACGAGCCGCTGCCCTGGGCGGCGACGCTCCCCTGCCCCGCCGGAGTGCCGGGCTGAAGCCCGCCGCCCCAGAAAGGGGATCTATGAACGCATCCGCCGCCAAAAAACCGATCAGCAATCGCAAGTATTTCGCGGTGATGAAGAACCTGGCCAAGGCGCGGCGCACCCCACGAACCGCCGTGAGTTATGCGCGCTCGCGCCACAACGCCACCAAGCACGGTCTGTTTGTGCGCGACGTGGAAGGCTCGCTCCGGCGGCTGCGCGAAGACCCGCGCGAGTTCCAAAAGCTCCACGCTTTGCTCGAGCGGTCCTTTGTGCCGCGCGATGAAACCGAGCGGTCGCTGGTGCGCCGCCTCGCCGAAGCCATCTGGCGCCACCTGCGCGTTTATCGCGCCGCGGCGCGCTGGGAAATGGAACGCTTATCGCGGACCCTCGGCGAGCAGAGCCCGCAGACCCTGCTGGGGCCCATCCTCACCCGCTCGCGCGCTGCCCTGGAGATGGAGGCGCTGTCGGATGAATCCCGCCTCTTCAAGCGCACCCGTATCCTGGTGGGCGAGACGGAACGCATGCTGCGCTTGCTGCTCGTCTATCGCACCGGCAATCCGGATGAAAAGTTTCATTTTATCGGCCGGCAGCACGAATTCGAACTGCTCGAGCTTTCCCCCGACCCGCGCGAATGGAAACGGCGCTACGCCGCCGCCGTGCCGCTGCGGGACTAGAAGCCGCGCGGCAGGCCGGGCGCCGAACTCGCTTCCCGCTTCAATTTCCCGCGAAGTCCACCTTGACCGCGGCCGCGGCGTGGTCGGATGGCCACAGCCCTTCCAGGCGATCCTCGTCGGCATCGGCGCCATAGAGTTTCGCCGTGTCAATCTGAATCGGCCCGTGCGTGAAGACCAGGTCAATGCGGCGGTCGAGCCGCGAGACCGGATCCATGTCGCCCGGCGTCTGGCAACAGGTCAGGCCCGGAAGCGTAGGATTGAGCACGCTCCAGGCGTCTTTGTAGCCGGCGCCGGTGAAAACGCTATAGGCTGCAAAAGACGGGTTGGCCGGATTGTCCGCCGTGGCGTTGAAGTCGCCCAGCAGAATCACCGGCTGAGCCGTGTTGCCGGGCCCGGCCAGCAACTCCTGCGCCTGCGCAATCTGGATGGGCACAAAGAAGGCGTTGGCCTCGCCGTCTTCCAGGTGCGTGGTGATCAGGCGGAAGTTGGTGCCGCGCACGCTGGCGTCCATGTAGGCCCAGCCGCGAGTGACGGTGACCGGCCCCAGAGGCGTGGGCACCTGCAGAATTACCGAGTAGTGCCCCGTCTGGGTGCCGCGAAGGGTGAAGGTTTCGGGATCGAGGTCGGCGCGCGCCAGAATGGCATCGCGGTTGGTTGCCCGGATCCACATGCCCGTCGGCGTCGGGGCCTGGAGATCGAATTCGTCCACAACGACGACCAGGTTGTACGGATGCCCCTGCCGCGCGAGCTCGGTTCGAATCAGATCGATAAAATCGTAGGCCACATCGGTCGGAAATGGCCCCGGGCCGGTGCGCCAGAGCGTCGCTTCCTGCAGTGCCACGAAATCAGGTTCGGCGTCGGCAATCTGTTGGGCGATGGCGACCGCGCGCACGGGCGGGTCGGTCGCCTGAACGTTGTTCCAGGTGAGCTGCACGGCGGCTAAGAAGCCCGGGAACGAAGTGGCGCCGAGAACTTCGATGTAGTCGGTGCCTTCGTCCACGTTGTAAGTCATCACTTTCGCCAGCTTGTGCCCGCCCTTCTGCGAAGCAGAAATCGGCAGGGGTGAGAACAGAGTCCACAGCAGGGCGGCCAGCGCGGCTACCCCGGCGCAGAGAGAACGTTTGGCTTGCCGTTGAATTGTCTTGCGGGATTCTAGTTCCCGACGGGATACGGCTGTCATTTCTCCTCCTTCGGTCTCAGATCGCGTTGGCCGGCCCGGCCTGGCGCAGGCAGCGAGTGGGATTGGGAAGGCACTCGTCGTCGCGATTGTCATTGGGCTCGGCCTCGGCAAATAGGTGCCACCTGAGATATCCGGTTTCCAATCGCCCGTGAAGATAATGCACAATTGGCGGCTGTGTCCACGCGCGTTGTGACAGTTCCTTAAGTGTCACAGGTCTAGCGGGCGCGGCCGAGTCTCGAGAACGTGAATCCGAACCCGAACACCACTCCCCGGCGGGAGTTATAGCCGACGCCGGCGATGAATCGCTTGTACACAAACCGGAACCCGCCGGATCCGCTGCCATAGAGGGTGCCGGGGAGTTCGGCGAGCAGGATTTTCTTTCCGTTGGCGATCATGTAGTCCCGCTCGGCGCGCGCGCTCATGCCGCCCGTGCCCACCACGTAAACGCCCTTCACCAGGCGCAATCCGCCCGCCACGGCCAGTTCCTGCTCGTTGCAAATGTTGGACTGGAAAAACCTGGTCTTCTCGCTGGTGTAGCCGTTACCGGTCGCGGAAAAAGCGCCGCCCAACAAAAAGCGGGGATTTTCGCGGGGAAAGAATTTGCCGGATTCAACGCCCCCGCTCGTCGCATGGGATCCGCCCCCGTGGCCGGCGTTGAACATCACGTAGCCCTGCGCCCGTAGCGCCGGCGGGCACGCCAGCCCCAGGATCGCCAGCAAGACCGTCATCAGCACTTGACCGTTCAGTTGTTTCTGCATAAGGCACCGCCTTCCGCGGCTTCCACCTTTGCCCGCGAGGATAGTCCGGTCCCCTTCCCGCCGCCACAGCGGCTATGACAGTTTCGGGAGTGTCACAGGATTTGCAGCAACCGCTGCGGGGCTTACGACCGCAATCTTTCCAGGCTGGAATTCAGTGCGGTGAGTTCGCCGATGGAGAGTTTGCCCATCTGGTCCTTGGCGGAAATGCGCGCCGGAGCATCGAGACGCCCCAGCAGCGTCACGGCTTGCCGCGTGGCGCGGGCCATCACCACGCGGCGGTCGTGCTTGTCACGCCGGCGCTCGATCAAGCCCTTTTTCTCCAGGCGATCCAGCAGGCGCGTGATGTCGGAATCCTGGGTCACCATGCGCGCGCCGATTTCGTTGCACGCGAGGCCCGAGCTCCCCGCCCCGCGCAGGATGCGCAGCACGTTGTACTGGGTCAGCGAGAGGTCCCAGGGCTTCAGCCAGGCCGCCGATTTCGCGCGCAGGAATTCCGCCGTGCGCTGCAGGTTGAGAAAGGCTTCTTCCTCCGGGCTCGCAAAAGGCTTGGTCTGCTTGATTTCGTCGCGCAGCTTCATTGCTTGAGCCAACGATACTTGTGATAACGAGCAATGTCAAGCGCCGTCCGGCCCCTGCGCGCGGGGCTATGGACCCTAGTGTAGTGCGTCTCAAATAGGTTTACAGATGAGGCGCCGAACCTCAGGTCGGCATGCCGGGCTAAAGCCCGGCGCTACGGGACGACCGCCGATCTCAGGATTGTAAAGGTTCCTGAGACGCACCACCCTAGGACCGCCGCTGGCGCCATTTTTCCGCGGTAATTTCCCAGATCTCGCTCGGGAAGCGGCCGCCCACGTATTCCCTCTCTTCCACCGCCACCACGCGCATGCCGCTCTTCTCCGAGATTCGGCGCGACGCCGCGTTGGCGACCGCCTTGGGCGCGCGAAGCGCCGCGAAACCCAGTTCGTTGAACCAATAGCCGGTAACCGCCTCGACGGCCTCGCTCATCAGGCCCTTTCCCTGCCACGGCAATCCCAGCCAAAAGCCTCGATTGTGGTTTTCATGCCGCATGAGGGAGATGCAGCCGATGAGCTGGTCCGGAGCGCCTTTCAACCGCAGGGACCAATGCCACTCCTCGCCCCGCTCCATGGCAGGCAGCGCCTGGTCGCGGATGTAGGCTAAGGCGCCGCCTTCGGGATACGGCCAGGGGACGACCTTGGCCAGGTAGCGGACGATCTCCCACCGGGGAAACAGGGCCTGAACCTGCTCGGCATCGGCCAACTCCAGCGGGCGCAGGATCAGGCGGCGCGTTTCGAGCGTCGGCGTCATGAGCGTTAATCTAACACCGGTCCGGCTGCCCAAAGAAGCCTAGCTTCGCGTACAGGACTCCAGCGTCGCGCGGCGCCTGGCGGGCTCGATTTTTTCGGTTGACGTAAGCCTCACCCGCCGATAGATTTGCCCTTCCGCCGGAACTTCGAATCGGGCGGGCGCGGGGCGGCGGTGGCTCATCGCGAACGGTCCGGCGCGCGCCGAGGGAGGAGCAATATGAAGGTCGGCCTTTTCACCGTCCTGCTTGCCAACCTGAGCCTGGAGGAGGTCCTCAAGAAAATCAAACCGCTGGGCATCAAGACCATCGAGCTGGGCGCGGGAAACTATCCCGGCCAGCCGCACTTGAAGCTCGATTGGCTCAGCTCATCCGCCAAAATCAGGGAGTTCAAGAAGAAGCTCGACGATCAGGGCGTCACCATCAGCGCCCTCAGTTGCCACGGCAACCCGCTGCACCCCAACAAGAAAATCGCCGAGGAGCACGCCGACACCAACCGCCGCGCGATTCTGATGGCGGAAAAACTGGGCGTGCGCAACGTGATTGATTTTTCCGGCTGCCCGGGCGATTCCGACCGCGCCGCTTACCCCAACTGGGTGACCGCCGCGTGGCCGCCCGACTATCCCCAGCTCCTGGAATGGCAGTGGGAAAAGAAAGTCATTCCCTACTGGAAAAAGCGCGCCAAGTTCGCCGAAGACCACGGCGTGCGCATCGCCATCGAGATGCATCCCGGCTTTGTGGTTTACAATCCCGAGACCATGCTCAAGCTGCGCGCGGCCGCGGGGCCATCGGTCGGGTGCAATTTCGATCCCAGCCACATGTTCTGGCAAGGCATTGATCCCTGCGCCGCGGTGCGCGCGCTGGGCGAAGCGGTCTTTCACGTCCACGCCAAGGACACGCGCCTGTACGACATGAACGTCAAGGTCAACGGCGTCCTCGACGTCAAGTCCTACAGCGACGAGAAACACCGCTCCTGGATTTTCCGCACCGTGGGCTACGGCCACGACCAGGATTTCTGGTGCGACCTGGTTTCCACGCTGCAGATGATCGGCTACGACGACGTGCTCTCCATCGAGCACGAGGACAGCCTGATGTCCGTCGAGGAAGGCTTGACCAAGGCCGCCGCGTTCCTGAACCAGATCATCATCCGGGAAAAACTGCAGGGGATGTGGTGGGCGTGACTCGGCTATCAGCCGTCAGTTGTCAGCCGTCAGCAATCCGCGATGGTACTCTGCGAAGCACTAATGAATGACGGCCTTCAAACTGGAAGTGAACGTTGAGGGACTTCAGAGAACTTAAGGTCTGGCGCAAGGCCCACGAACTCACGCTGGCCGTTTATCAAGCCACGCGGGGGTTCCCGAAAGAAGAGCTGTTCGGCCTGACCAGCCAGATCCGGCGCTCTTGTGAGTCCATTCCCGCTAATATTGCTGAGGGATGTGGCAGGAGCGGCGCCCCGGAACTGAGCCGCTTTCTGCAAATCGCCTTGGGTTCGGCGAGCGAACTTGAATATCACCTTCTGCTGAGTCATGACCTTGGGCTTTTGAACGGCGGCCGCTACAAGCAGTTGTCAGAAGGCGTCATCGAAGTGAAAAGAATGCTTACAATATTCATCCAGAAGCTGATGGCTGAAAGCTGAGGGCTGACAGCGCATTGTTGGACGGCGAAACACCCTGAACCGGAGTTATCCATGAGTGAAATCAACGTCGCTCTGATCGGTTATAAGTTTATGGGCAAGGCCCACTCCAACGCCTACCGCCAGGTGCGGCGGTTCTTTCCCGGCAAGCTCGAGCCGCGCATGAAAGTCATCTGCGGGCGCGACCGCGAGGCTGCCGAGGCCGCCGCGCGCCAGTTTGGCTGGGAAGAGGTCGAAACCGACTGGCGGCGCGTTGTCGGGCGAAAAGATATTGATATTATAGATATCTCTACGCCGGGCAATCTTCACCATCCGATTGCGGTGGCCGCGGCCGCGGCGGGCAAGCACATCATCTGCGAAAAGCCGCTGGCCAATTCCCTGGCCGAGGCGCGCGACATGGTGCGCGCGGTGGAGCGGGCTCGCGTCAAGCACATGATCATGCACAACTACCGCAAGATTCCGGCGGTGGCTTTGGCGCGGCAATTGATCGAAGACGGCCGCCTGGGCGAGATCTATCACTATCACGGCTCCTACTTGCAGGACTGGATCGTGGACCCGAAATTCCCGCTCGTCTGGCGCCTGGACAAGAAGGTCGCGGGGCTGGGCGCGCTGGGAGACATCGGCGCGCACGCCATCGACCTGGCGCATTACCTGAACAGCGACATCACCCGGGTCGCCGCCCGCATGACCACCTTCATCAAGGAGCGCCCGCTGGTCGGAAAGGGCGCGGGCTCCTGGGGCGCCAAGGGCTCCAAGGGCCGGGGCAAAGTCACCGTGGACGACGAGGCCAATTTCCTGGCCGACTTCAAAAACCGCAGCCTCGGCGTCTTCGAGTCCTCGCGCTTCTGCGTGGGCCGGCGCAATTACAACAATTTCCAGATTTACGGCAGCAAGGGCGCCGTGGCTTTCAACCTGGAAAGGATGAATGAGCTGGAATTCTACGACGCAAGCGACGGCGCCGGCGAGCAGGGATTCAAGTTGATTCAAGTGACGGAGGCCGTGCACCCGTACGTCGGCGCGTGGTGGCCGCCGGGGCACATTATCGGCTACGAACACACCTTCATCCACGCCGTCGACGATTTCCTGACCGCGCTCGAAAAGGATACAATGCCCTCGCCCAATTTCCGCGACGGGCTGAAGAATCAGGCGGTGCTCGACGCCGTGGAGCGGTCGGAGAAGAGTGGAAGGTGGGAAAGAGTTGGGAAATAGGAGTCAGGAGACAGGAGTCAGGAGTCAGAAGACAGAAGTCAAAAGCAAGGCACCAAAAGTCTCCGATCGGCTCAGATATATTGCCACAAGGATTCGTACACTAAGCGAGGGTATCCCGTGAGCGGTGCGATGATAAATGCACGTCCGATGGCAAAGTCTTTTCGAGACTTAGTGGTATGGCAAAGGTCGCATTATTTCGCGCTGGCAATATATCGGATGACTGAAAATTTTCCCAAGCACGAAATCTACGGGCTTCGTGCCCAGATGCGCCGCGCGGCAGTTTCTATCCCTGCTAACATCGCTGAAGGGTTTCGCAAACGCGGACGGGCGGACAAAGTTCGCTTCATGAACACCGCCGAAGGTTCCATTGAGGAGAGTCGTTACTACCTCATACTTGCTCAAGACTTGGGCTACGCGAAGACAAATGAAATTATGAAATCTCTGGAAGAAGCCAGTCGTCTGCTCAGCGCGTATTCTAGAGCCATTCTGACTTCCGGCTCCTGACTCCTGACTTCTTACTTCTGGATGCTTATGTCATACATGATGGGAATTGACGTTGGCACGACGGGCACGCGGGCGGTGATTGTGCGCCCGGACGGGCATGTGATTTCCGCGGCGACGGGCGACCACGAGCCCATGCGCATGCCCAAGCCCGGCTGGGCCGAACAGGACCCCGCCAACTGGTGGGAAGCGACCATCCTCGCGGTGCGCGCGGCGCTCGAGGACGCGGGGCTGAAGGGCGGCGACATTGCCGCCGTCGGCCTTTCCGGCCAGATGCACGGCGTGGTGCTGCTCGACCAGACGAACGCCGTGCTGCGGCCTTCGCTCATCTGGTGCGACCAGCGCAGCCAGGAGCAGTGCGACTGGATCACCTCCAAGGTCGGCGCGGAACGCCTCATCCAGCTCGTATCCAATCCGGCATTAACCGGTTTTAGCGCGCCCAAGATGTTATGGGTGCGCGACCACGAGCCGAAGATTTTCGAGCGCGCCGCGCACTTCCTGCTGCCCAAGGACTACGTCCGGTTCCGGCTGACGGGCAGCAGGAAGTGCGCGG
>JAHEKS010000081.1:0-9050 GCA_024638215.1 Acidobacteriota bacterium | reverse complement strand
CTGACGGGCGAATTCGCAACCGAGGTGTCCGACGCTTCGGGCACGCTGTTGTTTGACGTAACGAATCGCCGCTGGTCAAAGGAAATGCTTTCCGCGCTCGGCATCAACGCGGAGATTCTGCCGCGCGCCTACGAATCGCCCGAAATCACCGGCGAGATTTCGGTTGAGACGGCGCTGGTCACGGGGCTGAAAGCCGGAACGCCGGTGGTGGGCGGCGGCGGCGACCAGGCTTCGAGCGCGGTCGGCAACGGCATCGTGCTGCCGGGCCTGACCTCGGCCACGCTCGGCACCTCCGGCGTGATTTTCGCCTATACCGACGCGCCCAAGCTCGACCCGCGCGGGCGCATCCACACGTTCTGCCATGCGGTGCCGGGCAAGTGGCACGTGATGGGCGTGACGCAGGGCGCGGGCCTGTCGCTGCGCTGGTTCCGCGACAATTTCGCAGCCGCCGAAGTGGACTACGCGCGAAGGGTCGGCGTGGACGCATACGAACTGATTCTCGCCGAGGCGGAAAAAATCCCCGCCGGCAGCGACGGCTTGTTGTTCCTTCCCTACCTGATGGGCGAGCGCACGCCGGTGCTCGACGCCCGGGCGCGCGGCATGTGGTTCGGGCTGACCGCGGCGCACACGCGCGGCCACCTGATCCGCGCCATCCTGGAAGGCGTGGCGTTCAGCCTGCGCGACTCGCTCGAGATCTTCCACGAGCTGGAGATTCCCGTCAGCGAGATCCGCGCCTCCGGCGGCGGCTCGCGCGGCCTGCTGTGGCGGCAGATTCAGGCGGATATTTACGGAAAGGAACTGGTGACGCTGCGCACCGCGGAAGGCTCCGCGCTGGGCGCGGCGCTGCTGGCGGGTGTCGGCGCCAAGATTTATTCCTCGGTCCAGGAATCGGCGCGCCAGGCCATCCAGATCAAGGACCGCCTGGCGCCGCGTCCTGCGGAAAAGAAAGTCTACGACCGGTATTACGAAGTCTATCGGAACCTCTACGGCAAGGCACGGCCGCTGATTCACCAGTTGGCCGGCCTAGCCTCGGAAATCCCAGCAGGCCGCTAGCGGCGGCGGAACGGGGACGCTCCGGTGCGTGCAGGAACGCGCGGCAGGCGGCGCTCCGCACAGATTCTACGGAAACAGAAAGGAATAACCATGCGTCGGATCTTTCTGAGCGTCATCGTCATCCTGGCTGCCGTGTGTTCGGCATTCGCGGCGGAGAATTATTCGGTCGAAAAGAAAACCGTTGACGGCTACACGACCTATCACCTGTTGGACGCGCAGCGCAAAATGGACTTCGGCGTCGTGCCCAAGCTCGGGAACTTTGCCTACCAGTTCAAGGCCAACGGCAAGGACGTCCTGATTCCGGCCGAATCACTCAAGGATTACGCCGCCAAGCGCTGGTTCTGCTGCGGTATCCCTTTTCTAGCCCCCTGGGCGAACCGCATTGACCAAGATTATTACTATTTCAATGGAAAGAAATATCTCTTCAACGATAGCCTGGGAAACCTCCTGCATATTCCGCCCTACAATCTGATCATCCACGGCTTGCTGGTCTTCAGCCCCGACTGGAGAGTGGTCAAGCAGGGCGCCTCGGACGCCGAAGGCGCCTTCATCACTGCGCGCCTCGACTTCTACAGATATCCCGACCTGATGGCGCAGTTCCCCTTCGCCCAAGTTTACGAAATCACCTACCGGCTGAAGGACGGGAAGCTGGAAAACACCACGCGCGTCATCAACAAGAGCGCCGCCGAGATTCCGGTCTTCTACGGCTACCATCCCTACTTCCGCCCCGACGGCCCGCGCGAGGACTGGCAGATTTCGATCAACGCCAAGCTGCACTGGAAAGTGGACAACCACCAGCGCCTCATTCCCACCGGCGCGACCGAACCCGCGGGCGATTATCTTCCCCATAACACCGACTTCACTCTCGGCAAGACCTTCATTGACGACGGCTTTTCCGGCCTGATCCGTGATGCCGACGGGCTGGCCCGCTACGTTGCCAAGGGCAAGACCGAAAAAGTCCAGTTAGTCTTTGGCAAAGAATATGATTTTGGACACGTCTATGCTCCCGTGGACAACACCTTGATCTGCTTCGAGCCCTCGACCGGCCCGACCAACGCCTTCAACCTGAATCACGAAGGGAAGTTTCCCGGGCTGATCGTTCTCAAGCCCGGGAAGACTTTTGAAGCTCACTTCTGGATCGTGCCCAGCGGATTCTGAGGCCGTCGCGGCTCCATAACGCCGGGAGGGCTGCGGGCGTTTACGCTGATTCGCACCTTCCCTTCTCGCTCTTGTAAGCACCGAAGGGGGAATTATCCAGGTAGCTGCGACGACGAGGGCGACGATTTGCCGTGCTTGAAGGGCTCAGGAAAAAGGATAACGGCGAAGTTCGAGAGCCCGGTCAGCGACGCGCCGCTTGAGCCCGATGGTATCGGCGGGCGTGTGCTTCAGGAATCGGCGCAACAGGGAAAGCTGAGTGCGAAGCATGTCGCCCTCGGCGATGCGCGCGAGGGCGCGCCGAGCCTCAAGCTCCATGCGGTCCAGGGCGTCGTAGATGTAGGCGCGTGTGGCATCGCACTCCGCCGCGCTGGCTTCCGCCGCACTGCGCGCGATTTTCTTCTGCGTGCGAAGCAGCGCGCTTTCCATGGCGTAAACTTCCATCATCAGGTTGCTGAGCACGCCGACCACCTCCTGCTCCTCCGCCAGGGCCTGCAAGAATCGCTGCACGGCGCTACCCGCCACCAGCAACGCGGCCTTCTTCGCACCCTCGACCAGGCGCGCTTCCTCGGCGAGCGGCTCGTCTTCGCCGCCCTCCTCACTCGCGCCCATGCCCAGGACTTCATCCAGCAGTTTCTGCGCGGCGGGAATCAGTCCCAGCTCGCCTTTCATCGAGCGTTTCATCAGCATGTCGGTGATCAGCAGGCGATTGATCTCGTTCGTCCCCTCGAAGATGCGGTTTACGCGCTGGTCGCGGAAGCCGCGCTCCACCGCGTAGTCGCTCGAAAAGCCGTAGCCGCCGAAAATCTGCACGCATTCGTCCGCGACGAAATGCAGCATCTCGGTGCCCATGACCTTCAGGATCGAGCACTCGACCGCGTATTCCTGAAGCGCCGCGAGGATCTGCTTCGAAGCGCCTTCCGCCCCCAGCTCGATTCCTTCCAGAAGCCGGTCAATCATGCCCGTGGTGCGATACGACATGCTTTCACTGGCGTAGGTGCGCGCGATCATGTCGCCGAACTTCTCTTTGATCATTCCGAAATCGGCGATCTTTTTGCCGAAGGCCTCGCGTTCGCGCGCCCACTGAAGGGTTTCCGCCAGCAGGTATTTCGCCCCGCCCACGCAGCCGGCTCCGAGCTTCAGCCGGCCGACGTTCAGGATATTGAACGCGATGTGGTGGCCCTTGCCAATTTCTCCCAAAAGATTCTCGACCGGCACGTGGACGTCTTCGAGATTCAGCGGCGTAGTGGACGAGCCGCGGATGCCCATCTTGTGCTCTTCCGCGCCCGGCGAAACACCCGCAAAGGCGCGTTCGACGATGAAGGCGCTGAACTTTTCACCGTCCACCTTGGCGAACACCACGTAAATGTCGGCAATACCTCCGTTGGTAATCCACATCTTGGTGCCGTTCAAAATGTAGTACTTCTCGTCCGGGCTGAGCGTGGCCTTGGCTTTGCAATTCATAGCGTCGGAGGCCGAAGTTGCCTCGCTCAAACAGTACGCGCCCACCCATTCGGCGGCGGCGAGCCTGGGAACGTATTTCTCCTTCTGGGCTTCGGTGCCGAAAAAGGCGACGGGAAGAATCCCGATGCCCGACTGCGCGCCCATGGTTGCCGCCCAGGAGCCGTCGCAAGCCATCTTCTCCGCCACGATAATGCTCGAAATCTTGTCGAGTTCCATCCCGCCGTATTTCTGCGGGACATCGATGGCGCAAAGGCCCAGTTCCGCCGCCTTCTTCAGCAACTCGCGGAGCAGGCCGGGCCGCTTCTCTTCGATCTCCTTCACGCGCGGGATGATCTCGTTTTGGGCGAACTCGCTGGCCGTCTGCGCAATCAGCTTGTGCTGGTCGGTCAGGTCTTCGGGAGTGAAGATTTCTTCCGGCGTGCGCCGTTCGATCAGGAAGCTGCCGCCCTTGATGCGTGTCCCGGTTGTCGTCGTCTCCATGGAAAGCTCCCGGCAGGAAGTAGGGATTTCTCCAGCCTGCATTGTGCAACGACGGGAAGAATTTCTCCTTTTCCCGTCGTACCCTGAATTACTGCAAGTTCTCAAAGATCCCAGCCGCGCCCATGCCGCCGCCCACGCACATCGTCACCATGCCGTAACGCGAATGGCGGCGCTTCATTTCGCCGAGCAGCGTCGCCGTCAGCTTGGCGCCGGTGCAGCCGAGGGGATGGCCCAGCGCCAGGGCGCCGCCGTTGACGTTGGTCTTCTCGGGATCGAGACCGACCTGCTGGATCACCGCCAGGGACTGCACGGCGAAGGCTTCGTTCAATTCGACGACATCCATGTCGGCGAGGTTCAGCCCCGCGAGCTTCAGGGCCTTCGGAATGGCGAAGACCGGGCCGAGGCCCATTTCTTCGGGCCGGCAGCCGGCGGTCGAAAAGCTGACCAGGCGCGCGAGCGGGCGCGCGCCTAGCGCTTCGGCTTTCTCCGCGGACACCACCAGCGCCGCCGCCGCGCCGTCGCTCATCTGCGAGGAGTTCCCTGCCGTCACGGTGCCGCGGGCGTGAAAGACCGGCTTGAGTTGGGCCAGCGCTTCCAAGGAAGTTTCACGCCGCGGCCCCTCATCCATATCAAACAGGATCTTGCGCGTTTGGGGCTTATCCTTTCCATTCATACTGACTTCAATCACCTCGAGCGGCACGATTTCTTCCTTGAACCGGCCCTCCTCGATGGCCGCGACCGCGCGCTGGTGGCTGCGCAGCGCGAACTGGTCCTGTTGCTCGCGCGTGATCCCGAATTTATTGGCCAGGTTTTCCGCCGTCAGGCCCATGTTCAGGTAGAAGTCCGGATAGTGTTCCATCAAGTAGGGATTGGGCGAGAAGTGGAAGCCGCCAATGGGAATCATGCTCATGGTCTCGGCACCGCCGGCGAGGATCGCCTCCGACCAGCCGCCCCGGATGCGCTCTGACGCCAGCGCGATGGACTGAAGCCCGGAAGAGCAGAAGCGGTTGACGGTCATTGCCGAGGTGGTCACCGGCAGCCCGGCGCGAATCATCGCCACGCGCGCTACGTTGTAGCCCTGCTGCGCCTCAGGCATCGCGCAGCCCAGGATGACGTCCTCGATCTCGTTCGGGTCGAGGCCGGGGATCCGCCGGATAGCTTCCCGCAGCACGGCCGCCGCCATGTCATCGGGTCGCGTCGAGCGCAGCGTGCCGCGCGGCGCCTTGCCCACCGCCGTCCGGGCAATGGAAACAATAACCGCTTCCCTCATCTTTTCCTCCAGAGCGATTGTCCTGCGGCCCCATTTCGTTGGATGCCAATCGCCGCGCTTCCGAACCAGCCCGCAACATCGAGCGCGCGAAGTATCCCGTGGCGGGTGAGGGCCGACATGACTTCAAATGGAGACGGTGAGCTTGTCGCGCTTCTTGAGGACAACCTCCTCGGCGAGTTCGAGCGTGACGTTGTTTCCCTGCCGCTCCAAGTGGTGGGCGAGGGTTCGCGCGCCCAGCTTCGCGACTGAAGCATGCTGCGCGCCGCGCGGCGCCGCGAGTTTCAGTGAGCGGACCGCCAGCTCTCCCTCCGCAACTTCCACGGCGAACACGAACCTTGCGGCGCTCAGCGTCTGCGAAAACGTTCCCCATCCCGTTCCGGTGGACCAGAAGGAAGAAAATTTCTCGGGATGGACGCGCGGCTGCGCAATCACGCTCCGAAGCGCACCGTGATAATGAAAGCCGCTGAGCGCGAGCACACCGGCCCAACTGGCCATGGCGCGCGCGTAGTGGTGCCCGCATTCGGGCTCATCCCAGGGATTGCGCCTTTCCCCGTCGTAGCGCCGGCGGGCGCTTTCAATCACCTCCACGCCTTCACGCACCATGCCGCGATAAATCATCAGCGCCGCGGTTGAATACTCCAGCCCGGTCCACGCCTCGGCGTAATACGGGAAGGGCGTCTCCGGGCGCTGCCCCTTCGAGTAGTCACAGACGACGAGAGCTGCCTCGTCGTTGAGCGCATAAGTCCGTTGCACGCACTCGTGGTCATAGAGAGACGGTTTATAGTTGTATTTGTAAATCGCCCGCAGCGTTTTCGAAATGTTTTCAGAGTCGAGCAACAGCCCCAGCCCCGCGACTTCGGCAAGGTACTGGCCCACCAGTTGGTCCGCCAGGCAGCCGTCACCGAGCTGGAAGGTGGGATGCTCCAGGTCGGCAGTGCCCATTCCCACGCGAAGTCCTTTCGCGACGGCCTGGCCGTGCTGCGGTTGAATTTTCTGGACGTAGTACTCGCCGTTGAACAGGTTGGCGTCCACCCAGCGGCTGCCTTCGAGGAAAAGCAGCCGGCACTGGACGCCGAAGTGCTCATCGCCGCAAGCGCGCGCCATCTCTTCGGCGGCGCGCAATGCCCCGAGGTACCAGACGCCGCACAAGGGATTCGGACCGCAGAACTCCACGTCGTAGGTGTTGTGCTGCACGCCCTCCATCACGCCGTCGCGGTTTGCGTCCCAGCCGCCGGGTATCCACGCGAATTCGAGAGCGCGCCTTGCGCCCGGCCACAGCTTCCCCAGCCAATCGGTGTCCCCCGAAAGGCGCCAGTCCCAATAGAGCTTAAGAATCGCGCCCATCTGGCCGTCGGCCGCCGCGAAGCCCCAGCGCTCGATGCCGGAGGGCAGCAGCTCACGAAAGCTCATCCGTCCTTCGTCGTCGGTGTTGAAGCCGAACTGTCGCCCGCGCAGCGAGCGCGAAAGGCTCGGGAACATGCTGGCCAGCGTGGTTTCGTAGTTCCACACGTGCGTGCAATTGCCGAAGCAGCAGCCGCCGTCGTCGTTCGATCCTTCAAATGCCTGGAATTCCCCGTCGGCGGTGCGGAAGCAAGTCGGCGAAAGGAGCGTGGAAAGATTGGAAGCCGCGGCGTCGCGCACCGCGTCGGGCAGGGTGCTGTTTCGCATTGCGGCGGCAAATTCGCGGGTGCGCGATTCCAGATCCGTCAGGTGCGCGGCAGCGTATTCCGCCGCCTGCCAGGCGTCCGCGAAGCGCGTGCAATAGAAATTCCCGATGACGTCGCGCTCGTGGCCCTTGGCCGCCGTCCAGCCGCAGCGCTCCGGGGTGCGATTGGGAAAACGCCAGGCGAGCAGGAAAGTGAATTCCGCCTGCCCGCCCGCCGCGATCTCGCGCTTGAGGCAAAGCGCGCCCACGGCGCTTCGCGCGGGACTCTCCGGCCCCAGCTCGCCGTCGCTCGAAAAATCGTCCCAGAAAAGCAGCGGACTCTCCCACCAGCCGGCGCGAGGCCACCCGCGCAGATAGCTCACCTTTCCCGCACCCGCCTCGAGGACGGCGAGAGCAAAACTCCCCGCCAGAGGATCGCTCGCCGCGAGGAACGGATTGCTCATCAGCAAGCCTTCAAGGTCCGCGCTTTTGCGGTACTCGTTGGTCCGTCCGGCGGCGCCGTCGCCATGTTTCTCCTGGCCCACCGGGTTTTCAATCGAGAAGGCGATGGAGACGCGCGCAACCGCGGCCGACGGATTCGTCACGCGATAGCGCAACACGGCCACGGGCAGGCCGGAATCGTCGGCGTCGAGAGGAATGAAGGGCGTGAAAGCTTCCAGCGCGACTGCGATGGGTAAGGCCGAATCATGAAAGGCGATCTGCGCCAGAGGGAATTCGCCCGTGAAGACGCATGACTCGAGCCGCGGCATTCCCGGAACATTGTCCGAGCCAAGACCCGAAGCACCCTGGTAGGGCGGCAGGAGGCGCGCCTCCAGCACGCGCGCCGTGGGTTGCCGTTTGCCCGATTGGACCCAGAGAGATGGAAAAGCGTAGCGCAGGGCGTTGCCTTTTTGCGCACGATTGAAAATCTGCCAGTCACGGAGCTGGCCTCGCCCTCCCAGCCCTACGCTGCCCGAGCCCGCTCCACCCAGGGGAAAGGAAATCATCCGCAGGTGCCGGCCGGAGAAGCTCCGAGGATAATGGACGACGGAAGAAGTTGCGGCGCCCGAGCCCTTTGAGGACTCGCGGGCGGCGTCGCTTGCGCGGGCTTCGCCGGGCAGGGCAAGCGAACCGGCGCCGAGCGCCACCGTCTTCAGGAAGCGGCGGCGGCCGGCCCTCTTGCCGTTGTTTTTCTTTCCCGTCTTCGCCATGGGTCCAACGCCTTGCGGTTCAGTTCCGCAACGGTTTGCCCTTCTTCAGCATGTATTGCATGCGCTCGACGGTTTTCTTCTGGCCGCAAAGGCTGACAAAGGCTTCACGCTCGAGGTCGAGCAGGTATTGTTCGGAGACGCGCTGCGGCGACGTGAATTCGCCGCCGCCGGAAAGAATCCTGGCCAGTTGCGTGCCGACCACCACGTCGTAATCGGAGATGTATTCGGCGCGGCGCATCAGGTGCAGTCCGAGCCTCATCCTGGCCAAGGCCGGCTGGCCCAGGACCTGAATGTCGTCGCGCGGCTTGCCGGCGCGATATCCGAGCTTCACCAGGTCAAGCGCCAGTTGCTTGGCCTCGGCGATCTGGCGGTCACGATTCATGCTGATCGAATCGCGCGGCGAAAGATAGCCGAGCCTTTTCGCCTCCTCGGCGCTGGTTGATACCTTTGCCATTCCAATGTTGAGGAATACTTGTTTCAGATAGACTTCAGGGTCGGCGTCTTCGTCGCGGGGAACGGCGTCCATGGCGCGCACCAGCATTTCCTTGGTGCCGCCGCCGGCGGGAATCAAGCCGACGCCGAACTCCACCAAACCCATGTAGGTTTCCGCCGCGGCGCGCACGCGGGCGCAGTGGAGGCTGATCTCGACTCCTCCGCCGAGCGTCAAGCCGAAGGGCGCGGCGACCACCGGCTTGGGCGCGTATTTCAACGCCATATTGACGTTCTGGAACTGGCGCACGGCGTCGTGCACCTCGTCCCACTCGCCTTCCTG
>JAHEKS010000330.1 GCA_024638215.1 Acidobacteriota bacterium | reverse complement strand
CAGAGCATCCGTCGCGCCCTGCGCCGCCTCCGTCGTCGCCCTCAGGTTATCCGCTCCTTCTTCCGAAGATGCCCTCTCTCTTTTTAACCACGCGTCAATCTATTTATACAGATATCTTTAGAAGAATTGGTGGAAGGGAAAACTGTTCAACCTCGCACCACGCGTGCCGTAGGTTGCTTCATCTCGGATCTCCAGTGAACACCAAGTTGGCCCTGGCATGTGCATTCTGGATGGGCTGGCTGGCTTCCGGAGCCCTCGCTCCGGCCCAAACGGGCGCGCCACGCCAAGCCACTCCCGCACGCGCCGGCCCAGCCCCGACTGTGACCTTTGCCAAAGACATTGCCCCCATCGTCTACCAGAATTGCACGGTGTGCCACCACCCGGGCGGCTCGGGGCCGTTCAGCCTGCTCACATACAAAGGCGCGCACGACCGCGCCGGTCAGATCGCGGTAGTCACCAAGAGTCGCTACATGCCGCCGTGGCTGCCCAAGCCGGGCTACGGCGATTTCCTCGGTGAACGCCGGCTAACTGATCAGCAGATTGAGACTATTCAGGAGTGGGCGAAGCAGGGCGCGCCGGAGGGCGACATGTCGAAGGCGCCGCCCGCTCCGCATTACAACGAGGGCGACTGGCTGCTCGGCAAACCGGACATGATCATCAAGCTGGCCCGGCCGTACACGCTGCCGGCCAACGGCACCGACGTCTTCCGCAATTTTGTTTCCCCCGTCCCCGTCACCAGCCCGCATTACGTCCGGGCGGTGGAGATTCATCCCGGCAACAAGCTGGTGATTCACCACTGCAACATGCTGGTGGACCGCTCCGGCGCCTCGGAAAGGATGGATGGCAAAGACGGCCAGATCGGTTTCGGCGGCATGGAAATCGAAGTCGAATCCGAACAGTTTGAGCCGCAGACCCACTTTACATTCTGGAAGCCCGGCACGCCTCCCTACCAATATCCTAAAGGAATGTCCTGGGAAGTGGATAAAGGGACCGACCTCGTCCTCAACATGCACATGCTGCCCTCGGGCACGCCGGAAGTCCTTCAGCCCGTCATCGGGCTATATTTCACCAAGGATCCGCCGACCGAGTTCCCCATGCTGCTCGAACTCGAAGACGACGAAGCACTCGACATTCCCGCGGGCGACAAAAATTTCACCATTTCCGACTCTTTCAAGCTGCCGGTCAACGTTCAGGTGCTCGGCGTTTACCCGCACGCGCATTATCTCGGCAAGGACATCGAAGGCTACGCGACGCTGCCCGACGGCACGCGCAAGTGGCTGATCTGGATTCCGCACTGGAACATTTACTGGCAGGCGGTTTATCCCCTGGCCAAGCCGCTGTTCTTGCCGGCGGGGACCGTCGTCACGATGAAGTACACCTACGATAATTCTACCGACAACCCGCTCAATCCCCACAATCCGCCCATTCGCGTCAAAGCCGGCAACCGCTCGTCCGAAGAAATGGGCCACCTCTGGATTCAGGTTCTGCCGGCGCACAAGAGCGGCCTGAAAGTTCTTCAGGAAGCGTTGATGCGCCACCGGATCGAGAAAGACCCCAACGTTTTCCTGGCGCAATTCAACCTGGGAGCGATTTTGCAGTCGCAAGGGAAAACCGCCGAAGCCATTCCGCACCTGGAAAAGGCGCTCCAGGTATGGCCGCACAACGCGACGGCGGAAAACAACCTCGGCGCCGCGCTTCTTTCCGAGGGCAGAGTTGTGGATGCCATTACCCACTTTCGCGCGGCTCTGAAAGCGCGGCCCGATTATCCTGACGCGCACTACGATCTGGGTGACGCGCTGCTGGCGCTCAATCAGCCGCAGGAAGCCGTGGAGCATTTCCGGGCCGTCTTACGGCTCAAGCCGGACGACGCGAACGCGCACAACGATATGGGCAGCGCCTATGTGATGCTGGGCAAGGTGGCTGAGGCGGAGACTGAATTCAAAACGGCGATTCGGCTGAATCCCCAGAACGCCAACGTCGAAGACAATCTCGGCTACGTGCTCGCGCAGTCGGGCAGGATGGCGGAAGCGCTTCCCCACTTTCAGCGTGCCGTGGAGCTAAAGCCCGACAGCTCCGACTTTCACAACGATCTCGGGATGGCGGTGGCCAACGGCGGAAACCTCGAACGCGCGGTGGCTGAGTTCGAGCAGGCGGTGCGCCTCAATCCCCAGAACAGCTCGGCGCGGAAGAACCTCGAAAACGCTCGCGCGCAACTGGCCAGAGTCAACGGAGGAATTCGGCAGTGACGGCTTCAGGGGGGAATTCTAGGAAAATCCTGCTGGGGCGGGTTTCGCCCGCTTTGCTGGCATTGGTCTTGTGCCTTTCGGTCGCCCCCGGGTCAAATGCGCAATCAAAGTCCAAGGCCCGGCACAGCGGCGCCCTGGCGCAATCGAGCCGCGAGTCGGAGATTCACTATCAAAAAGGTCTGGAAGCTTTCGCGAAGCGCGATTACACGCAGGCAGTGCGTGAGTTTCGATTGTCCGTCGCGCACTCGCTGAAGTCGCCGAAGGCTCACAACATGCTGGGCGCGGCGCTGCTCGAGAGCGGCCAGGTGGACGCTGCCGCGGTGGAATTTCGTAAGGCCATCGCGCTCCAGCCGGTCTTCCCCGAGGCTTACTACAACATGGCCCGGGCGCTGGAAGCACGCCAGGACCTGGACGGCGCGATCACCTTTTACCAGGGCGCCATTCGCCAGCGTCCCGACTGGGCGGAAGTCCACGACGCGCTCGGCAACGTGTTGGGCCACCGCGGCAACCTGCTGGGCGCCCGCGGCGAATTCCAGAAGGCGGTGGATGCGAAACCGGACTATGCCCAGGCGCTCTTTCATCTGGGCGTTGCCGACTGGTTCTTGCAGGACGCCAAGGGAGCGGAGAAGGAGTTGGAAGCGGCGGTCAAATATCAGCCGGCCAACGCGGAGGCGCACTATTATCTCGGCCTCGCTTGTCGGCAGAACGGCCAGGACGACCGGGGCTTGAGCGAGCTGCGCGTCGCGGTCAAGCTCAATCCTTCTTCCCCGTCGTATCGCAACGCGCTGGGGTTGGCCCTGCAAAAAGACGGCTACCCTGCCGATGCCATCGAGCAGTTTCGCAAAGCGGTTGAGCTTGACCCGAAATCCTCCGAGGCTCACAACAATCTCGGCTTGGTGCTGCTGACCGAGCGCGCGCCGGAAGAGGCGATCGCCCAGTTTCGTGCCGCCATCGAGGCCGATCCCAAGAACACTTCGCCGCGCAACAACCTGGGTCTGGCGCTGCTCCAGAAGGCCCAGTGGGACGACGCCATCAAAACGTTCCGCGACTTGATCGCGATTGACCCCTCCAACGCCGAAGCCTATTACAACCTGGGCGTGGCCCAGAAACAGAAAGAGGTTTTCGATGGTGCGATTCAGGCGTTGCGCCAGGCCACCACGCTCGACCCGTCGCTCCCTGAGGCACATTACACGCTGGGCGTGATTTTCTGGCAGCAGGGCAAGCTTGAAGATGCGGCACAACAGTTCCGCGCCGCACTCAAGGTCCGTCCCGATTACGAACAGGCGCACTCGATCCTGGGCTCGGTGCTTCGCCAGCAAAACAAGCTCGACGACGCTTTGACCGAGCTCCGCGAAGCGGTGAAACTGAATCCCGAGGACGGCGGGGCGCACCAGGCGCTGGGCATGGTGCTGCGGCAGAAGGGCGATACCGACCAGGCCGCGGCGGAATTTCAAAAAGCCGAGGCGCTCAACAAAAAGCTGATGAACATTCAGGCCGCAACCCTAGCCACCAATACCGGCGCCGAACTGCTCCGCAAGGGAGACGTGGACGGTTCGATCGAAAAGTTTCGCGCCGCGCTCAAGATTGTCCCCGATTTCGCCGCCGCGCATTACCAGCTCGCGCTCGCGTTTCGCAAGAAAGGCGACCAGACGCAAGCGCGAGCGGAGTTCGCAAAAGCGCACGAGCTCGATCCCCACCTCAACCCACCGCTGGAATAGAGGCTCGCAGTAGCTTCGTGCCGGCGGGCTTCAGCCCGCCAAACATTCACCGTGGCGCCCCAAAGGGCACCGCTACAAGTCTTAAGTGCCCAGGTAAGCGCGAATGAGGTAGGAAATTCCGAGGACCAGCAACAGCAGGTTGGCGACCAGAAAGAGTCGCTGCTTGAAAGCCTTGTGCAACCCGGCGCCCCAGTTCATCAGCCAGACGGCGAAAATCGCCGCGCCGTAGTACCCCACCAATCCTCCGATGAAAAACGGAGCGACGTGCCAGTAGCCTTTCTGCCGCCCTTCGGCAATGATGGGTCCGGCCACGGTCAGCCAATAGACCCATGTTCCTGGAGCGGTCAATTCCGTCAAGGTGGCCACGGAGACGCTGGCGTAGGTCAGTTTGGAGGATTCCGCCATTTCTTCGCGGCTCTTGCCGCGCATCTCGATCAGCGCGTAAGTCGCAAAGGCCAGCAAGGCCACTCCGCCAACGTAGGCCACGTAATGAGCGATGTTGTGCGGGATGTACTGATAGAAGAGGAAGGTGACGAGCAGCAGCGCTCCATCCACGGCCACGGGCGGGCCCACCAGAATGAAGATGCCGCGCGCCCACCGGCCCAACGCCGCCTGCGAAAGCGCAATCAGGTGCAGCGGGCTCGGAAACAGCCCGCCCACAATTCCCATTCCAGCGCCGAGAAGCAGAAGATCCATATGTCGGTGAGACCGACCAAGCGAACCAGAGGAAG
>JAHEKS010000080.1:13146-17975 GCA_024638215.1 Acidobacteriota bacterium | reverse complement strand
GCTCAAGGCCCTCCGCTCTATACAAAATGGATTAACTACACCCCCGCCAATGGGTTCCCCGCGGGCGAAGTGTATTGCGTCACGGTGGACGGCAACCGCGTGTGGGCCGGCACTTCAGAGGGATTGGTGCTGATTGAGAACGGCGTGGTGAAAAAAGTTTACACGATGGCCGATGGGCTGGTGGGCCGGCCGGTGATGGGCGTCGCGGTGGACAACCAAACCGGGACAGTCTGGGTGGGGACCTTCGGCGGGCTTAGCCGGCTTTCCGGCGGCAAGTTCACCAACTTCACCAACTTATCGAGCGGCTTGGCGAACGATCTGGTTTATGGGGTCGCGGTGGACGGGAAAGACGTCTGGGTGGCCACTACCGCCGGACTGAATCGTTACAACACCTACACCGATTCCTGGTCCATCTTCAACGAAAAGAACGCCCCGTTCGAAGAGCCGTGGACCTACGGTGTGGTCGTCAACAAGGGCAAGGTTTATTGCGCGGTGTGGGGCGGCGGCGTGATCGTTTACGACATTGCACGGAAATACTGGCGGCCTTACGTTGACCCCGACGGCGAGATGGAGATGGTCCTCTACCGAAACCAGGGGCTGATCCACATCATCGTCAGCAATATTGCCTACAACGCCGACACGAATATGTTCTGGGCCTCGACCTATTTCGGCCTGAGCGGCTACGACGGCCGCAACTGGCACAACTATCTGACCAAGGACAGCGGGCTGGCTTCCGATTTCATCAACGCGGTCAAATCGCGCGGCGACGATGTCTGGTCGTGCACCGACAAGGGGCTGAGCTACCTGAATTACAAGACAAACACGTGGGTCAACTATGCCCCCGATCCCAAAACGGGCCGCGGAGACATTGTGATCATTTATCCGGACGGCAAAAAGAAAACCCTCTCGACGGCCACGTCGCTGGCCCATAACTACGTTCTGAATATGGATTTCCAGGGAAATGATATCTGGGTCGCCACCGCTCAAGGTCTGAGCCACGGCATCCGTCAACCTCAATCGAAGGAGCTCAACTATGAATCAGCACGCAACCGACGTTGAAGTCCTGCTGGTGAAGGACCAGGATCACCGGCCCGTATCCAAGAAGGCGATGCGCGCTCCGCGCGTCTTGAACGAAGCCTACAATTACCCGCGGCCGTCGTCGTTTTCGCGCGGGCTGCGGCTGGATATCAAGGGGGTCACGATCCTGCTCATTTCCGGCACAGCGAGCGTTGACGACAAGGGCCAGACCATTCACGCGGGCGACTTCAACGCCCAGGCGTGGCGCACCTACGAAAACATCACCGCGCTGCTCGAAGCCGAAGGGGCATCCTGGAAAGATGTCGTGCGAACCACCTGCTACCTGCGCGACATCGAGCGCGACTACACCGCCTTCAACGAGATTCGCACCGAATTCTTCAGACAACAGGGCCTGGACCCGCTGCCCGCCTCCACCGGCATCCAGGCCATTCTGTGCCGGCCGGATTTGTTGATTGAAATCGAGGCCATGGCGATATTTGATTCCGACAGCCGGACCGGCGCGCCGGGACGCGACGGGAAGTAGCGACCGAAGCCTGCCTCCGCCCGGGTGCGGAGACCCTTCGGTCCGGAATCGAAAGGTCACGAGGACGCGATCCGCGAGTTCCTCGAAACTGGAGCGAGCCGTGAAAATAGCCGGAAAAGTTACGATTGCTGATTTGCCCAAGATTTGCCCGCTGGTCAGCCGGGAAACGAACCCGCAGTACGGCAGCGGCCACCTGCATGCCGTCGAGGTCAAACACGTCCAATTCGGGACGGGACGGCCGGTTGTGATCGCCGGCCCGTGCGCGGTGGAGAGTTGGGAGCAAACGGTGGAGCTGGCCCGCATCGCCCGCCGTGCCGGAGCCGACATGCTGCGCGGCGGAGCCTACAAGCCTCGCACTTCCCCACACGACTTCCAAGGGCTGGGGCTGGAAGGCCTCAAGATTCTGCGGGCCGCCAGCGACGAAACGGGCTTGCCGGTGGTCACGGAAGTGATTGACGTGCGGCTGGTGGAAACGGTGGCGGAATACGCTGACATGATCCAGATCGGATCGCGCAGCATGCAAAACTATCCTCTGCTCGTGGAAGTCGGGCGCGCGGGCAAGCCCGTCCTGTTGAAGCGCGGCATGGCCGCGGGGCTTTGCGAATGGCTGGGCTCGGCCGAGTACCTCGCCAAGGAAGGCAACCTGGACATCGTCCTGTGCGAGCGCGGCATCAAGGCGTCCTGCTCGGGAGAATACTCGCGCTTCACGCTGGATTTGAACGTGATTCCCGCCATGCGCGAATACACTTTCTTGCCCGTCATCGTGGATCCCAGCCATTCGACGGGCATCACGGCGATGGTGGAATTGGCCAGCCGCGGCGCCATCGAGTTTGGATGCGACGGGCTGATCATCGAGATCGCGGCTGATCAAGGAGACGCGGCAAAGCCCAAGTGCGACGCCGACCAGGCCATTGATCCCGCGACTCTGCAAAGAATCATTCGCTTCGTCCAGGAACGTGAAGAGTCGGCGGCCAAAGTCGCGAGCGCTGCCAAGCGAGCAAGCTAGGCCGCCAGGGCAGCGTTCCTGAAACGCCGCGATCTTATGGAGAGGTAGTACCGATGGATGTATTGAGGAAAGCGACCTTAGTTGTCTGGTTTGCGCTCTTCATCCTCGGCGGGAGCGCGCGGCCGCAGTCTGACCCGCCGCAGAAGACGCCGCCCCAGCATTCTGAAAAGATCATCTATGGCAACATGCCGCGCGCGGCGGTCCCCTACGGGCGTTTCCGCAAAGCCTACAAGGATTGGTTCATCGAGCCCGATACTCTGGAATACAACGGCGCGGCCCGCAGCGCACCTGCCCCCAGCCTGCAAAAGCTCTCAGGCATCCATATCGGCTTCCTGGGGCCTTTGGGAGTGGATAACCCCGACTCTCCCTACGGAATCGCCATGCTGCACGGCGCGCAACTGGCCATCGAAGATGCCAACGCCGACGGCGGCTACGACGGCAAACCCTTCGTGCTCAAAATCCACGACGATTTGCCGCTGTGGGGAGCGTCGTCCATGGACATCGTCAAAATGGATTTTGACGAGCGCGTCTGGGCGATGCTGGGCGCGATTGACGGCGCCTCCACGCATATCGCCCTGCGCGCCACCCTGAAACTGGAAATCCCCATCATTGACACCGGGACCACTGACCCGACGGTCACCGAGACCCGCATCCAGTGGCTGCTGCACGATTTCCCCGATGATCGCCAGCAGGGTTACGCGCTGGCCGATTACATCATCAATCAGCTCAAACTGAAGCGCATTGCCATCATCCGCGCCAACAACCGCTATGGGCGCAAAGGCGACGAGAAATTCATTGACATGGCGCGGCGCATGGGCCACGAACCCTTGCTCTTGATGAAATACTCACAGGACCAGAAGGACTTTTCAAAGCTGCTGGCCGCGGTGCAATCGAACCATGCGGACGCCTTGGTGCTGTGGGGTGACGCGGAAATGGCGGGACAGATCCTCAAGCAGATGCGCGCCCTGGGCATGAAGCAGCCCGTCTTCGGCAGCAGCCGCGTCGCCTATCCGGAAGTCATCCGCGTGGCGGGCCCCGCCGCCGAGGGCCTGGTGGCGGTGAGCGCGATGGATCCCTCGCGCCAGGACCCGAAATGGCAAGCGTTCCGCCAGCATTTCCTCAAGCGCTTTCAAACCGAACCCGATCCTTATGCTTCCTACGCTTACGACGGGATGACCATTCTGATCGCCGCGATTCGCAAAGCAGGGCTCAACCGGGGCCGCATCATGGACGCTTTGCGCGAGCACGAGATGAAGCCCTACGAAGGCGTCAGCGGCCGCGCCTTTTTCGATTATGCCTTGAACAACATTGCTCCCGTCAGTCTTGCCCGGGTCAAAGATGGTCATTTCGAGTATTGGCGCGCAATTCGGACGGACGAGAAAGGCGAAGCCGCAGCCGCCGGACGGTGAGCCGCCGGCGACCGCAGTGAAACCGTTTATCAGCCCCGGCACCTTCCACAGTCCCAAAATGTTCCATCGGATATCCACGAACTTGGCGGTTGTTCTCGGCGCGCTGGCCGTCCTGGCGGGCGTCTCGCAGGTATCCGCTCAAAACGTTCCTGGCGCGCCGGCACCCTATGCCTCCATCAAATCGGAAGAGATTAACTACCACGGTCCGGGCCGGGAGGCCTCGTACGACCTTGCCGGCCCGACGATTCGGATTGGGCTCATTGTGCCCCTCCAGGGCCCGCAGAAAGCCGACGGCGAAGCCATCCTGGCCGCCGCCAAGCTGGCCCTGGAAGACGCTGCCGCGCGCGGACCGCTTGCCGGAGGCCGCCGGTTAGCCCTCGCGGTGGGCGATGAGAGCGGTCCTTCCTGGGGCAAAACCGCGAACGCCCTGATCCATCTTGTCCTCGACGAGCAGGCGATTGCGGTAGTCACGTCGGCGAACGGCTCGACGGCGCACCTCAGCGAGCAGGCGGGAAACCGTCTGGGCGTCGCCGTTCTGACTCTGGCTTCCGACAAAACGACAACCCAAATTGATTTGCCCTGGATTTTCCGCCTGGCGCCCAGCGACACGGCGCAGGCGCAAACGATCGCCAAGGATATCTACGGCGTTCGTGGCTTTCGGCGTGTCCTTCTGGTTACGGAAAACGGCCACGACGGGCGCCTGGGCGGGCAGGAGTTTCTCGACGCCGCGCGCGAACTGCATGCGCCCGGACCGGCAGGCGTCAGCATCGATCCTTTGCAGCTTGACGCCGCGGCGATGCTGGCGGCGATCCACAATCAATCACCGCAAGCATTGGTTTTCTGGACGAGCTCG
>JAHEKS010000080.1:0-13136 GCA_024638215.1 Acidobacteriota bacterium | reverse complement strand
ACGGCGGGCGAGTTGCTGCGCGCCCTGCGCGAAACGAACATTTCCCTTCCCGTCTACCTTTGCCAGGAAGCCGCGCAGGAAAGCATGGGATTGAACCTTTCGCCATCAGCCGAAAGAGCCGGTGACTCCGGGGTCTGGAGCGTGGCGCGAGCCGAGACAGCCCATGCCATGTATGAAAGCTTCGCGCGGCGCTATCAGATTGCCACGAGCAAGCTTCCCAGCTCCATTGCCGCCGAGGCGTACGACGCGGTCCGGCTGATCGCCCTTTCGGTGCGCGAGGCCGGCCCCAACCGGGCCCGCGTGCGCGACCGGATTGCGAGCGTCAAGGAACTCGCGGGAGCGTCGGGAACGATCTCGTTCGACAACGAAGGGAATTCCCTCGGCGGCGCGCAACTGGTCCGGCTCCAGTGAGCCATGAATCCGGTAAAGCAAGGAGCCCTGCATGCCACAAATGATATCCAGTCCCCAGGTCTATGACACCATCATCGTCGGCTCAGGCGCGGGAGGCGGAATTGTAGCCTACAATCTGACCAAGGCGGGCGCCAAGTGCCTGATGCTCGAGGCCGGAAGCTGGTACGACGCCGCGCGCGATTCCAAGTGGCTGGAGTGGACTTACGACGCACCCCACCGCGGGGCTCTGAATACCGAAGGCCCGGCCGATTACTTCTCCGCCGTGGTGGGCGGATGGCAGGTCGAGGGCGAACCTTACCGCAGCGCGCCCGGGAGCGATTTTATGTGGTTCCGCTCGCGCATGCTGGGCGGGCGAACCAATTCCTGGGGGCGGATTTCGCTGCGCAATGGGCCTTACGATTTCAAGCCCTACAGCCGCGACGAAAAGGGTTTCGACTGGCCGTTCACCTACGAAGAGCTCGCGCCCTACTACGACAAAGCGGAAGAGCTCATCGGCGTGTTTGGCTCGCAGGAAGGAATCGAGAACCTGCCAGACGGCAAATTTCTTCCGCCGCCTGCGCCGCGATGCTACGAGCTGCTGGTCCAGAAAGCCTGTCGCGGCCTGCAGATCCCCTGCGTCCCCTCGCGCCTGGCCATCCTGACCAAGACTCTCAACGGCCGGCCGCCCTGCCACTACGTTTCCCAATGCGGGCGCTGCTGCCGGCTGGGTTCCAACTTCTCTTCCCCCGTCGTGCTGCTGGATCCCGCGCTGACGACCGGGAATCTGGAGATTCGCTGCGACGCGATGGTGCGCGAAGTTCTGACCGGCGCGGACGGCCGCGCCACCGGTGTTTCCTACATTGACAAGAAGACGCGTAAGGAAGTTCAGGCCCGCGGCAAGGTGATCGTGCTCGCGGCCAGTTCGTGCGAAACGGTTCGCCTGCTGCTGAACTCGCGCAGCCCGCGGTTCGCGAACGGCCTCGCCAACTCCAGCGGTCTGGTAGGCAAATACCTGATGGACACGGTGATGTCCGACGTCACCGGCCACTTCCCCGCCCTGATGGACCTGCCCCCGCACAACGGGGACGGCGTGGGCGGAATGCACCTCTACATGCCGTGGTGGAATTGCCAGCGGCAGCAGCGGCACGAACTTCCCTTTTCGCGCGGCTATCACATCGAATTCGGCGGTGGGCGGCAAGGCATGCCCATGCCCGGCATTCTGGGCGGCTCAGAGCGCTTCGTGGGCGGCGGCTACGGCGAAGACCTGAAGCGAAACTGCCAAAAGCTGTACGGGTCGTTCGTGGGCTTTCACGGCCGCGGCGAGATGATTCCCAATGAAGAAAGCCATTGTGAAATTGATTCAGACCTCGTGGACCAATGGGGAATTCCGACCCTCAAGTTCCACTTCAAGTGGGGCGATGAGGAAATCCGCATGGCCGCCCACATGCAGCAAACATTCCAGGAAATCGTGAAAACGGCGGGCGGTGAGGTCATTGAATCCTACGGGCCGCAAGAACAATGGGGCATTTCGCGCGGCGGCCAGGGGATTCACGAGGTGGGCGGCGCGCGCATGGGGAGCGACCCCAAGACTTCGGTGCTCAACGAGCATTGCCGGGCTTGGGACTGCAAGAACCTTTTCGTTGCCGACGGCGCGCCCTTCGTCAGCCTCGCCGACAAGAATCCGACGCTCACCATCATGGCCCTGGCTTGGCGAACGTCGGAGTATATCGCCGCGCAGGTCCGCAAAGGCGAGGTGTAGCACCTTGAAGAGGAATCATCGCGAGGTTGGGCAACCCGCTTCGCCGGTCATCATCGTCACGGGAGGCGCTGTGAAAAACCAAGATCATCCAAATACTAAGCACCGGCTTGACCGGCGTGACATGCTCAAGATCCTCGGCGCCGTGCCAGGAGCTGCGCTCGCGACCTCGGCCCCGCTGGGCGCGGCGGCGCAGGTGTTGCAGGAACCTTCCGCCGCCCCCGCGGCACCAACGGCTTATCAACCCAAGGTTTTCAATCCGCACGAGTGGAAAACCATCCAGGTTCTTTGCGATTTGATGATTCCGGCCGATCAGCACAACGACGGCGCGGTCGAAGCGGGCGTGCCGCAGTTTATTGACGATTGGCTGAACTTCAAAGGAGGCGACCTGGCCGCGCAAATCCAGGGCGGGCTGACCTGGCTGGACCTGGAATCGAACCGGCTCTTTCAGAATGACTTTGCGGACTCGACCGCTGCCGAGCAAAAACAGATTCTGGACCGCATCGCCTATCCGCAAAAAGCCGCCGCAGGAGACGCGAGCACGGTGGCGTTCTTCAACCGCCTGCGCGATTTGGTGGTGAGCGGCTACTACACCAGCCGCGTCGGCTTCAAGGCTCTCCCTTATCTCGGCAACGAGCCGCAGTCCGAATGGGACGGCTGCCCCGCTCCCGTCCTGGCTAAGCTGGGGCTCGACAAAAAAGACCAAAAGCTCTAACAGAGAGAACACAGAGGCCCTCCGTGGCCTCTGTGAGAAACCCTGAGACTCGCCAAGAGTACAGCACGGCGGAGCCGCGACGAAAAGCAGATTCTTCGCTGCGCTGCGCTCAGAATGTCGTCATTCCGAGCGCTGCAAGGAATCTGACTTTCCTTGCAAGCCGCAAATATTCCGGCCATTAGTAGTAAAGAGAATTTCGTGTTGGCGCCTGCTTCCTGGCGCGCTAGGATGACCTGGGCGGGGACCAATCCGCCGCGTGCAATCTTCTGGGGGGCAACATGATGCTGCGAAACTTTTCCTCCAAGCTGGCGGTTTTCGGTTTTACGGCGGCGCTGGGTGTGCTGCTGACTGGTTCGATCTGCTCGGCGCAAAAGCCGCCGGTTGCCAACTATGACGAATCGAAAGTGGGAACGTACACTCTTCCCGATCCGCTGGTCTTCCAAAACGGAAAGCCGGTGACAAATGGCCGCGACTGGGCCAAGCGCCGACTCGAAATCCTCAAACTCTTCGAGGACGACGTTTACGGGCACAGCCCCCGTCCGCCCAAGAACATCCGCTACAAGGTATTCGACGTGGATCAGCACGCGCTGGGCGGCAAAGCCATCCGCAAGCAGGTGAGCATCTATTTTTCGCCGACCAAGGACACACCGCGCGAAGACCTGCTGCTTTACCTCCCCGCCGGTGTCCCGCGGCCGGTTCCCATCATCCTCTCGCTCAATTTTCGCGGCAACCAGGCGGTTACAAGCGATCGGGGCGTCAAGCTTGCGATGCTGTGGGACCCGAAAACACAAAAGCAGGTCCGCGCCACAGAGCAATCGCGCGGCAGCGATTCCACGTTTGATGTGCCGAAGGTTCTAGCCCGTGGATACGGCTTTGCCACGATTTATTACCAGGACATCGAGCCGGATTTCGCGGGCGGCTGGCGCCACGGCATTCAGCCGCTTTTTTTCAAGCCCGGCCAGACCGCGCCCGCGCCGGATGATTGGGGAGCGATCGGCGCATGGGCCTACGGCTTGAGCCGCGCCATGGACTATCTGGAAAAGGATAAAGACGTGGACGCAAAGCGCGTCGCCGTGATGGGCCACTCGCGCCTGGGCAAGACGGCCCTTTGGGCGGGCGCCCAGGACACACGCTTCGCGCTGGTGATCGCTAACTGCCCCGGCGAAGGCGGAGCATCGCTGATGCGTCGCAATTATGGCGAAACCATCCCCAGCATGATGATCCACTTCCCTTTCTGGTTTTGCGGGAACCTGAGGAAGTATGCCGACCACATCAATGACCTGCCGGTGGATGCGCACGAACTGATAGCGCTGAACGCGCCGCGGCCGGTTTACGTGACGGCAGCCGAGGGAGACCAGTGGGCCGATCCGCGCGGGGAATTCCTGGCCGAGGTCGCCGCCGGGCCGGTCTATCGCCTGCTGGGCGCGGAGGGGCTGGGCACCGACCAGATGCCGGCGCTCAATCACCCTATCCAACACACCCTGGCCTTCCACATCCGCGACGGGGTGCACACCGTCACGGAATACGACTGGGACCAGTTTTTGAATTTCGCGGACGCGCACCTGCGCGCGAAGTGAGGCGAGCATCCCCGCCCGCCGGAACCCGGCATCCCGCGGCGGCGGGCCGTTGCCATTTCCCTTGACAAACTGAGGCTACATCGCTAGCCTAGCGTCCGACGGCCAGTCCGTCTTATCGCCCGCTCCGGAAAAACCGCCCGGAGGTCCCTGCGTTCCGCGCTCAACGCCATCTGACACTTCGGCACACCGCGTTCCCTGCCGCCGGTCGCGTCGCAGCCGGTGTATATGCGGTTCTCGTGCGGCTAAAGGGCGGAAACGAGATAATAAAGAATGCATTTTTATCGCCGGACAAAGCCGTTAACCTGTTGAAAATCCAGGGCAGGCGGGAGGAACGACCGGTGCGAAGGCGCAAACGAGCCCGGAACGGAGCCTGAGCGAAGCTCACTGGGGAGGCGGCGGCTTCCCCTCTTCGCGAAGCAGCGAAGGAAGCTTGACGGCCTTGCTCCCCAGCCCTGTTTGTAGTAGGCTGCGCAGCAGAGGCGGCCTCCGCCGGTCGAGGGGAGGCATTCCCGAGAGAAGGTTCGCACATCGGAAACTTGCGCCGCAGGGAGGTTCATCGCTATGAACCACGCAAAATCAATTTACGGAAGTGTGCTCGCCAGTATGATGTTCTTAGTTATCGCGGCCGCCGGGCCCCAAACCGCTCGCGCCCAGGAGGCACGGGAGCCACTGGTGAAGTCTGAAGTGATTCGATTGCTCCAGAACGGAGTGTCAGCGGATCGCGTCGGCGCGTTGGCGAAACAATACGGCATCGCCTTTCAAGTAAACGAGGACACGGAAAAACAACTTCGCGAGGCGGGAGCCGACGACGAACTTATCGGAATGCTCCGGGCTTTGGCGCCCACGCCGAAGCAGCCGCCGGCACCGACCACAGTTCAGACGGCCAAGGAGCCGCCAGCACAGCCGCCGCCGCCAACAGCGACTGCCCCTACAAAGGAACCGCCCGACCAGCCGGCGCCCGCGACGGCCACTCCGCCAGGCAACGAGGTGCCGAGCTCGCCCGCTGAAGCTGTCGCGACAAAGCTCAGGGTGCTCGTGGCTCCTGGAGTGACGAAAACGGAGCCTAAAGATTGGGACAACACCCTTTCCACATCGCATGGCAAGCTGACGCTCAGCTGCCCAAAATGTACTCCGATCCAAACCGTGACTGTTGCCAAAACCGATCTTGTGGGGCTTCACTATGGGCAAAACGCGTACCACCACTGGGTGACCGGGATTATCACCGGCGTCGCTTCGCTAGGAGTCGGTGTCATCATCGGCGCGATGCCGCACCACCAGCATTTTTTCTCCATCGATACCAAGGATGGCAGGGCTATCGGAGTTCAGGCCGATAAACGCAATTACAAAGAGGTCGCCGCAATGGTGCAGAACTTCGCTGGCCTTCCCATCCAGGTCAGTCCAAAGGACGCTCACTTCCTGAGCGGATTCAACACGCAGATAGTGTCAACCCCTGGCAAGTAGGTGCAGGTCAAGTCGGCAACGCGATGAAGACGGCCGTCTAGAAGCTGGAAAGCGCCGAGTCTTCGTCGGCAAGGATGACGAAAGCGGTATCTAACCGGGCTATCCTTAGGAGCTGTAATACCTTACTGGTTGCGGCAAAGAATTTGCATTCCGCCCCGGCCTTGCGCGCGTCGGAGACAGCGTCCACCATGCAGGCGACGCCGGTGCTGTCCACGTAAGTCAGCCCGCCAAGATTCACGGCCAGCCGCTTCGATCCACCCTGGAGCAGGCTTTGGACTTGAGCGCTGAGTTTTTCGACCGGCTCGCCCATGATGAGCCGGCCTTCCAGGTCCAGCACGGCGACGTCTTTCACCTGGCGCACTTTGATGCTCAACGATTCGTCCGGCATGGGCAGAACGCGCCTCGTTTGGGATCGGTAACCCCCTCACGCTACTCCAAGTGGACCACAAAGTCAACTGGATAGAAAGTCAGACATGCGGCCGCGCGGGTGCGCGCGCCGGCCGGAACAGCTTGCGGGCTTGACCGCGGGCCCCGGACGTCCATCTTCAGGTTTGCAGGAATTCGATTCCGGCCTCGCCGTGCGGCCCGGTGAAAAGCGGGCTGACCCAAACGATCCGGCCGGGAATGGCTCGCTTGATGCCTTCGCTCGGCACGACCTGAACGGACTGTCCCGGTGAAAGGGGAACGCTGGCCCGCACTCTTGCGCCCGCCTGCGAAATGTCGAGGGTCAAGGCGTCACACGCCGATTTTGTAAATAGCGAGCCCAGAACCAGTTTGATGGGGAGTTGAGCCGGAATACGCCGCAAACGTCGGGGATGAGGGCACTTGTCCGCAGACATTTCTCCTCCGGTGCGCGCTATCCCCTTTAGCCTGCCGAGGATATAACAGTGGCGACGCAATGTCAACCGCGAAGTACATCAGCGAACCGCATCCAAGTGGAAAAAATGTCTTCCTTTTTCCCGTCCTTGAGGTACAATTTGTTCCCTCGCAACGGCGCGCGCAACTTCCCGGCGGGCCGGTCCTGCTTCCCCGACCTGACGTCCACCGACACCAACCGGGGGTGAACTGTGTGGATTGGGGCTTACTTGTTGTGTGCTTTTCTTTGGACATCCGCTCCCAAATGGGTGACCGACCTTGAACCGCCGAGCAGTGCGGAGCTCTGCGGAGATTGCCATCGCGCCATTGAGGACGGCTGGAAACACTCGGCGCATTCGCAGGCCGTCGAGAGCCGCCTGTTCCAGGACGCCATGAAGATGGCGGAAGCCGACTTCGGCGCCTCCACGCGGAAGACGTGCCTCGGCTGCCACTCCCCCATCGCGGTTCAGATCGGAGACTTGAAACTGATCCGCAAGGTAAGCTGGGAAGGCGTCACCTGCGATTACTGCCACTCCATTCGCAGTATATCCATGGAGGGTCCGAATCCCCGGGCACACGTCGAATTCTCGCTGGTCAAAAGCGGGCCGTGGAAAGACGTGGAATCGAGCGCTCACGCCACGGAATACTCGGCTGTCCACACGACGTCGCTGGTTTGCGCCCCCTGCCACGAATACCGCGACGCGCTGGGCTTTCCGGTACTCTCCACTTATTCGGAATGGAAGGCCAGCTCCTACGCCAAAGCGGGCGTGGGCTGCCAGTCGTGCCACATGTACCAGGTCGAAGGCCAAGTGGTGGACGCGCGCGTCAAGCAGGTCGCCCAGCACGGCATCAATCTCCACGCGATGCCGGGCAGCCATTCCATCGAGCAGTTGAACAAGGCGCTTCATACGGAGCTCGTCGCCACGCACGAAGGAAACCGGCTGAGGGTGATTGTCAAACTCTCGAATCGCGGGGCGGGACATTCGGTGCCGACGGGCTCGCCGCTTCGCAAACTGATCCTGGAGGTCCGTGCCAACCCCTATTCGGGGCGGGCGTTCCGCCAGGAACGCGTCTTCCAGCGCAAGATCGCCGACCCGAAGGGCAAAGTGGTGGAGCTCGAGCCGGTCGCCTTTGTGAAATCCGCCCGGTTGCTGTCGGACACCCGTATCGCGGCCAACGAAACGCGTACCGAGACATTCGACTTTCTCGTGCCGGCAGGCGTCCTGACGCAAGTCGAGGCGAACCTCTACTACTACTATTCGCCCATGGCGACCAGCGAAGCGCAACAGCAGATCAAGTTCTTCACCATTCGCCGCATGGTCCGCTGAGGCGGGCTGTTCCGGACGCGGGCCGGCGCGGCGTCCCTTTCCTGCAGGGACAGGCACGTTTCGGCGCCGGTTTCTCCGGTTACGCCAAGGATTGCTTACAGGGATCATGTGTTCTGATCAGGGTGTTCGTTCCAGCTTGAAGCCTATTTTGAGAACAACCTGGAATTCCTGCACCTTGCCGTCAACGATTCTGCCCCGCTCGCTGACCACCTCAAACCAGTCCATGTGGCGAACTGTCTTTGCGGCCTCTGCTACTGCGGCTTTCACGGCCTCGGCAAAGCTTACCGGTGAGGTGCCCACCAGTTCGGTGAATTTGTAAGTTCCGGGCATTGTTCAATAGCCTCCTTGTGTAAGAGAAGCTCCGCGCGGCATTTTACTCCCAATGAACGCGGACCGGAACTCCTTTGCGAAAAGGGTGCGGCATCATCGGAACCGCTGACATTGAGATTGGAGGAATTGCAGATACCGAGGCCGCACCGCGCGATCTTGCTCCGGCGAAGGCAGATCGCTTGCGAGGGAGCTGTCTCAGGGTTGGTAGGGCGGAATCAGAGTCACAGGGCGAGAGTCATGTGTCCGGCGGCTACCATTCGCCGGGGCGGCGCACAACTGCCAGCTTGGAAAAGTGAACTCCCATGGTGGAGCGGCGATCGTTGGGCGGAGGCGGTGAAGTTCGCACGATTTTTGCGCGGCAGGCCACGAGCTGGCCCGCCTCATCTCCGAACACGGGAGGGGCCACAAACTCTATCTCGACGGGGGTGGTGGGGCCGAGTTGCTGAACGGCGCGGATGAGAGCGCCACTGCGGCTGATGTTGCTCGTTTTCCCGATGTTCCAAGAGAACTCGCTGACCCTGCGAAAATTTACACAAATCTCTGTTGTGACGCGAGGCTGCCGCTCAGCGCTGCCTTTCTTGCCAAACAAGAACTTCAACATGACTTACTTTCATGCCGACAGTTGCGTTATCTGGTCGCATTGTACCACGCCGTGCCGGACCGTCAAACCTGTTTTGAGCTAAATCGCGCCGACAAGAAGTCGGCAAGGCCGTGACGCAAGCGAAAGCGGAAAAACGACCGCCGCGCCTGCCGCCGGGAAAATCTCAAGCCGGGAAGCTGGTCAGAACCGAGGCTTCGTCCTCCAGAACCTGAAGCACCGAATCCAGACGCGAGATCTTGAGCACGAGCATAACCTTCTTAGGGACAGCATAAATCTTACAGGTCGCGCCCGCTTTCTTGGACGTCGTCCAGGCGGAGGCCAGGGATCCCACACCGGAGCTGTCAATGTACTTGATCTCGGCCAGATTGATGGCGAGGTTCTTGGCGCCCCCGTCGAGGAGATCGTGCACCGTGCTTCGAAGCGCCGTATCCGCGTCTCCCATGATGAGCCGGCCGGTCAAGTCCAGGATGATGACGTTCTGGACATGGCGGATTCGCAGGTTGAGGGGTCCTTGGTTCATCGCTCCGATCCTCGCTCTCGTACTTTGCCACGGGAACTTTGAATGTCACGTTATCTGAATCGCGGTATGAAATCAAGCGGAAGAGCCTGCAGCTTCCTTAGACGTCACCGTCCTTAAGCGATTTCAATGACGATCGTCTTCTTGCCCGCGAGGAGTTGCGCAGACAACACAACCCGGTCGGGGTGCACCTCTCCCGTGGAAGCGGACTGAAGCGCCGCCCGATCGGGAGGATGGATATGAACAACTAAGGTCGCCGGGAAATCGTTCGGCAATTGAATGGTCACGTGCCAGGCGGGGCGGCTTCCCTTCCCCGCGACCGCTTCGGTCGTCCAACTCAACGGCCCAAACCGCGTAGGGCAGTTCCGAACCCGCATCGTTTCTCCCGCCTCAAACCAATGTTGCGGCGCGGCCTTTTGTAGATGCACGACCTCGCGGTCGTGCTCCTCATAGCAGAGCATCCAGCGCAAGGCGAGCGCGGGCTGCAATTCGCTGTTCACCACGGCCGACCAGGCGTAGGGACTTCCCTCGCCCGGAAAATTCCCCGGCAGCAGCGCGTCCTCCGGCGCATAGCGGCTGCCCGAATCCATCGCGAAACAGAGATTCCCGAAAAGCGCCAGCAGGAACGGCCGGTAGTCTTCCTGCCGAATTCTTCCCGCCAGCGTGCCGTGCTCCATGAAATTGGAAGTGCGCGGGTAATCACCGTCTGTATTCATGCCGAGGATTTGTTCGCCGGCCAATTCACGGTGGCGGAAGTGCCCCTCGTCGAGCGCGGGATCGCCCCAATCGCTGGTCCACCAGTCCATCATGTAGCGGTGGTTTTCGTAGCTGGAAAGCTCCGCCGGTTGACGCTTCGTGTCGAAGACCGTGAACGGCGTGATGCCCGCCGATTTCATGGCAGGATTGCGATCCTCGAGCGTCCTGGCCAGCGAGCGCTCGATGTCGGCCCGCATCTCGGCCGCCAGGCGGGCCGCGTCGTCACTCATGCGCCGGTAGGCTTCAGCCCGCGAGTCCTGGGCCGCGCGCTCCAAACACCGGGCGTGTTCCTTCAGCCCGCGCCAAATCCACGCAGCGTTCTGATAGTAGTAGGGATGCGAGTCCGGATAATCGTCAGCCGGATCGCCGTTGTCCGCTTCCGGCGAGCCCCAAATCAGACCGTGGCGCGGATCGTCCGCGGGAAAATTCCGCGTCGACCACCGGTAGCGCTTTTCGACGAAATCAATCATTCGCTGGAGGACAGGAAGCCGCCGGTCGAGCGCCTCGCGGTCACGAGTGTAATCGTACGCGCGCGCCGAATTCTCAAGAAAGACGCCCGCATTCAGCGGCGCTTCCACCTGGTCCTGGGTGTTGTAAAGGAAATTGCCGTCGGGAAGAATGTAGTGCTCCAGGTAGTGCTCGAAATGGGGCTCAGCCTCCGCCGCCAAATTCCAGAGTTGCTGTGCCCACACGAATTCGTAATGCGCCACCGGAAACAGCGCGTGGCTGCGCTCGGGAATTTTGGTATAAGCGCCCTCGCCGATTTGATAGGTGGGCTCAAGACCGCGGTAACTGGTCCGCGCCAGAACGATTCCCGCGCGGGCGGCGTCCGCCAGCCACTGGTCGGGAATTTCCACCTGCATGCGGTCCTCGAAGAAGTGACGCCATTTATTCCAAACGCCGACCAGAGAAGAGAAAAACTCCTCGCGCGAACCGTTCCAATAGCGCTCGACAAACTCCGCCTCGGGCTGCGGCACATTCGCATTCGTGTCGCCGGCAGGAATCAGCGCTCCCTTTTCGTGGGGCGCCCGCAGGGCGCGAATACGCGCCATCGGCTTCGCATCGGCGCCGGGCGGCAGCAGCGCCATGACCTCGTAGCCCACTTTGAACTTCGGGTTCCAGACTCCGATATCCGCGGCCGGGAGGTATCCGCCCAGAAGCGTTCGCTTGCTGTAGCCGGGCACGTATTCGTAAAGGTATTCGGAAGGCAGGAAGCGGCGCGGATCGAAAAGTCGCCCGGTCAAATCCGGCGCCCAAAGCGATTGCGGATTCGTCCCCAACTGCCGCGATTTGCCGTCGGCTTCCAGCCACAGCGATCTCTCCGGACCGGCCTCCTCGTTTGCCACCAGCGTCCAGCCGATCAACTCCGGGCCGAGCGCCGCAACGTTTTCATACGAGGGATCTGCGTTTGAATTCAGAATATAGTTCCCGCAAACGTCGGGACCGGGCACATAGCGCGCCGGCCGCTCCAGCTTGATGCCGTGCGGCGTATTCACCGGCCGCGGGCAAATTTTGGAAAGGTCGCCGATGCGCTTGGGGATGCGCGCGATTTCGCCGGCCTCGGTCGCATACACCATCGCGCCCTGATGCGTGACGTGCTTTTCAAATACCGCGGTCGGTACGCCGTTAAGCCACGGCAAAATCGCCACCAGTTGCCAGCCCGCAATCGAGTCGCCGGCGCGGAGCGTTTTCGCTGTGCCTCGCAGGCGCGCGTCAACGGTCCCCTCCTCGATCCGCGTCACGCGTGGAGACTCCTCCAGCGCTTCTTTCTCACCCGGAAGGTAAAGGCTGTACTCGTTCGGAATCCGGCCCGGCGAATAGCGGCCTTTTTCGAGCGCGCTCGCCCTGGCAGCCGGCGATGCCGGGTTAGCGACGGCTCGCGCCGTCGAGCCGAGCGCGGGCAATACCGCGGCGCGTTTCAGGAATGACCGTCTTTTCATCGCGCCAAGGTTAACAGACTTTGGTTGCATCACAAGCCCTTTTCGTTCGGCCTTTGACTTACCGTTTTCCTTGAAGCGTCGCACGGCGCGTGATAAAACCCTGGGGAACAACCGCGCCGCCTAACCCCCGAGCTACGAGGGAGGATATTCCATGCGAACCATCCGCTACCGATTTTTCATGCTGGCCGTCATCGTCCTGCTTGTGCCCCGGCAAGCGAGTCTGGCGCAACAAGGCAGCCCCAATCTTCGGGCGCAGTCCTGGCCCGCGCATTGGATTACCTGCGCGGGAGCGCCCGAGCGCGAGTTTGGCGTCTATCGTTTCCGAAAGACTTTTGAATTGCAGGACGTCCCGAAGCACTTCGTCGTCCACGCGAGCGGCGACAACCGCTACGAATTGTTCGTCAATGGCGCTCGCGTGCTGGAAGGCCCGGCGCGTGGCGACCTGTTTCACTGGCGCTACGAGACGCTCGATATCGCCTCCCATTTGAGGCGGGGCTCGAACATCCTCGCCGCTGTTGTCTGGAATTTCGCCGAGCAGGCGCCCATGGCCCAAATGACCAGCCAAACGGGCTTCATCTTGCAGGGCGACTCTGAAACCGAAAAACAAGTGAATACTAATCGCACCTGGAAGTGCGCTTCGGATCCGGCGATCAAAATGGTTCCGCTCGACCGCAAAGAAGTCGCGTCTTACAGCGTGGTCGGGCCGGGCGAGCGCGTGGACGGCAATCAATATCCATGGGGCTGGCAAGAGAGTGGCTATGACGATTCCGCTTGGAAGCCTGCGGTGGAACTGGATGAGGGCGCGCCGCGCGAAGCTCAGGACAGCCACGCGCGCTGGATGTTCGTCCCCCGCGGCATCCCGCTGATGGAAGAAAAACCTGAGCGGCTGGTCAAGGTCGTCCGCAGCACA